>CALVKJ010000001.1 GCA_944332675.1 uncultured Bacilli bacterium
TGAGGAAGATAAGTTTTATGAATCTTTTCTAAATCGTAATAAGAATCCATAACTCTTTCAACAGTATTAGGAGAAACGTTATGATTAATAGCAATATCTTTCTCACTAATTTTAGAAGCCAAAGATTTAGCAATAGAATATTTAGTATTGTTAGAAATAAAACAACCATAATTAACAATATTAGTTTTTAAAGTAAAGGCTTTATTACAATGCTTACAAAGATATCTTTGCTTATGAAGACGAAGAATTGTTTTATAACCAGATACATCTAAGACTTTAATATTAGAGGTAATAAAGCCATGCTTTTCAAATAATTCATCAAAAACAACACCACATCTAGGACAGGATTCTGGCTTGTATGAAAGATATCCTTCGAAAATCTTATGAATAATACCTTTGATTTTCTCTTCTTTGTAAAAATTTTCTTTAAAAAAGATATTATTGTCTTTTAATCCTAAGATATTTGTTATATAATTTAAATGGAACATGTTATCACTTCTTTCTTATATTTTGGATAATTATATTGTAACAGGAAATGGTAAACATGTTCCTTTTATTTTGTAAAAAAACAAAAGTGTATGTAAACCACTTACACACACTAAATATTTTACAACCAAAATTTGAGGGAGAATAAACTCTTCCTTTTTTTTCTTGACTTTTATAAAACTTATTTTATAATAAATTCTTAATGGAGGGTTTATGGAATTGGTAGAAAAAGTATTTAAAATGATTGATGAAGAACTAGAAAAATTAGAAAATGCGAATAATGATGAAAAGATCGATAGTACATTAAACTTGCAAATAGAAAAACTAGATGATTATATTTACGAAAAAATAGAATGTAAGAATGCTTAGAAAATAAAATTAACAAAAAAAACAATAAGATAATCTTTAACAGAATAATGTGTAAATATGCTTATATTTTATTGCTAAATTTATTTATATTTGGTATAATTAAATTACCTAGAAGGGTAGTCTATGTCTATATAAAACCGACTAGATATGATATACGGGAATCTAATTGAATTGTGGTGTAGAAGACTTATCCATTAAGTGCATAAGGATCCTAAAGCAGTTCATGTGATGCCCACCTGCCGAGAGCGGGTTTTTATCAATGCAGGACTTCCTTCTGGGTTTTTTAATAAAAAAGGAGATTTTTATGAAATATATTCATGAACCTACTCAAGAGGAAAGTGATATACAAGTTACTAAATCGAATGAGGTAAAACCATTTTCATACTATTTTATGAAGTATGTAGGTGTTGATGGTAGTGGCAATTTTGTAGCAACAAGGAAAATGCAAGATGATGCTCTTGAAATACAAAGGCAAAGAGCACTAAAATTATGCGAAGAGTTTGAAATTGAAGAAAAAAGTGAAGATTTATCGTTAAAAAGAAAGAAACAAGAGTAATTACGATTATGTTTGATAGATTAATTAGTTTGATTGGAAATGAAAATTTAGAAAAAATTAATAATGTTAGAGTTTGTCTTATTGGTGTTGGTGGTGTCGGTGGCTTTACTTTAGAAGCTTTAGTTCGTAGTGGGATTAACAATATAACAATATATGATGGTGATATTATTGATAAAAGTAACTTAAATAGGCAACTAATCACCGATAGTACTAATATTGGGGAGGAAAAGATAGATGTTGCAATTAAAAGATGTAAATTGATAAATGCAGATATAAATATAAAAGGATTTTCTTATAATATAACACCAGATAATGTCTTAGAGTTAAAAGAATATGATTATGTAATTGATGCTTGTGATGATATAAATGCGAAGGTTGCTATAATTAAATATTGTATAAATAATAATATAAAAATTGTTTGTGCATTAGGAACAGGAAAAAGACTTAGTCCTATGGGAGTAAAAATTTGTACGTTAGATAAAACCAATAATGATGCCTTAGCAAGAAGCTTAAGGCAACGTTTGAGAAAAGAAAATATAAGTTTAAAAATACCCGTTGTTTATAATAGCGACTTACCAATTAATAATGATGAAGTAATTGCATCTAGTATTTTTTCTCCAGCTACTGCAGGATTATACTTAGCATATTATGTAATTGATGATATTATAAAAGAAAAATAGTTTGGAAATTCCAAGCTATTTTTTGGTTATTAAAAATTTAATTAGAGTTTCAGGATCGGTATTATTATATACAATATCATAAATAACATTTATTAAATCTATTTTTATTTGTTTTTTATTAAGCATTCGATAGATAGTATCTAAAGTATAGTATCCTTCGACGGTGTTATTTACTAAATATTCTTTTATCTTTTTAGCGTCTTTGGTATTACCTATGCAATAACCAAAACTAAAGTTTCGGGATTTAGTACTAGAGCAAGTAAGCATTAAATCCCCAATACCAGCGAAAGATAGGATAGTTTTAGGGTTTCCACCAAGGTAATAAATTATATCTTTAATATCGTGTATTGATTCATTTATTAGAAAACTTCGAGTAGAATCACTATAGCCTAGGCCTGACACAATTCCCGCAGCAATAGCTATAACATTTTTAACAGAACCACATAATTGTATTCCAATCATATCTTTGGTGGGGCGTAATTTTAAGTGATCATTTGCTAAAGTATTTATAACTAAAGAACGAGCCTTTAAAGAGTTTGAGCCAATAGCTAAAGCAACTGGTTCATCATTAATTATATCAATTGCAAAGGTTGGGCCAGAAATTACCGCAATATACTTAGTTTTTAGCTTTTTTTCAACTATATTAGATAATAATTCTTCGCTTGATTCTTCAATACCTTTCGAAGCAATACAAATGGGTATCGATTTATTATAAAATGGTTTCATCTTATCACAGACTGAATCAACATATTTGCTAGCTGTTACAATATATACTAGTTCGGTATTTTCAAGGACTTTTTCCATATCAGGGGTAATACTTATATTACTAGGAATAGCGATATCAAAAATCGATGATATTTTTTTGGTGCTTTTATATTCTTCATATACTTTGGGGCTTTCTGTCCACATAGAAATCTTGTTTTTCTTTTTAGCAAGTTCTAAAGCTATAGCTAGGCCATATGCTCCAGTTCCAATTACACTTATTTTCATTATTCACTCCTCATTTCTTTATGTAATTTATTTAAATTTTGTTCTATTTTATTATCTTTTGGATGATAATATATTTTTCCTTTTAAATTATTAGGCATATATTCTTGTTTAACCCAAGAATTAGGATAATCGTGGGGATATAAATAGGTTTTACTATTAGTTTTAATATTATCGGGGACATTACCAGTATTTCCTTTATGTAAATCATTTAAAGCTTCATCTAAAGCTAGGTGAGAGCTATTACTTTTAGGAGATAATGCCATTTCAATAACGATTTGTCCTAAAGGAATACGTGCTTCAGGAAGCCCTACTAATTCGGAAGCATTAATCGCCGCCATAACTCTTGGACCAATTCCTGGATTAGCCATACCAATATCTTCATAAGCAATTACCGAAAGACGGCGGTAGATGCTATCTAAGTCTTCAGCTTCGATTAGTCTGGCAAGATAATGCAAGGATGCATCAACATCACTACCACGAATTGATTTTTGCAAGGCACTTAAAACATCATAATGACCATCACCGTCTTTATCGTGAAAGAATACCGGTTTAGAATTAATGCTTTTTATCTCAGCTAAAGTAATTTTTCCATTTTGCGTAGAATAATAAGCCATTTCTAATAGATTTAGAGCAAATCTTAAATCTCCACTGGCAAGATTAGCAATATATTCTAAAGTATCATTATCTACATCTATATTTTCTAAATACTCACAAGCTCTTTTTAAGCCTTGAACAATATCACTAGCATTTAATTCGTGAAGTTCAAATATTTGACATCTACTCCGTATTGCAGGATTAATCTTATGATATGGATTACTCGTAGTAAGTCCAATTAAAATAATAGTACCATTTTCAATGTAGGGAAGAAGTAAATCTTGTTTATCTTTGTTCATACGATGAATTTCATCGACGATTAAAACCATATCTCCATACATTTTAGCTTCCGCGATTGCAATATCAAAATCACTTTTATTATTAACTGTAGCATTCATAAATTTGTAACGCATACCTAATTCGCTAACTAAAGCACTAGCAATACTTGTTTTACCAATACCTGGTTTACCATAAAAAATCATCGAAAAAAGTTTCTTGTTATTTACAAGATTAGTTAGTATTTTACCAGGCCCTACTAAATGAGTTTGACCAATTACTTCACTTAATTTTTTAGGTCTTATTTTATCCGCTAAAATTTCCATAATATCACTTTAATTATTATAGCACGAATTTTTAAAAAGCGGTATAATACTTATAGGGTGGAGCTTATGAATGTAATTGATACTTGTGAAGATAAGAATATAAAATTTTACTTAGAATATTTAAAATATGAAAGAAGAGTTTCAAATAATACTGTCGAGTCTTATGGAGAAAATTTAAAGAAGTTGACGCAGAACATAAATAAGGACATTTTATCTTTAACAACAAGTGATATACGAATGATTTTAAATAATATGGAAACTTCACCGAAGACTAAGGCCCATTATTTATCTGTTTTAAATTCTTTTTATAATTATATGATATTTAACGGGATAATTAAGAATAATCCTTGTAGTGGGATTAGGTTGCCTAAACTAGAAAAGAAGTTACCAAATTATTTGACAATCGAAGAAATTGATAAACTACTGGATATTAAGCTTATTAAACCGATTGATTATCGGAATAAAGCTATGCTAGAAGTGTTATTTGCAACTGGAACAAGGATTAGTGAACTTATTAATTTAACATTAAATCAAATAGATTATAATGAATGTATTATAAGGGTACTAGGTAAGGGAAAAAAAGATAGAATTATTCCTATAGGAAATACAGCAATGGAATATTTAAAACTTTATATCAATGAATATCGGGGATTTATTTTAAAAACTAAGAATAGTGAATATGTATTTATTAATAAAAATGGAACTAAGATTAGTAGGCAAGGATTCTTTAAAATTTTAAAGAAATTAGTGAAAGAAGCTGGTATTGAAAAAGATGTTTCACCTCACACTCTTAGGCATTCCTTTGCAACATACCTACTTAATAATGGAGCAGACTTAAGAATTATCCAAGAACTACTTGGGCATGAAAATTTGGTTACAACTGAAATATATTCGCATTTAAGCAATAAAAAAATCGAGGAAGATTATCAACATCATCCTCGAGCTCATAAAGAAAAAGGAATTGATTAATATTAATTACAGCTTTCGTTACGAGCGCTACTGCGTGCTTTTGAGTTATTTTTAGCACTGTTTGAGCTAGATGCTTTTGAATTATTTCTAGCATTATTTCTAGCTTGATTTTTAGCTTTACTCATTATCTTGTTACCTCCCAATATTATTATGATACAAAAATAATAAATTAATCATATAATTAGTTGGAAATATTTAGTTAAGGAGAGAGAAAATGGTAGTTATTGGTATTAGTATGCGACTTGTTGATAATTCGTATAAAGTAAGTGCTCATTTGATAGAAAAAATAAAAGTAAATGGCGGTGTTCCTTTACTTATTTTACCGGGATTGGAAAGTGAAGTAATGCCTCTTATAAAACGTTGTCAAGGATTTGTTATTCCAGGTGGTGTTACTTGGCATGATACTGATGAGGTAATTATTAGATATGCAATTAAACATGATTTGCCTCTTTTAGGTATTTGTGCGGGCATGCAAGCGATAGCCAATATTCATAATTTTGATAAGGATATTCCAAGTGATCAAACAATTTTAATTGGTAGTGATGCACATCAAAGTTCAAATGAATATGTGCATAATATACGAGTAGTTAGTCCGTTTTTGGAAACTATTTTAAAAGATAAAATTATTAGAGTTAATAGTAGACATAAATTTACAGTTACTAAAGAAGATTATTTTTGCATTGATGCTTATAGTGATGATGGCTTAATTGAAGCGATTCACTTGCCAAATAAGAGCTTTATATTAGGAGTACAATGGCATCCTGAAGATTTGGATGATGAATTTTCTGAAAGGCTTTTTACAGAGTTTATAAAAAAATGTAATGGCTAGTATCCCAATTTTTTTAAAAATTTGACAATACAATTAAAATACTATATAATATATCGCATAAAAAAGGGGGGATATTATGGAAAATTTAAAGACTAAGCAAGATGTAATGTTAGACAAAATTAATGAAACTAAAACTTTATTAAGAAAATCTTTATTTTATTCTGTTAAAAAGAAAATTTCAAGTAATAAAGATATTCAGGAAATTAAAATTCAAATTATGATTGAAAGAATTGCTAATATACTTTCTAATGTTTATTATGAGGCAATATTAGATGTTAAGAAAGCTGATTTTAAGGGCGAAGCTTTAGATGACTTTATGGTACAAATGAATTTTTTGCTTAAAGTGTTATTAGTTAATGCTTTAACTACTAAGGATGGAGTAAGTATGTGGGAACAAGTATTAGCCCATTATGAGGAAGAACCGGATGAATTAACTAAGGTGGCAGGAATGACTTTACTTGCGCTTCCAGATGAACAAAAGAATGCGCTTTCTCAAGCAAATTTTTATATGGAAAATATTGAAAATGTTTGTGATAATGCGCAAGATATAATTAATGCTTATCATAAGAAGTTTATGGAAGAGGAAATTATGCCATTTGTTACAGCCACTTCAGGTACTTTAGAAAATGGAGTTCGGTCATTAGATTTATTACATAAAATACCTAATTTTACATTTAGAATTGATGGCATTAAAACACTTTTGCTTGCTACTGAACTTATGTATAAAGTACATAAAGCTGAGTATGAACCTATGCTTAAAAGATATAAGCAAGCAGATGGCATGCCAGGAAGAAAGTAATAAAATTTTTTGTAATTTATTGCACATACCAAATTATAGTGATATAATTTAAAAGAGCCTAGGAAGTTCTCCAAGGGCTTTTTTTATTTTTATGGAGGGTAGAGTATGGCAAAGTATGTCTTTGTAACAGGGGGTGTTTGTTCAGGGCTTGGTAAAGGTATTACGGCATCGAGTATTGCACTTTTACTAAAAGCTAAGGGTTATAAAGTATTTATGCAAAAGTTTGATCCGTATATGAATGTCGATCCAGGAACGATGTCGCCGATTCAACACGGGGAAGTGTTTGTTACAGCGGATGGCTGTGAAACGGATTTAGACTTAGGACACTATGAAAGATTCATCGATGAGGAGTTAAATTACACATCAAATATTACTAATGGTAAGATTTATTCAAGTGTTATTGAAAAAGAAAGAGTGGGGGACTTCTTAGGTTCAACAATTCAAATTGTACCTCATATTTCTAATGAGATTAAAAATAAAATTTATGAGGCTGGTACTAGTAGTGGAGCAGATATTGTTATTACTGAAATTGGAGGAACTGTCGGAGATATTGAATCGGCGGTTATGATGGAATCTTTAAGACAATTTCGTCTAGAGATGGGTATGGAAAACTCATTATTTGTTCATACAACTTTAGTACCATATTTGTATGGCTCTAATGAATTAAAAACTAAACCTACTCAAAATAGTATTATTGAACTTAGAAGACTTGGTATTCAACCGGATATAATTGTTACAAGAGCACCACTCGATTTAGGAGATGCAGTAAAAAAGAAAATCAGTTTATTTGGAAGCATTCCAGTAGAAAATATAATTGAAGCTAAGGATGTTGCAAATATATATCAAATACCAATTAATTTTCATAACCAACATATCGAAGATATTATATTAAAACAATTTGGTTTAAAAGTAACTAGAAGTGATTTAAGCGCTTGGGAAAACTTAATTAAAACAGTTGAAAATTTAGATAAAGAAATAGAAATAGCTTTGGTAGGAAAATATGTCGAATTAGAAGATGCATATCTATCTGTCAAAGAAGCATTAAAGGCCGCTGGATATAAATATAATACAAAAATAAAAATTAAATGGGTTAATAGCGAAGATTTAGAATGCAAGACTTGTAATTTAAAAGAAGTATTTAAAAATAGTAAAGGGATAATTGTTCCGGGAGGATTTGGTTCCAGAGGAATTGAAGGAATGATTAAAGCGGCAGGGTATGCTCGTGAAAATAAGATTCCTTACTTAGGAATATGTTTAGGTATGCAAATTGCTGTCATTGAATTTGCTCGTAATGTTTGTGGGCTAGTTGATGCCTCAAGTCGGGAGTTTGATGAATTATGTCCAAATCCTGTCATTGATTTAATGGCTGATCAAAAAGCAATCATCAATAAGGGAGGAACACTTAGGCTAGGAAATTATCGCTGTACTCTTACGAAAGGCACTCTTGCTTATAAAGATTATAAAAGTGATGAAATATTAGAACGACATAGACATAGATATGAATTTAATAATAAATATAGAGAACTAATGGAAAGTAAGGGAATGGTTTTTTCAGGAATTAATCCAGAGTCTAATTTAGTAGAAATAATTGAGTTACCCGATCATCCACACTTTATTGCTTGTCAATTCCATCCGGAATTTAAAAGTAGACCAACTAAGGCCCATCCACTTTTTGATTCATTCGTTAAGGCAAGTATTGATAAAAAGTAATAATTTGAATACTAGATAAAAATTTTTAAAATATAGAGATTATTTGAAAAAATTATAATCTCTTTTCTTTTGCTATGATTTGTGGTAATATTTATATATAAAATAGGGTGTATGATTAATGATTGAAGTTAAAAATATTAGTAAAGTTTATAAAGAAAAGAAAGGAAAAGAAACAATAGCTTTAAGAGATGTTTCTATTAAATTTCCTGATGTTGGTTTGTTTTTCATTAATGGTAAGAGTGGTTCTGGTAAATCTACTTTATTAAATATATTGGGTTTACTAGAAGATTCAACTAGTGGTGAAGTAGTTATAAATGGTAAGAATATCAATAAATTTAGAGAAATAGATAAAACTACTTATCGTAGTAAAGAAATTGGTTTTGTATTTCAAGAGTTTGACTTAATTGATGAATTAAATGTATATGAAAATGTTGAACTAGCTTTAGATTTAATTAGAGATAAAACTGCTAATATCGATGAATTATTAACTAGTTTAGGTATTAATGATTTAAAAGCAAGAAAGATAAATGAGTTATCCGGAGGAGAAAAACAAAGAGTTGCTATAGCAAGAGCAATAGTAAAAAAGCCTAGCATAATTCTTGCAGATGAACCAACAGGTAATTTAGATAGTGAAAATAGTGAGGCGATATTTAAAATATTAAAAAATCTTTCTTATAACCATTTGGTAATAGTTGTATCACACGATACAGAAGCATCAGTTAAATATGGTGATGGCATTATTAAATTAGTTGATGGGAGTATTACCGAAAACACTGTTAAGACATCAATATTTGATGATAATAAAAGCGTTAGTATTAATCCAAGACACATAAGTATTGCTAAATCACTAAAACTTGCTTTTGGATTTATCAAACGCAAAAAGTTTAGATTAGTATTAACATCATTAATTACTAGTGTTGCATTTGCTCTTTTAGCATTTTCTTTTAACCTAGTAGATATAGATATGAATAGAGTACACGTCGAGGCGATGGAACACGATAATAATTATAATATGGATATTTTAAGTAATAATAGAAATTTGGCTATATTATCTTCTGGTGAGATTGATGAAATAACGAGTAAATATGATAATACACAAGCTATTGGTAGAATAAGTGCTGGTGATTTTGTTGCGAGTTTAGGATTGGCAGCTTTAGACATCGAATCGGAAAATAGAGATAATGCTTATTACTATACTTTATTTAATGAATCATCATCTACTAATGTTTTGACTAAAAATATCGATGAGTTAAATGATTTAAATATAATTGGTAGTATTCCAACAGGTCCAAACGAGATAATTATTTCTGAAATTCTAGCAGATTTTATATTAAATAATAGTTATTATGCTCCGGTATATAGTGAAGTTTATGGCTATGTAATGGCCGATAAAAAGAATATAGAAAGCATTGATGACTTAATAGGTCAAGATATATATATAAATTATTGTACACAATTTAAAATAAGTGGAATTCTATTAGATGATAGTATAGATAAGTTTACTAGTTTGAAGACGGAAGATTACAATAAAATGCGAAGAGAGCCAACACCACTTTATAACGAATTTAAAGCCTATGCCGAAGATAACTTTTCTACAATTATTGTAAACGAAAACTTTTTCGATGTAACTGAATTAAGAGAAAATAGAAATTTAGAGATAGATTATTATAGTTTTGTTGTAAAATTCCAAGATAAAGAATTTTATAATATTTATAATATTTCTATAATTGATGAAATTATTAATGGTAATATTTACGATGGTAATTCTTTTGTAGAAAATATGACGTTAAACTCGGGAGAAATAGTTATTGGAATGAATACTTTAGAAAAATTTTATCCGGATATGGATCAAGGATTATATGATTTAGTTGATTCTTATCCAGTTGATTTCATAGTTACCGATGAATTTATTTATAATTATTATAAGGATTTCATAAATGAAAATAACGTAATTGGCAGTAATATAGAAGTATCTCTTACTAATCCTAGTAATAACGAAACAAAAACTTATCCATTAACTATAAAAGGAATACATTGGGAATATGACAATGGTTATATAAATAAAGTGGATTTTGCAGAATATATGATAGATAATTATGTTGTATGGAAAGTAGAGATTAATGAAGATAATCCTGATAAAGTTAAAGAAATATTAGATGATTTTTCTAATAATGAGTATTCTTATTCCCTTTATACTGACTATGACGATAAAATAAATGATATAACTGGTGTAGTAAATAGTATCAATAAGATAATTTGGTATATTGTAGCTTTCTTTTTAGTCTTTGCAGTAATACTTTTATCACTATTTATAAGTAGCAGTACTAAGCAAAATAAGAAGAAAATTGGAATACTTCGAGCAATTGGTGCTAAGACAAGTGATGTTGTAAGAGTCTTTTTCTTAGAAAGTTTATTAATTGGCATAATTACACTAGTTTTAGCTACCATACTTTCTATTGCTGGTATAATACTAATGAATACATTCTTAAGTAGTGAAATGGGTATATTTGTTAGGCTTATGTTATTTAATGGAAATACTGTAATTTATTTAATAGGAATTATTATTGTAGTTATATTTATTAGTTTAATAGTTCCAACGATTAGTTTAAGTCGCAAGAGGCCAATTGTTTTAATCAAATAATTGGTTTTTCTTTAGTTATAAAATAAATTTTAAATAAATATACTAGAGTAGGGGATAAAAATGAATAATGCACTAATACCACTCTTAGTATCAACCATTGCTGGTCTTTCTACTCTAATCGGGGCATTATTAATATTTTTTAAAATAGATGAAAGTAAATACAATAAATTTATAACATTTTGTCTAGCATTTTCAATTGCCATAATGATCGGTATTAGTGTATTTGATCTTATACCTGAGTCATTTTTTCAATATTTTAGCGTTTATGGGATGTCTAAATCGATTATATTACTAGTTGTTGCTTTTTTGATTAGTTATATCTTTATTACAATATTAAGTATGCTTATAAAAAGAGAAACTAAAAAAACTGATTTATATCGTTTAGGTATTCTTAATATGATTGTGTTAATATTTCATAACTTGCCAGAAGGAATTGCGACATTTTTAAGTAGTTATCAGGATTTATCCTTAGGTATTAAATTAGCAATAGCTATAATGCTTCATAATATACCAGAAGGTATAAGTATTGCTGTGCCAATATATTATTCAACAGGAAATAAAAAATTAGCTTTTAGAAATGCTTTTATTTCAGGAATGGCTGAACCACTTGGAGCAATACTTGCTTTTATTTTCTTGAAAAATTATATATCTGAAATGATGATTAGTATAATTCTAATTATAGTTGCAGGATTAATGATTACATTATCAATTCAAGAGTTATTGCCTGAATCTTTAAAATATAAAGAAAACAAAGCCTTATATTTGGGCCTTGCTAGTGGAATAGTACTAGTACTTTTAAATATTTTATTACTTTAATATTTGGTGTTAAATATTCACAATGTCAGTTGTTTGTGGTATACTAGCCTTGTATTAACTGAAGGAAACTTCATATAATAATTAAGTAGATGTTCTCGCTTGTAGATGGTTGCGAGTAATAAATTATTCTACAGGTAAATTTAGAGTATCTTTTGATACTCTTTTTTGATAAGTAGTAGAGTAGAGAAGTATAAAAAGATAAGAAAAAGTAAAATATATAAGTATGGTAAATGTAATACAATTATCATTAAGAGGATTGCCAATAAAGAAAATGCAATTTTAATAAATTAATGGAATTGAAAAAAAGAGGGATTAATTTATTTTTTACAGATATTGATAAAATTCAATATATAATGAATAAGGAACGGATAAAATAACTTGTTGTTCAGTTTTCATTTTCAGAATTAAGTTAACATAATATATATTATTTATAAATGCTGAAAAGCTTATAATTCCTAGAAATTATCTCATTTTAATATTTTATTCTGTTTACTTCTGATTATTGATCATATGTTTATTGATGTCTTTTGCGAATTAGCAAAAATAAACTGAATTTTAACTGAAAATAAATTTTTAATTAAAATTAAATTTAAATTATTTTTAATTTAATGAATTTTTATATATAACCTTATTATAAATATAAATAAGGTTATAATACGCGCGTAATCTTTATATTTATATATTAATAAGGTAATTATCCCCTATTCCTTGTTTTTAGGGAAGTAGGGGGCTTTATACTTAAAAGTGTAGTAGTAATATACAATAGAAAGTAACAATAAAGAGGCGGTAATTCCTCCGAGGATATCACTGAAGTAGTGAACACCAAGATAGATTCTGCTGAGCATTACTAATAGGGCAAATAAAAGTAGAATGCTTGTAAGTATTATTTTTTTTACTTTACTCCCCTTCTTCTCTTGCCATAAATAAAAGATAAAAAGAGCAACTATTACAGTTATAAGCATTGTGTGTCCGCTAGGAAAACTATAATTTGATTCACTTACTAGCTGATTAATTGTAGGGCGATCTCTAGCAATAATTAATTTCAAACCTTGATTAAAGAGTACTGATAATAGTAAAATGAAGACAAACCCTACTCCTCTACTCTTTTTTCTGGAAAATAGCAATATTAGCAAGCAAAATAGAATAATAAATATTTCTGAGCCAAAAAAGGAAAAAAATTTAAATATAGCAGTATTTACAGGGTTAATTAATTTACTTATATGGTGATAGATAAAATCATCTATCGTAGCAAAATAATTGTTTTTTACTAATATTATTTCAAGTATCAATAATAATGCTAATAAAACTATGAGGAATATATTAGTTCTTTTTTTCACCATTAAAACCTACATTTCTAAATATTATATAAATTATGATGGTTAAAATTATATCAATTAATACTTTACTTATTAATAAATTCATATCAAGTAAATTATAACTTATATAAATGAAGAAACCTGCAATAAAGTATTTTAGAATCTTTTTTAAAACATATACCAAGTTATTACTAATATTATTATGATAATAGATATTTTTATAATTCATTAAAATATTGGCAATAATATTTATTATTCCTGCTAGAGAATTAGCTAATATTAAGGCTTTTAAATCATCATTTGAGTTAAGCAAGTAAAATATAGCTAAGAAAGCAATTAAACTTATCAAATAAGGAATAAATAGCTTAAAATAGTAATTTACAAATTCTTTATAAATAATTAGGGAATCTTTAACTGGGTTAAAACGAGATTCTTTATTATTTTCAATATAAATTGTTTTAATAGGTACTTCAATTATGGGAATGTTGTTTTCACAGCAAGCCATAAGACATTTTAATTCATAATTATAACGATCTCCGGAAACTTCTAAGAGTTTTTTGGCTAAATTAGGACTTACTGCTCGTAATCCTGTTTGGGTATCACTTATACTGTAATTAAATAGCCATTTGAAAATATTACGGGTGATAATGTTGCCAAATTTACTTTTGAAAGGTACATTAGCTAAAGAAAAGTCCCTAACTCCAATTATAAGACTATCGGGATGTTCCATAGCTTTTTGACAACAATTAATCATATCTTCAACATCGTGTTGGTTATCACAATCGATTACAACATAAGCAGAAACATCAGGATAATTGTCAATTGCAAAGCTATACGCAGTTTTAATAGCTTTACCTTTACCCAAATTATATTCGTGCTTTAATACGTGATACTTTTTCTCTAGCTTCTTAAAGAATTTGTTATATTCTTCATCTGAACCATCATTAACAATTAATACGTTTTTAAAAGCTCCATCAAGTTTAGCAAGTAATGCCTCAAAAAGTTCTATCGGCGGATTATATGCCGGAATTATTATTAATATTTCACTATTCATTTTAATCACTACCCTATTCTATTTTATTATACTGTACTCTCAGGGAAAATATCTCCTCCAACATAAGTTTCAGAGTAAAAATAATCTTCATCATTAATTAAAAATAAAGAAATTAAATCAATTATGGGATTTTCCGGAAGACTATTGATAAATCCATTGATATTTTCAGCAATTTCATTATAATCATCTTCAGTTAAATCACTAGCAGAAGTACAATTATCATATATCTTTATTGGCACTTCTACAGAAGCATTAATATCATAAGTAAAATCGATGCCTATTGTTGTACCAGAAATATCAAGTGTAATATTACCAGTAGAATTTATATTATTAGTACTAGTTATATTAGTCATAACCAAATCGACAACAATTGTATCGTAGTCAAATTTAACATTTAATGTAGCTTTGTCATCACTTTCTAAAGTACTAGTAATTTTTAATGTAAATGAAGGAGTTATAAAATTCAACTCAGCTGTATTTTCAGAATATGTACCAGATATTTGCCAATACTCTTTATTATCTACTATCGATGTAATACTAAAGCTATCTTCATACATATCGATATCGGTATAATCTCCAGTAGTATCACTTATTCTAAATTTATTATCATTAATCCAGCTACCAGTGTAAGTTGTAACTGTTGTATCCCAAGTAAAGCCCACAATTTTTTTAGTAAAAACATTTACTTCAAAAGAGATTGTCATCGGAGCTATATCTTCGATATTATCTTGCCAATTATCTCCCATAATTTGTGATAAAAATTTATTAAGTAAATTATCATTAACAAATAATTCCATTAATTTATCAGTAATTATTCCGCGGTTTTCTTCGTTAATTTCATATTGATAGATATTAGTAAGGCCTTTATTAATAGTAGACATTTCGGATAATTTTAAAGTATCGATAACATAACTAAAACAGTTAGTTATAATACTACCGTATTCATCAATATCAAATGTTAAATAGTCATCCTCATCAAAAATAGGTTCATCAATTGTTGTGGTTAAAACACTTGAAAATATATTAGGAATATTTAAATAAGCGATGTCTTTGTTATAGTATATTTCTTCTGTATATATACTATTTTCGCCATTTAAAATGGCTATATCATAATAAGCAGTTTCATTATTAATATCTAAGTATGTATCAAAAGTAAAATCTAAATTTGTAAATTCTTCATACTCAGCAACATTCGATGTAAAATTTAGGCTTCCTACCATTTGATATGGTTCATTAATATCAATTGTTGTTCCTTCATTATTTGCTGCAAATATTTCGTTTATCGCGGTACTAAAATCTTTAACACTATCATCCAAAAATTTTTCTGCTGTGAAAAAAACTTTAACATAAGCTAAAAACCCTAAGCCACCGACACCAAAGACAATGAGAATAACAATCAATACAGTAAATAAATGATTCTTTTTCTTCTTTTTTTTCTTTCTCTTTTTATTTTCATCACCTAAAATGTCATAAAATTCTTCAGTTACTTCTTCATCAGTATTATAATTTTTAGGATCAATCAGATTATTATCTTCTTTTTCAATAGATTGTAAATTATATCCATACAACATTTTTTTCTTCATTACGCTACCTCTTTAATTCTTATATTCATTATACCATTAATGTTATAATAAGTCATTAAAAAACTAATGTTTTAGCATTAGTTAATTAGGCTGGTTCACTACTTACCCAGTAATAAGAATCTCCGGATTTTTGATAAGTATGTTTATATAGTGTTCCATACTTCTTTAAAAAACTATAATCCATTTTGGCATCAGCATCGTATTTTTCGCTACAAGTATCATTTAAAGTTGAATCAACATATGAAGTGTAGCACTCATTATTAACTACTTTTAAGAAATAATCGTAAATAATTATTTCATCATCGCTTTGAGTAACATTTCTAATTGTTCTAAAAGTATGAGGTTCTCCACCAAATGTAGCGGTATATTCTTCAGCAAGGCCACAATAATAAAAGCCATCTTCATAATAACAAATAGTAGTTTCATTATATTGGAAAGGATCGTATGATTCTATATCTTTTCCATACATTTCTTTATATTTAGAATTAATTTCATCGCTAGATACTTTAGTTAGGGTACATACATCATCTTCATAGTTATCAGTTGCAAATGTTATGTTTTCTCCGACACTACAAGTGTTATTTTTTTGTGCTTTATCGACCTTTAACATTGAGGAATCATCAAGTTCTAGTAAACTATAGGCACTGCAAATACGCATACTATTTTCAATATCATCAAAAGTTATTTCATCTTCAGCATATGTTGCAAGACCACTACATACTTCTAAATCGTTATTACCTAAATAAGTATATAACTCAGTAACTAGTTCGCTATCAGCATCTAATGATCTACCTTTAAATATCAATATTAAGACTATTATAAGGACTATTATTAAAAGAACTATTAATCCCAAAATTATATTTTTCTTATTTAATGTTTTTTTAGTATCACTACTTTTTTTCTTCATACTACTTTTTACCTTTCTTAAACTTTTCTTGATTGAATTTCAGCGATTTTTTCAAATACTTCTCCAGCATTACTAGCGTTTATATCACTATAACCGAGTTCTCGCAAAGCTTGTATTTTAACGGTATTAAGTTGTTGAGTTCTGCTTAATTTTTCTTCATTTTTTTGTTCTATTTCTTGAATAAAACGCTTATGGCTTTCTGCTAACTTACTCTTACTTGCTCCACCATTGTTATAAAGGGTTAAAGCTGAATAAAGTATTCCTTCAAAAATGAATTGGCGATCTTCATCAAAAGCAAATTCATCAGGCTTTATAAAGCCGTTTGATTTAGCCATATATCCTAAAATATATTTTATTTCGGGAATGTTATCCATTGATTGAAGCATATAATACATATACTTTATACTAGCGCTTTCCGATGGATCATCATCTTCTAATTTTTCTTTTAACAAAAAGATAAAATCATTAAGTAAAGTTTTATTTTCTTTTGAAAGGCCACTAAAGTCAATACAAGAATCTAGTGAACCAGTAGATTTTATAGCTGAATTCAAGCGTTTTTCTACTCCCATTAAATATTCAGTATCAACGACAATCTTTTTGATTGATGCTTCAGAACCATCCTTAATGTCTAGAAGTTGCAATAATAATACTTTCTTTTCTTTAGGCCATTTATCTAAGCTATCTAAAACTAAATAATTATAAACCATTTGGCGGCTTACTCCTAAATATTTAGCTAACTTTACTTTTGATAATCCAAGTTCTTGTAATAATTCATTTAATCTATCCATAATTCACAACCTTCTTTATTTACACATTAATTATACATAACTTAACACTTAAAATCAAGACTAGTTTTGTAAATACCACAAATTAGTATTTTCTAGTCGGACACTTTTAATGAAACCACAACCTAAACATTCTTCTCCCAAGTATAAAACACAAGCTTGACCTGGTGTAACCGCTTTAGCAAGTCCAGGATATTTTACAACTATATTACCATTTTCTAAATAGACTAATTCTACGGCGTGATCAGTATCGCGATAACGAAATTTAGCAGTACAGAAAGTGGGTCTTAGACCGGAGATAAAATTAACATTTTCAATTTCACATTCATCAGACATTAAATATTTGTTATCTTCCCCAAAAGCTACATACAATATATTATCCTTAACACTTTTACCACAAACATAATGCCTTTGTTCATTACCACTGATGCCGACATTTCTTCTTTGACCGATAGTATAATTCATTAAACCAGTATGAGTACCAATTACTTCTTTAGTTTCGACATCAACAATTGGACCAGGATTAGGTTTTAAATAGTTTTCAATAAACTTTTGATAATTACGTTCACCGATAAAACAAATACCAGTTGAATCTTTTTTGTGAGCAACATTTAAATTGTTATCTAAAGCAATCTTTCTTATTTCGGGTTTAGTATAATCTCCGATTGGGAATAATACATTACGGAAATTTTGCGGAGGTACATCCGCTAAAAAGTAGGTTTGATCTTTATTTAGATCAACTGCCCGAAGTAGTTTTCCATCCTTAATACGAGCGTAATGACCAGTAGCAACATAATCTGCCCCAAGTTTTTTAGCTTCTTTGATAAATAAATCAAATTTAATAAATTTATTGCATAATAAATCCGGATTAGGTGTTCTACCCTTTTTTAGTTCTTCTAAAAAGTAAGTAAAAACATAATCCCAGTATTCTTTAACAAAATCGACGCGATGAAGTTTTATTCCTAATTCTTTACATAATTCTAAAGCATCATTATAGTCTTGTTCTTGCGGACAAATATCCATTAAACTATTAGGGTTCCCTAGGACATCACCGTTAATCGTCGAATCCCAATTGCGCATAAATAAGCCTTCGACTTCATAGCCTTCTTTTTTAAGAAGCAAGGCTGCAACTGCAGAATCTACTCCACCACTTATACCAACAATAACTTTTTCCATAACACATCACATACTAAGTATACCTTAATTTAGTAAAAAATTAAAGATGGTAATGAGATGAGAAGCTCCAAAATATAAAATAATATCACTTATAAAGATAATAGCAATACAAATAAGGATTCTTTTAATTAATAAATTTAGATTCTCCTTATTTATTTTTTCCTTATTAAAGAGTCTTTTTAACATTATTAGACTTATTTTTAAGAGTGATACAACAATAATTATTAAAAAGAACAAATATATTCCTTTTGTAATAATTATATAAATAATACCGTATAGTAAGCCTTTTATGCCAAATATTTCTATTAAAGACATCAAAGTAAAGCCAATGCTAAAGCCATTATAGAAAACAAAAAATAAAACTAATGGAATACCAATAATAAAAAGACTTAATAAAAATAATGAGGAAAGAATAAGTACGTGGGGAATTATATTATTGATATTAGCTCCTTTAATTCTTTGGATCCACTCATTAATATTTAAAAAGATAATATCTTTACTTGCTTCATCTAAATAAATTAAGAAAATTATCCCTAAAACTGAACCTATAGCAAAAATGATTCCTAAAAATAGATAAATCTTCTTATTTAAGCTTGTCCACATATTATCACCACTTAAGTATATTGAAAAATTAATAAAAATATGATAAATTATTGTTATATATTTAAGGAGTGATTAGTTATGAATAAAAAAGCGCAAAAGATTGCAGCTTGGATTATGTTACTTTTAATGATCGGTAGTGTTGTTGCAGGTATACTTGTTTACTTAATCTAGAAATTGAAAAGAAAATCTAAAAGCAACAAGAATTTATCATAATGATAAAAGACAATAAATAATGAACCCGCTAGGAAAGGACCATACGGAAATTCATTATTTTTTTTAATTTCTAAAGATGCTAAAGCATAAGGTAAGGCAACAAAAGTTGATAGTATTATAGCAGTAAGACCTAACTTGAAATCAAGTATTAACCCCATTATAAATGCTAGTTTTATATCTCCTCCCCCTAAAGCTTCTTTTTTAAATAAAAATTTACCCAGTTGGAAAAGCAAAAGCATTACACAAAATAAAGCGATACCTGATGCAATACTTATTAAAGTGGGTTTAAAGCCATAGAAAATCAATTTTAAAATAATTACTAGAATGCCAGAAATAATTAATGGTGAATCTAAAATAATCATATATTTAAAATCACTTACAAAGATAATTATAAGTAAAGAACTAATAATTAGGCCCACATAAAAATAATAACCAGCTGGTAAATAATAGTAAGTAAAGACAAATAAAAGGCCAGTAGCTATTTCAACAATGATATGTTCACCAGCAATTTTTTTATGACAAAATGTACATTTTCCGCTTTGGAAGACATAAGAAAAAATAGGTATTAAATTATACCATTTTAAGGGTTTGCCACAAGAATCACACTTGCTTCTGGAAAATAAGACATCTTCACCTTTAGGAAGTCTTGTGCCAACAACTAAGTAAAAAGAACCCAAAATAGCTCCGATGAAAAATATTAATACTGCCATAAAATCCCCTACTCTATGAAATTTGGTTATACATACTAAACATTGGGCCAATAACTGCTACAATAATTATACCAACAATAATTGCTAAGAAAGAAATCATAATTGGTTCGATAAATGATTTTAAGTTATTGATAATGTTTTTATGCAATAATTGATAATATTCACTTACCTTTTGCATCATATTAGCTAGATCTCCGGTTGATTCTCCAGTAACAATCATATAATAAGCAACATCTGGTATTGCCCAGTGATCTTTAAATGCTTCAGATATTTTTTCACCTTTGATAATATTGTTAATTGTACGATAAAGAATAGCACGATATACTTCATTATTAGTTATTCTACTTAAAATATCCATACTATCAGTAATAAAAACGTTATTACGTAAAAGCGATGCAAATGTTTTAGAAAATATAGTAAGTTCGTTATATATAATAATATTTTTAATAACAGGAATGTGCATCAAAAATATTTGTAAAGTTGTTTTAAATGCTTTAACAGTTTTATAAAGTACAACAATAGTTATTATGGTTCCTAGAGTGATTCCAATAATTAAGAGATACTGACTTTGGAGGAAAGCACTAGCATCAACTACAATTTTAGTTATACCAGTTATTTCTGTACCATTTTGAGCATAAATATCAGTAAATTGCGGAACAATATAAGTTAAAATGAAAATGATAACACCAATTGCAAAAATGCTAATAATTGTAGGATAAGTCATAGCACTGATCATTTGCTTATGATTTTCATTTATTTCAGTATAATAATTTGACATATCATCAAGAGTTTCTACTAAGGTACCACTTGCTTCAGCGGCTTTAATCATATTGATAAGAAGTGCAGGAAACATTGTTCCTTGTTTTTCTAGAGCACTTGAAAAAGATTCTCCTAGTGTTAGTTCATAGGAAATAGCTTTAAAAGCTGTAGTTCTTGCTTTACTACCTTTCATTTGCGTTGTTAGCACCTTTATAGATTCATTTAAAGTTAAACCAGCTTTAATATAAGTTGATAATTGAGTTAGCCAGAAAATTAGATCCTTAGTAGACATCTTTTTTCCTAAAAAACTTGAATCTTTATATACAAAATCAATAAATGGTGAAGTTTTAATACTATAAATATCATATCCTTCATTTATAAGATATGAATTAATATCTAACTTACTTAAACCATTCATAGTTCCAGTAATAATTCTTCCACTAGCATCTCTTACTTTATATAAATAAACGTGCGGAACTTTGCTTCTTGTTGCTCCAGCGTTTTGTAAGTCTAGCATTAATTCTTTTTTTTCTAATTCCAACTTTTCTAATGTTTTGGCACTATATTTATAAACTTTTTCTTTTTTAGGCTTTCTTTTCGTCATTTCATAGATTTTATCTTCTTCTTCCATTAGTTGTTGCTTAGTATGACGATAAGTTTTATCTACTTGGTAGCTAGCACCATTATATAAATTAACCCACAAATCAAAAAATGCTGCTTTAAAACCTACACCAGCATAAGCTAAAATGTTATACAAAACTACAAATGGGGTCTTTATTAACTCTAAAACATTATTTGATTTTGGAGCTTCATTTAATGTTTCTTGCATTTTGCTACCTTCCTTTACTATAAATTAGTATACCAAAAAAATGCTCATACTACACTTATTATTAATAAAGAAAAATAGACAATTTTCAGTTTTCTATTTTGATAATTTTCTTTTACTAAATAACTATATTTTCTTTTAACCAATTTGTAAAATTAGCAACATTTTCTATTTCAGTTATTTTGTGTTCAAGCATTTCGGCATAAGTTAAGTCATCTTTCCTATAAAAACTATTATCTATTGCTTTTAACACTTTATTTATTTCATTCTTAAACTCTTCTTTTTTTTCATTATTATTACTTATATTTAGTGATAAAATAGTACTTAGATTTTTGAATAAAAATATATCTTCAGCTAATTCATTTTTCAATATTTTTATGTTTTCATAACTTATTCTATTTTTATATCGATATTTTATTATATGATTGTGATACATTTGGCTATATTCTATTAAATTATAATAATATATTTTAATAGCACAAACTAATCTATTTATAGTACTTTTATCATAGATATTTGTATCATTTTTTGTATTGCCACAAAGAATTCCTTCTTCTGCTGGTAACTCGATAATATCCAAATTCATATTTATAACTTCCAAGCTTTCATCATATAGTTTCCATAACTCCTTAGTTTCCTTTATATTTTCAGTATTTTTATAATAATTAATAACTAGTATCAATAAAATCGCTATAATAATTATAGAAGATATACTTATAAAAATTAATTTCTTTTTCATATTCTACTTAGATTAAAATGTTTTTAAAAGTTCTACAACTTCTTCCGCTTGTAAAGGTTTATTTGTAAAGAATGCATATAAAATATTATCATATACAAAATATATACTTCTTGAAAAATCCAATCTTTTATTTGGAGATGGTAGAAAAAATCCATATGTATTTATATTGCTTAGGTAAAATTCAGTTATTTCCGTGTCAATTCTTCTATTTTCCACTTCAAAATTAGCATATTTATTTTTGGTTTCTTCACTTGCTTTTGATAATTCTTCGTTAAATTTATATTCATCTGTCGACCAACTTACTCCATTAGATATTTGATATTCTCCGCTGTCAATTTCTGTTTCATACATCATTGTTAAGGCATTAGTGGTTAAAATATTGCTACTACTTTCATTTTTTAATATTATCTTATTCTTTAAATTATTATTCGTATATAAACCAATAAAAGTAATTGCAATCATTATTAAAATGGCTAATATTATTTTCCTCATAATGGCCTCCATACTATAATGAAATATTAGCACAAGCAAAAATTAAAAGATAGATTTAATATGTTACTATTGTAAAACTAGATATTTTAATATCAAATTAGTATCATATTTAATAGTTAGCAAAGGAGCGAGCTTGCGTGATTAATAGTCAAATTAGAATTCCAGAGGAATTATGGGATAAATTAAAAGAAATTAGTGAACAAGAAGAAAGAAGTATTAATGCTCAAATGGTTTATATTTTAAAGAAATATATTGAGGAATATGAAAAGAACAAAGAAGATAAATAGGTACTTTATAATCACTGAAATGCTGTAATTATTTACGGCTTTTTTATATAAAAAAAGAGCAATCAATTTGCCCTTATAACTCTAAACTTCTACTTAGAATCAATTATTTTCTTTACTTCATCTACACTTAAATTACTAGCTTTAGCTATATCTTCAATTGGTGTACCTATTTTATAGAAGTTTTTTATCATCTCTATTCTATTTTGCTCAATACCTTGCTCAATGCCCTGAGCCAATCCTTGAGCCATAATTTCTTTCTCAGCCAAACGAAGTCTAGTATTATATAACTTTTTTGCATCTTCTTCTGGAGTTATATCCCAAACAAAATCAGCATCACTATTAAGCCGCATTAATTCACCTTTATAAATACTTACTATATCATCACTTGGATAAAATAATTCTAAATTATCTTTATCTTCATCAAGCATTAATATATAGCGGTATTTATCCCTTTCTTTAGAACTATTGTAACATACTCGCTTGATATTTTCTACAAATACATTCCAAATAGCAAAATTATCAATAATAACGCCATCTTCATCTTGCATATATGCCTTTGTCATTATTTTATCACTTCTATTATATGGGGAATAGCCAAAATTTATATTTACTTGAACACATAGAGTTTCAGTATCATAAGCTTCTCCTTTTCTAGTGTTTTGACTATAGAAACTACATAAAAACGCAAAATTTCTAACAGCTTTAGCAATATCATAATCATTTAGATTTATCTCAACGTTTACATATTTATCACTCACTTTTACTAAACAATCTAATACTTTCTTTCTGTCAATTACTTTTTCTAAAGGTTGCTCTACTGATAAGAATTCAATTACTTCTACTGCTTCTTCAAAAATTGTTTTTAATATGGCTTCCAGTATAATTTTTCCTTTTTCACCGCTATTAACTAAAGTTTTAAAAACACGATCATCAGAACCTGTAAGAAATTTAGGCTTATCACTAATTACTGTTGTTGGCAAGAATATCACCTCCCTTCTTGAGGAGGTATCCTAGCACATAATAATTAAATAATTTGTCAGACTATGTCGAAGATAACGAAAAATGTAATTTTTTATAGTTTATTTTAAAAAAATGTTACATATAATTAAATAGGTGGTGCTTTATGTTTGGAACTAATGTTGTTGGTAGTGGTTTATCTTTAACTAAAGTTCTTGGAGGTATATCGCGAGGATTATCTATTGCTAATCAAGTAATACCCTTATATCAACAAGCTAAACCAATGATACAAAATGCCAAAAAAGTTATGAGCGTTTTAAAAGAATTTAATAAACCTAGTAATAATATAAATTCTACTAATAATAAAACTACTGTGGAAGTTAATTCAAAAGAAAAGACTGAACCAACAATGATTCAGTCAGGATCTACTCCGGTATTTTTTCAATAAGTTTACTTAGAATATTGATATATTCTAGGTGTTTTTTATCTTGAGATTTTTTATATATTTTTTGGTATTTATCAAGTAAATAACTATAATAATTTATATTATTGCTTTTACCAAAAAGGAGTTCTTCTTGGGATAATAATTCCCTACCCTTTTGAAATTTAATTATAATGTAATAATGTAATTTGTCTTCAATTACAATTTCTTTAGCTATTTTATAACCTAAAGTGTTTAAAAATGAACGTAACTCATAGTGGTCATTATTACTTTGGATTATTAAAGTATCAGGGATTTGGGAAGCGCTTAGTATTTTTTTTATAGTATGTGTTCCCATACCTGCAATAATAGCTACATCAAAATTTTCTTTGATGTTTTTTAGTCCATCCGATAATACTAGAGTAATTTTATCATCTAAATTATGCTTTTTTAGATTATCCAAGCTAGATTTTAAAACTTTAGAAGAAATATCACTAGCTGTAATATTCTTAGTTACATTATTTTCATATAAATAAATTGGTAAATAAGCGTGATCTGTTCCAATATCGATTACCCTTGCATTATTTGGCACTAAATCAGCAATAGATTTTAATCTTTTACTTAGCATTATTCTTCTAGGAAGTCCCTTAGTTTTTTAGCTCTTGATGGATGTCTTAGTTTTCTTAAAGCTTTAGCTTCAATTTGTCTTATTCTTTCTCGAGTTACATTAAACTTCTTACCAACTTCTTCGAGAGTATGGCAAGTTCCATCGATAAGACCAAATCTAAGTTCAAGTACTTCTTGTTCCCTTGCTTGAAGCGACATAAGTACTTCTTTTATTTCTTCTTTTAAAATTTCGTTTTCTGTATATTCTTCTGGTGAAAGACTTGATTCGTCTTTTAGAAAATCACCTAGATGAGAGTCTTCTTCTTCCCCAATTGGAGTTTCTAGAGAAACTGGTTCTTGACTAATTTTTAGTACTTCTCTAACTTTCTCAATTCCAACTCCCATTTTTTTAGCAATTTCTTCTTCGCTAGGTTCACGATTTAGTTCAAGCGTAAGTTGTCTTTGAACTCTCGACATCTTATTGATTGTTTCAACCATATGAACAGGAACACGAATAGTTCTAGCTTGATCAGCTAGGGCTCTAGTTATCGCTTGGCGAATCCACCAGGTAGCATAAGTTGAGAATTTATAACCTTTGTCATAGTCAAACTTTTCAACGGCTTTCATAAGGCCAATATTTCCTTCTTGAATTAAATCAAGGAATAATAGACCACGACCGACATATCTTTTAGCAATACTTACTACTAAACGAAGGTTAGATTCTGCTAGAATTCTTTTAGCTTCTTCATCACCAGCAGCAACTCTTTGCGAAATTTCCATTTCTTCGGTACTAGAAAGCAAAGATATGCGACCAATTTCTTTTAAATACATTCTAACTGGGTCATTGATATTAATATCTTTGGTGATATCTTCATCATTTAATATTATTTCTTCTGTTTCTTCTTTTGGTTTAAGTTTAGCTTCTCCACTACTTGAATCAACATCAGCTTCAGCAACAACTTGGATTTTATTGTCAACCAATTTATTATACAAATTATCTAAGGCATCTGAATCTATTTCTAATCCTTTTAATTCTTCTGCTAATTCTTCATAGGTAATAAAGCCTTTTTCTTTTCCTTTAACTATTAAGCTATTTTCTCTTTCTTCTAATGTTTTAATTTCGTTCATTATTTCACACTTCCTTTTTTAATTCCGTAAGTTTCGCAATTAACTCAAGTTTTTTATTAACATCCAACTCTTGCTTGATTTTTTCTTTAAGTTCAACTATCTCATCTTTTTTTAAGATCTTTAACACAACATCTACACAACTATTGAATTCATCAAGCGAAACTATTGTATTATTGTTTTCACTAATTATTTCATTAATAAATGCAAACAACTCTTCTTGAGGCATCATATATGTCAAAAAATCTGCAATATTAATATTATTATGAACAGTATTGTAATAAACTATTTCACTAGCTAACATTCTTTCTTTTTTTTCTTTAAAATACCCTAAGCGATTCTTATAAACAGTTATATAAGTTGGATCACACATCATCGAATATAAAATTTTACTTACCGCGTTTTGATACTTACTTATTTTGGGTTTTGTAACTTCTTTTTTAGGTGTTTCCTTTTTTGCATCTTGCACTATTTTATTATTTAATTCTTGCTTTAGTATCTCGGCATCAATTTCATAATCCTTGCTTATTTTAGATATAACTAGCTCTTTTGTCAAGTCATCTTCGTTATTTAAACTAGAAATTACTTCTTTTACATAAATAATTAGATCTTCCATATTATTTAAATTCTTATTATTTTTTAGATATTCTAGTTTAAAATCGATATATTTTAAAGCGTGTTTAATATTATCTTTTAAAGCATCTACTCCTTTGATACGAATATATTCATCGGGGTCTTTTGCATCTGTTAATCTTACTACTCTTAAATCGACATCGTATTTTTGCAATTCATCGCCATTTTTTACAGTAGCTTCCAACCCTGCTGAATCATTATCTAGCATTAGGATTATAGGAACTTTCAGTTTTCTTAAAACATCAATTTGTTCTTTAGATAAGGCAACACCCATTAGAGCAACAACATTTTTAATACCACTGGCACTAAGCTTTATAGCATCCATATTTCCTTCAACGACGATTACACATTTTTCTTCTCTGATACTATTACGAGCATTGTGATAATTAAATAAGATCTGCCCTTTTTTAAATATTTCAGTTTCTTTAGTATTCATATATTTGGCAGTATCTTTTTCACCATTAAATATACGACCGGTAAATCCTACAACCTGGCCTTTTAAATTTTCAATGGGAATCATTATCCGGTTAGAAAATACATCATAAATATCTAATCCAACTTTATTAATGAGCCCCAAATCGCTAGCTTTATCGATGTTATATTTTTTGCTATTTAATAATTTATATAATGTATCTTTGCTATCTAATGATAGACCAATATTAAATTCTTTAATAATAGATTCATCAATGCCCCGTTCTTCTAGATACTTACGAGCACTTATACCTTTTTCGGTAAATATATTGTTTAAGTAGAATTTCTTAGAAAACTCCATTATTTCATAGTCTTCCTTATTAGTGGTAGAAAAATCAGATAAATTAGCTATATTTAAGTTATAACCGATTTTATCAGCAACTATTTTTACTGCTTCAACAAAACTGACATTTTCATATTTCATAATAAAGGTAAAAACATTACCACCAGTTCGGCAGGTAAAACAATTAAACATCTGGCGTTCTCTTGATACTACTAAACTTGGTGAATGGTCATCGTGAAAAGGACAAACCGCTAAAAAGTTTTTGCCACGTTGTTTTAAAGATAAATATCCTGAAATAATATCAACTATATCTGCTCCCTCACGGATAGCATTAATTTCTTCATCTTTAATGTATGCCATATCTTCCCCTCTACCTATATTTTTGCTAGTATTCACTGTTTTTTCTAATATTTGTTTGTGTTTTTTATAAAAATCGTCATTATTTTACCATTTTTCGAGGATTTTATCAAGTGTTGAGGCAAAAAAACTTAAAAATAATGTGCTAATAAATACCCCTTCATCTAAATTTACAAATTTCGTAAGTAAAGCCGTAATTAAACCTGCTAGTATTCCGTAGATAAGCATACCTTTCTTGGTGTGGGGTGTGCTAAAGGAATCAATGCTTAGTAAAATAATAGCTAAAATTGCACTACTACTAGTTAAAACAGTAATATCAAAACTGTTAAGACACAAAGATATAACAATAAATGTTACAAGAGAACTAGTAGCAACGATCGTTTTATAATTATTAGTTATACAAAAAACTAAAAAGATTAATAAACCTAAAATGATATTAGTTGAAGCAATACCGCCGATATTTCTCCCCCACAGATTATCCCACAAATTTAGAGAATAAATATTTAAATTTTCTCCTGCATTAGCATAAGAATAATTACTAAATATTACTACTAATAAAATGATGATTAACTTACAAAAAGCCATTTTGTTAAATTTGAATTTCTTTTCGATTAAATTGGCTAGTATAAAACTAACAAATAAACCAATTGTATAAATGCCAATATTAATATTCGGAGGCATAAAAAGAGGGATAATTAGCAAATATAATAAATCAAAAGTCCATATTTCTTTTTGATGAAATATTAGTTTATCTACTAGGAAATAAATACCAATACTAACAAGTAAAAGAATAATTATTTTAAATGCTTCGAATAAAGAAATTAAATCTCTGCTATATAATAAAAAGCCATTTTTATAAAGCCCATATAAAACTAAAGGAATAAGACAAATTAAATATCTTTTGATTATTTTAGCTATATTTTCTTTGTTGTGTAAAAATACTTTACCATTCATTTTTTATACTCCTTTAGTTTTTCTTTTAAATTGACGAATCCCGGGCAAATATAAGAACAAAGACCGCAATCAAGACATTTAGCAATTTTTTTGCCAGATAAGGGATTGACACCACTTGGGCAAATATCGATACACTTACCACAATTTATACATTTCGGCTCTGCTTGTGATGGCAAATTAATAATATTTATTGCAAATATATCATCAGTAATTATAAAATTAGTTAAACTAGTTATTTCATAACCTTGCATTAAACCATTGGCAATCACTTGATAATTATCCGTATTTATCTTAAAGTAATTATCTAAAATATCACTTAACAAAGTATATTTTTTAACTCTTATTATTTTGCTTTCACCAATTATATTATTAGTTAGTGTAAGTAAAAGTGTAGTATTATCTTTATCTTGTAAATAATTATTTAAATTCAACAATTCCACAGTAGTTAAATATAAAGTATTACCATTAACTTGTAATTTGTTTTCGATAAATTCTTTTCTTTCTAATAAATATTCATCATTTACTAAAGTTAAATTAATATTGGGATATGTTCCAATTACATTTAAGCATTCATTGATAATTAATGTATCGACATTTTTTACTACTAAATAATTTTTATCTGATTTATAAATAAAACTTAATTCATCAAGTAATTCTAATAATTCAGAAATATTTTCTTTTAAAATAAATATATTATTGTAAACGTATGGTTCATCATTTAAAGCAGTTATAATGATATTATCAAATTTAGTTTGGCTTTTAAACTTTTCTAAAAGTACTTGATCCTCTCTTTCTAAAGAGCTTAAAATATTTTTAATAGTTACTTTCTTTTTCGTTCTTTTTTCTTTTTTTTCTACTTCCCGAAAGTCATTTTTTATTACTAAACAATCTTGCCAAGAATTAGTAATTACCTGCAGCGCACATATTTTTATAGACGATTTCATCTTGCTTTACGTGGATATTTTCACCTGGTAAGAAAATGTAATCTGGATTTAAATAGTAGATAATATCCTTAGATATCTTTATATTAGGATCTTTTTCTAAACTAATTAACTTCATTACTTGCTTAATTTCCTTTCTTCTAAGTATTTATGTAAATTATTTGCAACATTTTCGGGTATTATTTCACTTAGTTCAGCAATCGATGCTTCTCCCATTTTTTTGATACTACCATATTTTTTGATTAATTCTTTCTTACGAACTTTCCCTATTCCATCAATATTATCAAGAACGCTAGCAATACTTCCCTTATCGCGGAGCTGCTTGTGGTACGTGATAGTGAATCTATGGACTTCATCTTGGATTCGCGTTAAGTAATGGAATATATCACTATCCCTAGGAATAGAAATTGTATCTAAAGTATCGCCATCGATTAACTCATTGGTTCGGTGGTGATCATCTTTTTTTAAACCACAAACTTTAATATTTAACTTTAAAGCATCGAGTATTTCTTTACAAGCTCTAATTTGATTTTCTCCGCCATCGACGATGATTAGATCTGGTAGCTCTGTTTTATCTACTAATGCCCGGTAGTACCTGCGATATATTACTTCTTTCATTGTATTATAGTCATCGTTTTTATCAACACTTACTTTATACTTGCGATATTCTTTGCGGCAAGGTTTACCTGCAACAAACACAATCATTCCACTAACGGAATATGAACCAAAAAGATTAGAGTTATCGAAAGCATCAATACGGTCAAGAACATCCAAATTAAGAAGACGTCTTAATTCTTCATTAGCTCCCACGCTACGTTTTTCATCATTTTTAATAATTGTTACTTCTTGTTCTAGACTAATTTTAGCATTTTCTTTAGCCATAGTAATCAAATTTTTCTTAATTCCTTTTTGGGGTATAAAAGCTTTAGTATTTAAGATATTACTTATGACCTCACTATTAAGAGATTCATCTAATAATATTTCTTTAGGAATTTCGTGTCTAGTATAAAAATTTAGAATATAAGAGTTTACTTCATCATAAAGATCACTAATCATATAAAATTTATCGTTATTTCCGCCGACGATTTTACCATTACGAATAAATAAAATTTGAACAGAAATTATTCCTTCATCCAAGTAATAGCCGATAGCATCACGATTTACATAGTCGTGTAATTCAACTTTTTGTTTATCTAAAATTACTTTGATATATTGTAATTCTTTTTTTAATTCTAAGGCCGCTTCATAATTGAGGTTTTCACTAAACATATTAATTTTTTCCATTATTTTATCAATTAATATTTTATCATTTCCTTTTAAAAAATCGAGAATTTCATTTTCCATATCAGCTAGTTTTTGGGCATCGACATTTTTTTCACAATATCCTAGACATTCTCCGATATGGTAATAAAGACAAACTTGTTTAGGCATACCTTCACATTTTTTTAAAGGATACAATCTATTAATTAAACCAACTATCTTTCTAGCAGCATAAGCATTAGGATATGGTCCAAATAATAACTTTTTATCTTTTTTCTTAATATTTAAGTAACGGGAAACTTTAAGACGTGGATAGGGCTTAGAAATATATTCGATATATGGATAACTTTTATCATCTTTAAGTAAAATATTATATTTAGGATTATATTCTTTTATTAAATTTATTTCTAAAATAAAGGCTTCTTGTTCAGTATTAGTAGTAATATAGGTAAAATCGACGACTTCACTCACCATTTTAGCGGTCTTGCCAGTTACAGTACCTTTAAAATAGCTATTTACTCGTTTATATAAATCTTTAGCTTTACCAACATAAATAATAGTATTATTAATATTACGCATTTGGTATGAACCCGGCAAATGCGGTATAGTTTTTAATTTTTCTCTAAGCATTATTTCCCACCTTTTTTTATTATACTACAAAATACGTCATTTTTACGATATAATATTGCTGGTGATATTATGAATTTAATAAAAATGAGCCAAATTGAAGAAAAAAAATCAAAATTTATTGCCTATTACTATCAATAGATGATATAGAAGAAGTTAAATTGATACTTGAAAATCTAAGAAAAGAACATAAAAAAGCTAGACATATCGTCTATGCATATCGTTTTGGTAATACCGCTGGCAAAAGTGATGATAAAGAGCCAAGTGGTACAGCTGGTCTACCTTTATACAATTTATTAGAAAAAAATAACTTAGACAATTCTTTACTCGCTGTTGTAAGATATTTTGGAGGTACTAAGTTAGGTGCTGGCCCACTTGCGCGGGCTTACAATAAAGCTGGTTCTTTGGCAATAAAAAAATGATCATTCGACCATTTTTTTTATATCATCTAAGTTTCTAAAACCGATTTCTTTTTTGGATTCTTCACCGTTTTCAAACAAAATCAATGTGGGAATACTCATTACACCGTATTTTGAAGCTAAAGCTGGAAATTCATCAACGTTAACTTTTAAAACTGGAATAAAATCGATTTCTTCAAGTATTGGGGCAAGCATTTTGCAAGGGCCGCACCATTCAGCATAAAAATCTACTAAAACTTTGTCTGCACCAATAATATTTTTAAAATCATCTTGTTTTTTTAAATGTTTTACCATAATATACTCCTTATATAACTACTGTACCCGAAAATTGAATTTTGTTATCATCAATCAATCTTTGGGCGTCTTCTTTGGATATTATATTATAAGTAACTAAAACGTGCAATACTTGGAAGTTAACTTCTTCTCTGTTTTCATTATCTTGCATTTCACTTACTATTTCATCAATTTCTTCTAATGCTTTAGTACTACTCGATGCTAAAGATCCTATAATTGGAGTTCTTTCAAGTAGAACAATGGAAAATTTAGAATCTGCTACCATTGGTTCAGTTGCGGGTATATGGAATAATATAAATGCTACTAGGAAAGCCATAATAACACCTTCAATTAAACCAACAATGCCTCCGAGTATTTTAGATGGAATTGCCAATATTACAGTAATATCGATCAATTTTTCAACGATACCTGCCAAATTAATAACTATACTTAATATACAATAAAGGATAATATAAATTACTATAAACGAGATGAGTTCATATATCAAAACATTTATAGAAGTTATTCCTTCAAAAACTCCTCCGAAATTATAAAATGGCAAATATTTCATTAGAAAATTAGCTAAAACATCTTTAAATACAAAAGCTAGAACAATAACAGCACAGGTTCCAATTAATTGAACTAAGCTTTTAATAACTCCTTTTCTAAGACCAATAATTCCAAATAACACAATTATTACAATACAAATAATATCAATTACATTCATTTTCTGCCTCTCCTTATTTTAATTATATTATAATTATGATGAAAAATAAAGCGAAATATGATAAAATTTAACTAAGTGAGGTAAAATAGATGACAATTGTATTTAAAGTTAGTGATAATGTTAAGGAAAAAATGATTAAGTATTATGCCGACTTAAGAAGAGATAAAACTCCTCCTTATGCTGTATTTCAAGCAACTGAGGCTGATACAATAATTACTTTATATGAATCTGGTAAGGTGATGTTTCAAGGAATAAGTGCTGATGTTGATGCTAATATCTGGATAGATTTGGAACGAAAACTCAATAACAGAATTATCGATATTAAAACTGGGAAAGAAAAAGGAAAAGAGAAAAAAGAAACAATATCAAAGTATCGGAGATTTGATAAATATAACACTATCGGATCAGATGAAGTTGGTACTGGTGATTACTTTGGACCGATTGTAGTTACGGCAACATTTGTAAGTCGTGATGATATAGCATTTTTAGATGAACTAAAAGTAACAGATTCAAAAAAAATAACAGATGATGCAATAAAGAATATGGCTCCTAAAATAATGGAGAAAATCCCCTACTCTAGTTATATATTAAACAATACTGATTATAATAAATTTCATAATGAAAGTATTAATATGAATAAAATAAAAGCAATACTTCATAACAAAGTATTACTTAATATGGTAAATAAAAATTTGCCTTATGAAAAAATAGTAGTTGATCAATTTACTCCACCAACTAAATATTATGAATACTTAAGCGATGTTAAAGATAAGGTAATCAATATTACATTTACTCCGAAAGCTGAAGAACAATGCCTAAGTGTTGCTTGTGCATCGATTATAAGTAGATATATATTTTTAAAAACAATAAATGATATAAGTAATGAACTAGGAATAGATATACCTAAGGGAGCTGGAACAACAGTTGATGAAGTAGCAAAAAAATTAGTCCAAGAAAAAGGCTTTGATATATTAAATAAATATGCTAAATTAAATTTTAAAAATACTGACAAAATAAAATTTTAGCAGAAAAATTGTACAAATATATTTTAACAACTGGAGCAAGACAATTGCTTCTTTTTTTTAGTATCCAGAATATTTAAATTTTTCTGTGTAATATTTACTATATATCAATTTTATTAATTATTTCATCAAAAATATTACTATTTTTATCTATTTTTATGGTTTCAATACCTATTTTTTTGGCTGAATTAATATTATCAATGTTATCATCAACAAATAATAACTCATTAGGTTTAATTTTATATTTTTTTAAAATAAATTTGTAAAATTCTGGATCGGGTTTTATTTTATGCATTTCTGCTGATATTAAAATGTCGTCTAAATAAACACTTTCAAATGTTTTTTCTATAAAATTTCTAACCAAAGAAATATGATTAGTCGCAATAATTATTTTGATATTTTTATATCTTTCTTTTAGTTTTTTGAAAATATCAATTTCACGTGGCTCATATAATTTATCTATTAATTTTTCTACTGTTCCTATTATAATAGAATCATCATTAAGAATTTTTTTGGCTTCTAATAAATACTCAGAATCATTAATATTAGGGCCAAACATTTTCTCTAACTTTTTTTCTTCAGAAGTAAGCAAAATATCTTTTTCTTTAACTAAAACACCAACCAAATCAAAAGCAATATATTTTATCATTTTTTCTCCTTTTGCACTGGATTTAAAATATTATAAATGAACAGATAATATCTATTATTAAGACAACTAGTAAAAAATAAAATATTATATTTCTAGTTTTATCATTTAATTTATTTAATAATTTAGTAAATAATGGCTCTAAAATGTATAAGAAAATTACTCCACCAATACCAAAACGAATACTAGGGCTTAAGGCTATTCTTGCTTCAAAATTATATTTGTAGTCGGCATAAGTTTGCCAAGGCCAAGACCCAGTAAAGTATTCACAAATATAAGATGTTAAAAGTTCTAGTAAAGTTGCAACAACCATACAACCTAAGAAAACGATAGGAATATATAACAACTTTTTCTTAAGTGGTTTATCTTTAATTAATTTATTAAAACAAAGAATAAATGCTAAGGCCCCAAACCCATAAACAGGTAAATATGGTCCAAATAAAACACCACGATTAGAAAATCCCCATTTATAAACTACCACTTCTAGAAATACTTCATAGAGCCAACCGATAAAAGCAAAAAGCATAAATAATAAAAATAAATTTTGAACTTTTTTCATATTACACACAAGCATCTAATAAAAATCCGTACAAAGCTGTATCTTTATCCCACAAACCTTTCTTAATATTCATATCAATATTACATAAATCTACTAAGTTTTTAAGTAGTTCACTCTCACTATAATGAATTCCATTATTATATAATTTATTTACTTGCCAATCTGCTAAACTTAAATTGCTGCAAATTTCACTTAAACTAATTTTATTTTGATACATTTTCTTGACATAATACATAAGACGATATTCTCTAGCTAAAAGGACTGTTAAAACTGTTGCATCAACTTTATATACCTTTAAACTATTTAATATTTTTAAAGCGACATCAAGTTTTTTAGAAACAACCGCTTCAACAAAATGAAAATTGTTATTATCAAGTTCAGTTCCTACAATTGCTACTACATCTTGATATTTAATGCGACACGGGAAATTATAATAAAGCATTATTTTATCTATTTCATTAAACATAATATCCAAATTACTATATGAATTATTAATTATATAACTAACAGTTTCCCAATCTATATCAAAATCTTGTTCTTTAACATAATTGGTAAGTAAAGAATTAATTGTTTTCTTATCCATTTTAGGTGTATTAATGATTTTATATTTACTTTTTAATTCTTTAACTATTTTTTTTCTGGAATCAATCGGTTTTAATGTCGTAAATATGATTATAGTATTTGGGTTAGGATTATTAAAATAATTGATTAATGAGTTTGTTATGTTATCATCTAATTTTTCGCTACCAAATATATCTGCATTAGTTACTACCAGATACTTTTTATTATTATCTAACGAAAAATACGAAGCTTCTTCTAATACTTCTTTGATACTACTTTTATTTAAATTAAAAGTTTCATAATTGTTATCTCTCACTATTTTTTTTATTTCTTTATCAATAAGCCTAAAACTTTCATTACTGATTAAATATATATTCATATTTACTACCTCATTACATTTATTTTACTATAATTTTTAGCATAAGAAAAGAGAATCTCTTCTCTATCTATAAAAACATTATATAATGTATTATATTTTATGGGTAATATATTATATTGTGAAGGTAAAGTATTATTACATTAGTTTATATTCTTTAGCTAATATTCTGGAGTCGCTGCAATATTCCATTATAAATTCATTATTCTTCTTACATATGATAATTCCTATAGTTTTATCTTGCGTTACTGTTTTTAAGTTCTTATCTATGTAATTCATATAAACTTCTATTTGACCAATGTGTTCCTTTTTTAATTCAGTTACTTTTAGTTCTACTACTACGTAACAATTAAACTTAATATTATAAAGAAGTATATCGATGAAATTATAAGTATTACCTATTTTTATTTTGTATTCGTTTTTAACAAAAGTAAAGCCCTCACCCAATTCATCTAAAAAAGATGGAAGATCTTCAAGTATAACTTTTTGTAATGCTTTCTCGGAAATTATTTCTTTATTGGTATTATTTTTAATAACAATAGGATTTTTAATAAAATCAGCTACTGTAGTCTCTTTTTCATCTATTAACTTTTCTTTAGTAATATCATCTAATCTTTCGTATTCTTTATTTTTAATTCGTTCACGAAGTTGTCTAACGGATAAATTATGTTCAATAATTAATTTAGTATAAAAATTTATTTTATTATCATCTTTTATTGTTATGAGAGTTCTATAATGACTCCACCTTAATTGGTCACACACCGTGTGACTTTTTGAAAAAATAAAAAATTGCCGCATTAATTTTAAATTGGTAGCAGTGTATCCTTTACCAAGTTCACTCGTCAATTTTTTAGAATATTCTTTTATAATACCTTCACCATAATGTTTACCGGCTTCACTTAACAGTTTACCAACATTATAATAAGTAGTTAAATCACTTTTATTTTTACTATAATCTTTTACTTTTTTAGTTATTTCATTATTTATTAATTCGTTTTTTATTTCTTTATAATAATTCATAAACCTCCTATACTAGTTTATATTCTTTAGCTAATATCCTAGAATCACTACAATATTCCATTATGAATTTGTTATCCTTTTTACATATGATAATTCCTATAGTTTTATCTTGAGTTATTGTTCTTAAGTTCTTATCTATGTAATTCATATATACCTCTATTTGACCAATATGTTCCTTTTTTAATTCTGTTACCTTTAGTTCTACTACTACGTAACAATTAAACTTAATATTATAAAGAAGTATATCGATGAAATTATAAGTATTACCTATTTTTATTTTGTATTCACTGGCAATATAACTAAATGAATCACCTAATTCCTTTAAAAATGAATCTAAATCTTCCAAAATAAGTCTGTGCAAAACTTTTTCAGAAATTATTTCTTTATTGGTATTATTTTTGATAAGTAAAGGATTTTTAATAAAATCCGTAACTGATGTAGAAGATTTAGTTATTAATTTGCTTTTTATAGAATCATCTAATCTTTCATATTCTTTACTTTTTATTCGTTCTCGTAACTGTCTTACCGACAAATTTTGTTCAATGCCTATTCTTATATAATAATTAACTTCGTCAATATTATCTATAGATAACAATTCGCTATAATGGCTCCAAGTCAATTGTGTCGACACTGTCGACACTTTTTCATTACTAAATAATAAAAAGAATTGTCTAAATCTAAATAAAGTTCTTGCAGTATATCTTAAACCTAGCTCAACAGTTAATCTTTTAGAATACTCTCTAATAATACCTTCACCATAATGTTTGCCAGCTTCACTTAACAGCTTACCAACATTGTAATATGTAGTTAGATCGCTTTTATTTTTACTATAATCTTTTACTCTTTTAGTTATTTCATTATTTATTAATTCATTTTTTATTTCTTTATAATAATTCATAAACTTCTCCTTATACTAGCTTATATTCTTTAACTAATATTCTAGAATCACTACAATATTCCATTATGAATTTATTATTTCTTTTACATATAATAATTCCTATAGTTTTATCTTGAGTTATTGTTCTCAAGTTTTTATCTATGTAATTCATATAAACTTCTATTTGACCAATATGTTCTTTTTTTAATTCTGTTACTTTTAATTCAACAATTACAAAACAATTATATTCATAATTATAAAGAAGCAGATCGATGTAATTATATGTATTACCTATTTTTATTTTGTATTCACTAGCAATATAACTAAATGAATCACCTAATTCCTTTAAAAATGAATCTAAATCTTCCAAAATAAGTCTGTGCAAAACTTTTTCAGAAATTATTTCTTTATTGGTATTATTTTTGATAAGTAAAGGATTTTTAATAAAATCAGCTACTGTAGTTTCTTTTTCATCTATTAACTTTTCTTTAGTAATATCATCTAATCTTTCATATTCTTTATTTTTAATTCGTTCACGAAGTTGTCTAACGGATAAATTTTGTTCAATACTTATTTTTATATAATAATTAATTTCATTGATATCTTCAAACCAAATTATTGCACAGTAGTGAGTAAAAGTTAAAAGGTCGGTCATTGACTGACTTTTTGAAAAAATATTATAAAATCGTCTTATATATTTAAGCTGAGTAACAGAATATCCCTTTCCAAGTTCTTTAGTTAACTTTCTAGAATATTCTTTTATAATACCTTCACCATAATGTTTACCGGCTTCACTTAACAGCTTACCAACATTATAATAAGTAGTTAAATCGCTTTTATTTTTGCTATAATCTTTTACTCTTTTAGTTATTTCATTATTTATTAATTCATTTTTTATTTCCTTATAATAATTCATAAACCTCCTTTCTACGGCATAAACGTTTTTATGCTGAATTTATCACTACTTATTTTAAATTCTATAGTTCCATCATAATCAGTTCTATAAATATTGGTACTGTTAAGTATTTCTAGAACTTCTGTATTAGGATGGTTATAGAGGTTATTTCTACCGACAGAAATTATCGAATATATAGGGTTTATATCATTAATAAAATCTAGAGATGTACTTGTCTTGCTACCGTGATGTCCAACTTTTAAAACATCTACATTTTCTAAATTATATTTTTCTAGCAAATCTTGTTCTACTTTTACACTAGCATCTCCCATAAAAAGAAAATTTATATTACCAAAATTTGTATAAGAAACTAAAGAATTATCATTTTCGTTATCGTATAAATAATCATTTAAAAAATAAAGTTTAGTAGTAGATAAATTTATACTTTTTATATTTTGATAGTAATTAATATTTAAAGCATTTACTTTAGATATTATAGATTCTTCCAAATCATTGAGAGCATCATTATTTAATATGACATTTGCTGTATGAATGCTTTTTAAAATATTGATGGCCTCACCTGCGTGATCATTATCACCGTGAGAAAGTATTAAGTAATCAAGGTTGGTTATACCAATACTTTTTAAAAATTTTATCGTATTATCACTTACATTATAAGTTTTGTTACTTCTTTTCCATTCGTCAACTTCATAAGTAATCCTACCACCAGTATCAAGCATTATAACTTCCCTTTGATGAGGTGTTATTAAAACTATATTATCTCCTTGCCCAACATCTAAAAAATAAACATAATGATTATTATCCAGTTTAGGAATAATTTTAATGATAATTAAAATAGAGATTATTGCTATTAAATATTTTTTATTCGATTTAAGTAATATTAAACATATAAATAGTAAAGCAATAAATATTATAGAAGGCTTAGGAATATTAATAAAAAAGCAAAAATTTACAAAAAAATTATTTAAAAAATCTGTTATCGATAAAGTAAAACTTAATATGGGATTAAATATTGGCATTATGAATGTTATAATCGCTAAAGGAAAAACAATGATCGATATCCAAGGCACAAATAACATATTAACAAGTATCGATAAAATATTTACTTCGTAATTGATATATGCACTAATTGGTAAACTAAATAGAAAAGAAATGGTACTTAATTTAAACATTTTAACTATGTAATTGCCAGTTATTTTATCGCTATAATAAATAATACCTCCGCAGACAGCAAAAGAATATATGAAACCCAAATCATAAATAATAAAGGGATCAAAGAGTATTAAAATAAAAGCAGTTAGCAAAAGAATTTGTAAATTAGAAAAATTAAATTTACCTATTTTATTTAGACTATTTAATATAAAAAAGTAAATAGCTCGCATTACTGCCGCCTGGAAATTGGTGATAAAACCAAAGAAAAGAAGAATACCACTTAAAATTAATAATTTGGGAATCTCTTTTAGTCGTTTTAAAAAAACATTAAATACTGCTAGTAAAACGGCAACGTGAGAACCTGATATGGCAAGTAAATGACTTGTTCCATTAGTTTGATAATTATTATAGATATCACTGCTGATTAAAGATTTATCCCCCAAAACTAAAACTAGCAAATACTCATTATTATCAAGGCTGTATGCCCTTTTATATAGATAATCTTTTATTTTATCGATAAAGTTATTATCATCTATTATTTCATAACTAGCTATATCAAACAAATAAAATATCTTTTTATTATATAAATAGTTTTTGTAATTAAAATTGTTCGGTATTGTATTATTTATTGGACTATTTAAACTACCACTTAGATAAATAGATTTTCCAATCCCAATTGTTTTTAAAAGGTATTCTTTTTCCTCTTCTGTATTAATATAATATGTAGCAATTATTTTTTCTTTTCCCGATATTTCCATTTGCAATTTATTGCCATTAATACTATATTCATCTATTTTACCATTGATTTTAGTTTCACTACCAACATATTTAGATTCATATTTGATAAAAACTGTAAAGACAAAAACATAGATAGTTGCAAATAAAAATAAAATTATAAATAGAATATTACACCGTAATAAGAGCTTTAAATTGGTCAAATGTGGCATCGCCGATTCCGCTGACATTTTTAATTTCTTCAATAGCTTTAAAGAAGCCGTTTTCTTCCCGATATGAAATTATATTATTGGCTTTTGTTTCGCCGATACCTGGAAGAGTCATTAGCTCTGTTATTGAAGCGAGATTGATATTTATTAAACTAGAAGTTCCCGTATCACTATTTGTAGAATCACTTGTAATGATACTTACTTTATTTTTTAAAGCATTATCTATTTGATAATCATTATTAGAACTCGTAGTATTAGAATACGTACTATTCTGATATTCTTTTTCGGTATAGACAAAAATTACTAATTCATCAGTTACTTTCTTACTTAAATTAATGTTATCTGTGTAAGCATTATCCAAAAAACCACCAGCTAGATTGATTGCATCATTTATTAAATCTTGCTCATTCATAGCATAAACTCCAGGATTTTGGACAGCACCTTTTACTTCAACATAAATACTTTCATTAGTTTCTTCTTCAGTATTTTCGATTTTTACTGGGCTATCTTCTAAGGCAATATTTAAGTTTTCTTCTTCGTTATTTAAGCTATAAATAATATAGGCACTTAATCCCAAAACTACTAGACTTAAAAATATCAATATACCTAAAACTATTTGCTTTTTATTAAGTATTTTCATAGCATTTCCCTCCTTTCACTTTATATATTTACTTTTTTTCTTCGATTTCCTTTTTTTGGGATAAAAAAATCAAATAAATTTTCATTATTTGATTTAAGAGGCTAAATAATCAAGTGCTTCACTAAATGTTGCAACACTATGAATTACTATATCAAGATCGAACTCTTCTTTTACCTCTAGAGCTTCTTCATAATTTTCATCGGGGCATAAGAAGATGCCAGCATCATTTTTTACCGCTCCCAGGATTTTATATTTAACACCATCGATGGCTCCAACTGTTCCATCCAAAGAAATTGTTCCAGTTCCAACGATTGTTCTGCCTTTAGTAATATCTTCAGGTACTAATGCATTATAGATAGCTAAAGTTAACATTAATCCTCCACTTGATCCGGACTCACTAGAACGAGTTTCAACAGTAATTTCTGGATCAGTATCATATTCATAAGTCGTCAAAAAAGATATTCCTACTTTTAGACCATCCGAAGTATCATATATTTTGGCACTACAATCTTTAACTGAGCCATTGCGATTAACTGTAAATTCAATTACTTCTCCTTCATTTTTGCTATTTACAATTTCTCGTAATTCATCGACAGTTTTAATTTCTTTACCATCAGCTGTTAAAAGTTCATCATAAATTTCTAAGTCTGTATTTGCTTCATCAGAAATGAATACAATATTGTTTACTTCTCTAGTTATATCAATACTTTTGCCAGCAGTTTGATATGCTAAAATGGTAGCATTATCGATAGATGAACGCATATATAGTCTTTCAAGTTCTAGTAACTCACTTACAGATTCATCTTCACTAGTTATTTCACTACTATTAACTAAATCCCAATTAGGAATAATATATGAAAGTAAAATCATCGGCAAAGTTCCTTTTACTAGGGATACGTAGCTCATATTTAAAGATCCTTCAGAGTCATATCCATCACTTACTTCAACACGTTCTTCAAGATTTACTACTCCTCCTGGGGTATATATAACAAAGGGAAACTCATAAAAAAATAAAAATATAATAATTCCCCAAACAATTAAAAATTTATAATTTTCCACAATAAATTCTTTAATATTCGAATATAATTTATTAAACAATTAAATCACCTAATTAATTATAGCAAAAAAGGACTATGTTATGAAAAAAAATTTAATCTATTTGACAATTCTTATACTGATTTTTCTAATATTTAAAAATTATTCTTTAGTTTTAGATAGTAGTATAAAAGCAGTTGAGCTTTGGTTATATAAAGTTTTTCCCTATCTTTTTATAATGATTGTAATAAATGATACCTTAATTAACTTGGATTTTGAAAGATTATTTAAAAATAACAGTATCTATGCTTTAGTGGCGTCCCTTTTAAGTGGCAGTCCAACATCTGCAGTAATTATCAGTAATTTATATAAACAAGGAAAAATGACTAAGGATACCGCCAACAAAACTTTACTTTTTACTTATTTTGCCAATCCTTTATTTTTATATACTATGTTAAATGCTATATTTAATTCGCAATTTATAGCTATTAAACTTATGCTTATTCATTATCTCAGTAATATAATTATTTATTTAATATATCGCCGAGGTTTAACTAGTAAAAACATAAATTATAATAAAACAAAGCTAGATATTTCTAGCTCGATTAAAAAGGCTATGAATACAACTACTATGGTTTTAGGTTGTATAACATTTTATTTAGTTATTAGTGATATATTACATCTAAGTATTTTTTTAAGAGGAATATTAGAAATGACTCAAGGATTAAATAGTTTAATTGGTGAGTCTTTGCAATACAAAGAATTACTTGCTATAGGTTTTATCTCTTTTGGAGGATTTTCTATTCATACCCAAGTAAAGTGTATTTTAGATGAAACTGATTTGGAATATAAATATTTTTTTAAGGGAAGAATTATGCAAACTTTAATAGCTTTATTGATTACAGCCTGTACCTAGACAAGTTAAAGGTGTGGTAAAATCACTTACATTGCCTAAGTAATTTATCATTATATCATCTAAAGTATTATTATTTGCAGCATCATTTTCTTCATTTATAGTATGAACTTCGATATCAATTATAAGAGTAAATATTTTATCATCGGCACTATAATAAACATTAGCTCTATTTACATAAACACTACTTTCAGCTATTTTCCATCTTCTGACATTTTCACCAGTGGAATCAATATATGAAAATAAGGTGCTTGTAGTACTTAGATAAGAACTCGTATTATCAGAAAAGTTAAATGTAATGTTTAAAGTTTCAGAATCGCTATTATCAACTATACTAGTTAAAACTTTATTATTTAAGTCATTGCCGATCATTCTTAAGATTTCAGCCCTATTTATTTGATTATCACGCGCATAAGTAGTGTTAGTTTCTAGATTATTTAAATCGATTAATAGTCTAATCATAAATATTAAAACTACCGATATTAAAGCTATACTAATTATTACTTCGGCTAAAGATGTTCCTTTTTTATTTAGCATAATCATTCCTCTATTCTATATGGTGAAGCTTGACTACCTTCACCACTTGCCAAATGTACGGTACTATTTAAATAAAATACTGGTCTAATTTGAAATGTATTTTCTACGGTACTGGAAGACAATGTTCCATTATTATTAATATAAAATGCAGTATTATGAGTAGAATTATCTCGCGAAATTGTCCAGTAACTTGTGCCATTATTTAACCAATTATCAGTCCCAGTAGCAGTTGATCCATAATTATCTTGAATTGTTCCATAACCATAATCGGATATATATAATAAAGCAATTTTGTTATTTACCCAAATATTTTTATTTTGATTATTTCCTAATTCATTTTCATAAATATTTTTTAATGTATCTGTTGCTAATGAATTAGTAATACCATTAGTATAAAAATTAGTTGTGGCAATTAAAGATGCATAAGTACTTAAGGTATTTAAATAGTTAGTATTTAAATAATTATAAATCGTCGTATTTATAAAATAGTTGGTTTCATCGGTATCAAAAGCTAAAGTAGCTACACTACTATTCGATATAAGTTTAACTTTGCCATCAATTACCCCGATTATGCGATATAAATTATTACTAGGACAAGGAGTAACAATAGTACCAAAACATACATAATTATTTGGATTTGCTCCAGTATAACGGTAAGAATTATCCCCTGCTCCATTTACTAAATCGGCATTGTGGTGAACAAGGCCAAGTTCTTCAGCGTGATTAATTAAATAGCGGGCAAAAGTTGTATCTGATATATTCTCTTTAATTTCAGCTTTCATACTATTTAAAAGAAGACGATTGCTAACCAAATTATTGACAATAAAAAGCATAAGTAACAAAAATACAACAAAAAATGAGTAAACAACAGAAATTGATATAAATCCTTTTTTATTCATACAATCACCTAAATTCCTAAAGATACATAATAAAGGTTGCATCCTTCATCAGTACCAGGAACACACCTACTAAGTCTGCCATCAACCGTATATTCAGAATATTCTACAATTAAATAATAATTATAAGTAGTATCATTTAAAGTTTGAATATAACTATTAATAGCATAATTTAAATTAGAAGTTGATGCTTCACATTTGGTATCATCTTTCAAATTAGTACAATTACTAAGCATATCAGAGTCCATTATTAACATTTGATTAACGCTAAAATTAGTAAAAATATTTTCCATAGTAGCTTTCATATTATTAGCGATTTGCTCACTATTAAACATCCCATCAAATTCTGGGCCGATAGTGATTATATAACTATTTTCAAAAGCATAACTTTTTATATTTTCTATATTAGTATTATTTTCTAGAAACTCCCTTATATAATTTGTCCGATATATATAAGCAGTATCATCATAATAAAGTCGTGTTTCTTCCCTATTGATGATACTACTATATGTTCCATACAAATAAAGTAGTGAGGTTGACAATACAACAACAGTTATAATAGTTTCGATAATAGCAAATCCCTGTTTATTTTTTTTCATTCTCATCATCCTATTTTATCTATAATTATATTATAAACTATTTAATTATTTTTTTAAAGCACAATCATTCATTTTCTCATTACATATATTATTATAGGTGGTTTTATGTATCCTTGTAATCGTGGTCCTGGTGGAGGTTTAACAATTTTAATGCTATTTATATTATCTATTTTGATATTTTATCAACTGATAATTACATTAATTCTTCCTTTTAGATGGAATATATTTGTGCTTATTTTGGAAATGTTTTTATTCTTTTTCTTTTTATGTCGTATTATTTGGCCGCATTAAAAAAATAGTTTTTCAACTATTTTCTTCTTCCGTATTATAATATGGTCTTATTAAATCTTCTGTTTTAAATACATAATCAATTACTTGATTATTATAACGGCATTGGGATATTTCACTGTCCCCTTTTTTTAATTCTGGAGGTAAAGTTATTAAAATGAATAGTAACTTTTTTTCATATTCGAGTAAGGGAAATTTATACATATATCTTTCTAAGCATTCAGCAAAATTGATATTTAAATATTCTTTTTTATAAAGTTTAACTAAATCAATAATAGGTGTATCTATTAAATAGTCATCCCAACTAATTAATACTTCTCTATTTCCTTTTAAATAGTGATCGAGTGCTAAATTGTTATGGACAACAGATACTCTAGTTTTAGTTTCTCCTTTAATTAATTCATACCAATTGTCTAATTCTTTATCACAAAAATCTAAGGCAGCGTTGAGTTTAGAGAAATTTCTTAAAAACTGATATGTTGATGGAGATTGATAAACTTCACTAAAGCCCATTTCAAAAAGAGTATCGTAGTAATTTTTTAAATAGCTTATATTACTTTTAATATCTTCATAAATTGCTTTATAGGTATCTTCACTTACTTCTTTAAAATAGCTAGTTTTATTATGTAAACTAGCTATTAAATCGATTATATCATCACACATTTGTTCTTTAGGCATACGTATGCTTTCGACATATTCAAAGACATTGACATCTCGTCTGGAAGCATCAACGAGTTTGGGAAAATGATCAAACCCCCGACTTATCAAATAATTATATAATTCATTAATATCTTTTCTCTTGGGTTTAATTATAAAATCTCCACTGGTAGTTTCTAAAAGTGTTGCTTTGCCCTTTAGAGTATAACGATATGGTTTATAGATGGCTTTTAATACTTCTAAGCTTCTACTCATTTATTTCAGGTATAATTAATTTATCTCCGATAGCAATTGTACTTAAATCGTTATATTCTCCAAGTATGCTAGTAGTTGTATTATATTTAGCACAAACTGATTCTAAAGTATCTACTTCTTGCATTACGTGAATATGATAAGTTACAAAACTATCTTCTTTACTAATACTATCTATAACGGTATTTTGTTCTTGTTCTGTTAATTCGTTATCACGAACTTCAGTTGGTTTATCTATTACTTCAGTATCCACAGTTTCTTCCTCACTTTCTTTAGTTTCTTCAAAATCATTTGGTTCAGTAGGTTCTGTTTCTTCAAGCGTTTCGCTTTCTTTTCTTTCATCTATCTCAGAATCAAGACTGTCTAGAATATCATCTAAAGAAACTGATTCCTCAGCAATTGGTTCAAATACGTCTTCTTCTCTTGCCTCGATTGCATTAATGCTATATTCAATATTTACTTTTAAGGTATCGTTGTCGATGATTTCATAAGTGAAGTCTTCAATGGCAAAATCAACAGATTCTGTATCAATTCTCGTAGTTAAGTTTACAGAAAACGGTAAAACTTGTTCGAAATGTTCTTTATTAACACTTACTTCATGGGATTTATAATCTCCAGAAACGATGAAATTTCCTAATATTTCATTATCATTAACGGTATATTCATTTTCTAAAGAAATACTCACTATTTCAGAAATATTAGTGTTAAACTTAATATTCTTAGTAAACGGTATTATACAATTCATAAATTTCCTCCTTAATAAAATTTATGAATAACTGGTTTTTTTATACCAAAAAAATAAAGAGCAATTAGCTCTTTAATCATCGTAATTAGTTCGATCTTCCAAGATATCTTCAGCTCGGTCAAGTATATCTTCAACGCTTTCAAGTTGGGCATCAAATGTACGATAATCATTATATGATAATTGGCTGTTACGATACATTCTTTCTAGTTCATCTTCATAACGATCTAATTTGTTTTCAAGGGTTTCAATTTTATTTTTCCATTCCCAATAAAGGTTAATTGTTTCACTACGATTACTAGGGATAGTCAAACTATTAATAGAGTTTTGCAAACTTTCGGCCTCAGTGCTGTAATCGGATAAAGTAGAAGTGATTCCTGAGGTGTTAACAGAAGTTGTACTTTGATTATTGCTTGATGAAGAAGAACTATTATTTGAAGAATTATTACTTGATGTATGATTATCATCATCATATTCATTTTCAGCTTTAATAATCGCTCCATTTATAGCATCGACTTCATAATCATATTCTCGACTATTGTAATAGAATTCTACTTCATAAACCATTAAGCCATCATCATAATCCATTTCTACTTTACTAGTAGTTACATCACTTGCGCTAATACCAGCATCTTCATAGACAATTTCTAAAGCTTTATTTTTTCCAATATAAGCTTTATCACTTGCACTACCCGATGTTGTTACATTTTCTGTGGTATCTCCTAATAATAAGTTTAGTTCATTAATTGATAAATCTTTTAAACCTTCATATGTATATAAGTTATTTTTAGCAATCAATTTTTCAATAAGTTCTAATTTACCTACAGATATACCATATTGTTTAGCTAAGGCTTCAGCATCACTATTTGATGAAATGCTTTGACTAACTACGGAAATATTATTACCACTATTTATGAAAGAATTTAATTCATCAACTATTTTTTGTCTTAATCTTTCACTTTCGGCCGAATCGGGATTATCTACAGAAATTAAAATAGAATTTGCTAATTCATCGATATAACCATTGCGAACCATCGAACCAATCAAAGCATTTACTGCAACATTTATATTACTGCCACTTAAATCCATTCCTTCTAAAATTATTTTAGCATCATCATTATTAGCTATTACATCTAATACTTTTTCATTTTTGTTGATGGTAAGTTCAATACTGGGATTAACATCAATACCAATAGTTGATGCTACTTTTAGATTATTATTAAAGTATCCTAAACCAATAAACAGACAAACACAAGCTACTAGACAAGTACTAAGGCCAATTATTAAACCTTTTTTGGGAGTTTTTTTCTCATTTTTCATATAAACCATTCCTTTCCTCTTTTTTAAAGCTTCTTCATCGAAATCGGGAAGTTTTATATTGTTAAAAGAATCTTTAATTTTTTTCTTTATTTTATTCATACCGATTCCTCCTTTACAATTTCTTTAATTCTTTTTATAGCTCGATGATATTTAGATAATGTGGTAGATAATTTTAAATCGAGCAATTTAGCAATTTCGTGAAATTTAAATCCATTTACTACGTGCAGGATAACAATTTCTCGTTCTTCCTTAGTTAATTTATCTAATAAATGTTTTATGAATATTTTATCATCGTGATTATCAGTAGATGAAAATTCTAAATCATCAATGTCTGTAGTTTTTTTACTTTTTCGTAGTTTCATATAAGATAAATTTTTGGTAATCGTAAGTATCCAAGCCATCGGTTTATCTTTGTTTTCATAACGATTAGCATTATTATATACCGATACAAATGTATCTTGCATAACTTCTAAAGCATCATCGTGATTTCTAAGAATGCTTAAAGCAAAACTATATACGTTCTTATTAATTAATTCGTATAACTTGTATAATGCATCAGCATCCTTGTTTGCTATTTGTAAAATGTAACTACTTAACTCCATTATTTACTCCTTTCATTAAGACAATGCAGCAAGTCTTAATTTTATTGCAAATAAATTTAATTTTTTTATTTTTATTAATATAACATACTTTAGGAGAAGAAAAAAGGATGAAATATAAAATTTCATCCATTATAGCATATTATAACTTTTGTTTTATTTATTGTGTTTATTGTTAGATCAAGACATATAAATATTTTTTAATAAAGCTAATAAAAATTTGCTTTATTATAGAAATAATTAAAATGCAAGTTTTTCCCACGACTTTTGATGCAAAAATGCAAGTTTTTCTCCAAAATAATAAGTTGTCTAGTTAGATTAGACAACCTATTTTATAAACATTGCATCTCCAAAAGAGAAAAATCTAAAATTATGTTTTATCGCATAGTTATAGGCATTAAGGATATTTTCTTTGCTAGCTAATGCCGAAACTAACATTAAAAGTGTACTTTTAGGTAAGTGAAAATTGGTAATTAAACCATCAATTGCTTTAAACTCAAATCCCGGATAGATAAATATATCGGTATTTCCACTACAAGGAACAAATTTTTCGTAATTATGTCTTACAGTTTCTAATACTCTTGTTGAAGTAGTACCAACAGCATAAATTTTTCCCTTAGCATTATTTAACACATCTGCTGCCTCTTTAGATAATACATAATATTCACTATGCATATGGTGTTTTGTTATATCTGTTACTTCAACTGGTCTAAATGTTCCAAGACCAACGTGAAGAGTTACATAAACTAAGGTAACTCCTTTAGCTTTGATTTGTTCTAATAATTCATTAGTAAAATGTAACCCTGCTGTTGGAGCTGCCGCTGAACCAATATTTTTAGCATAAACAGTTTGATATCTAGATTGATCATCTAGTTTTTCGTGAATATATGGTGGAAGTGGCATAGTACCTAACTTCTCTAATATTTCCATAAGAATACCTTGATATAATAACTTAACTATGACTATACCTTCATCCTTTTTCTCAGTTACTTCTGCTTTTAATTCTCCACTTCCGAAACTTATAATTGTACCTACGTGAAGTCTTTTCTGAGGACGAGATAAGCATTCCCAGGTATCTCCTTCAATATTTTTTAAAAGTAGTAATTCAATAACTGCTTTAGTGTCTTCCTTTTCACCGATAAGTCGTGCAGGAATTACTTTAGTATCATTTAAAACTAATATATCTTTAGGATTTAAATAATCGATGATATTTTTAAATACATCTTCTTGTAAAGCACCATTTTTTTTATCCATCACAAGTAGTTTGGAATCACTTCTGGTTTTAAGTGGCGTTTGAGCAATTAATTCTGGTGGTAAATCATAGTTGTATTCTTCAATATTCATTTGATTATTTCCTCAAATCTAGCCATTACTTCATCAGAAATATCATCAATTGTTCTAATTACATCATCTTTAACACAATCTATTTTTATATATCCATATTTTTCTGTAAGTTCTAAGTATGCTTGTTCTGCCCGTTTTAAGTGTTCACGACTTGCTTCGTGTTGATCAGCTGATTCTGCCCTACTTTGTTTTAGTATCGCCGCATAAGGGGATGGCATATATAAAAATATAACAGCATCTGGACGAGGTAATTCCATTATGCCAAATTCAAGTTCATCAAGTTTTTCATACATTTTCTGACGGTCTTCTTTAGATGCTAATTTACCACCTTGATGAGCCATATTAGATTCAACATATCTATCTAGAAGAACAATATCTCCATTATTTAAGTGATCTACTATTTCCTTAATGTTGTATCTTCGATCGGCAGCATAATAAGCAGATGCTACCAAAGCATCAACATTTGTTGCGCCTTCCGGAAACCATCCATCACAAATGTATGATTTACCTAAATATGGTCCACCAACAATCTTACCAGTTGGAGTGTCATATCTTGGAAAACTATAATTATATACTTTTATACCTTTTTTCTTACATCTTTCAACTATTTTTTTAGTTTGTGTTTCTTTACCAGAACAATCTGTTCCTTCAATTACAATTAACTTACCTTTCATTATAACCTCACATATTCTCTAAATCTATATTTTAAATCTCCATCTTGACTTAAAACATCCTTAACTATTTTAAATTTATTATAATCTACTTCAGGAAAATATACTTGGGCATCTTCTGAAGCATCAATTTCTGTTAAATAAAGTTTATCAGCATAAGGCAAAAACATTTCATAAATACTTGCCCCACCAATAATCATTACTTCTTCATCTAAACTTTGTAAATAATTTAATAACTTATCAAAATCAGAAAAAATTGTACCATTTTCAATATTTTTCAAACTATGTGATAAAACTATATATTCTCTTCCCTCTAATTTTTTGGGTAGTGATTTATAAGTGTTTGCTCCCATAACAATTTTTTTCCCCATTGTTATTCTTTTAAAATTTGCTAAATCTTCTTTTATATGCCAAATCAAATCATTATTTTTACCAAGTTCATTATTTTTACCTATTGCTGCTATTATACTAATCATTATTGGGATATCGGAAACTTTATAGGCCCCATATGTTTATAATTTTTAATTTTTATATCTTTTAAATCTTTTGAGTTATCGAACTTGTAAAAATCATTTATTTCTGGATTAATCCATAATTCGGGAGCTGGCAAATCACCATCACGATCAAATCTAGCAATTTGTTCTTTAATACCATCAATTTGATTAACATAAATATGGGCATCTTTGATACTATAATCAATTGTGCCAGGCTTTAATCCACATACTTGAGCTACAAGAGATAATAACACTGCATATTGTGTAACATTAAATGGTAATCCTAAAGGTACATCACAACTTCTTTGATGCACCCACATATTAATTTTGCCATCAGTTACATCCCATTCTGTTGACCAAACACAACTAGGCAAAACTGCAGTTGCTAAGTAATCATCTTGCCACAAAGATATAACTAATCGGCGATCAGTCGGATTATTTTTAATTGTATTGATGATTTTATCGGTAAATCCGAACTTTTTAACAATATATCCATAGGCTGTTCCAATTGTATGAGCCATATCTTTACCGAAGTCTTTAACTACTTCTTTTTTTACTAACTTGCCATCTTCTAATACATTTTGGATAGCTATCCACTTTCCATCTTCGTTTATTTCCCATTCATCCCAAATGTGAACGTTTCTTTCTTGTAACCAACGAACATCATTAGACTGTGCTTGATAAATCCAAAGCATTTCCAATATCGCTTGGCGGAAATATAGCTGTTTAGTAGTAAGGCAAGGAAACTCATCTTGCAAATCAAAATGTAAATGATAACTAGGTATCTTTATTGTATTAGTTCCTGTTCTATTTTCTATTTCTTTTCCTTCACTTAGTATAGTTTTACATAATTTAATATATTCTTTATCCCATTTTGACATAATTTACTCCTTATTCATACCATAATGGATATTTACTAGTAATTTCTAATACTTCTTCATCTAGATTTTTAAGTATTTCTTCGTTCTTACTATTTTTTAGGGCCTTAGCAATAATGCTACCAATTTTCTTGAAATCAACTTCTTTTAACCCACGAGTAGTCATCGCTGGTGAACCAAGTCTAATACCACTTGTAACATTAGGACTTTCTGTATCTCCCGGAATAGTATTTTTATTAACTGTTATATGAATTTTATCTAACAAATTTTGAGCTTCTTTACCCGTTAAGCCACAAGTACTTTTAACATCTACCAAAATTAGATGATTATCAGTTCCCTCGGACACTATATGAAATCCTTCATCTGCCAAAGTTTCAGCTAGAGCTTTTATGTTTTTTAGCACTTGTTCTTGATAATCTTTAAATTCCGGTTGTAATGCTTCATAGAAACATTGTGCTTTAGCACCAATTACGTGCATTAATGGTCCACCTTGAATACCAGGGAATATTGTCTTATCTATTTTTTTTGCAATTTCTTCGTTATTAGTTAGTATTAATCCACCGCGAGGACCACGTAAAGTTTTATGAGTTGTAGTTGTTACAACATCCGCATATTCAACTGGATTGGGATGTAAGCCAACTGCAACAAGTCCAGCAATATGAGCCATATCTACAAATAGGTATGCTCCAACTTCATCAGCAATTTCTCGAAAGCGTGCAAAATCAATAGTACGAGAATAAGCACTAGCTCCCGCAATAATCATTTTAGGCTTTTCTTTTAATGCTTTTTCTCTTAGGGCATTATAGTCAATCATTTCGGTTGCAGGATCTACATCATAATCAACTATTTCATAGTCCAACCCGCTAAAAGACATTTTATGGCCATGAGTTAAATGTCCACCATTTGAAAGGTTCATTCCCATTACCTTATCACCGTGATTAAGTAACGCTCTATACACTGCCATATTAGCACTTGAACCAGAATGTGGTTGCACATTAGCAAATTTTGCTCCAAATAATTTTTTGGCATAATCCCTAGCAGTATCTTCAAATATATCAATATATTCACATCCGCCATAATATCTTTTAGCGGGATAACCTTCTGCATATTTATTAGTAAGTATGCTTCCTTGAAGTTTTAATATATCATTAGATACATAATTTTCAGAAGCAATTAATTCAATATTATTTTCTTGTCTAAGCCGTTCCTTTCTTAAAGCATTTTCTAAAATCTTATCCATTATTTTCTCTTCCTTTCATCATAATTAAATTATCTATAATCATTGCTACCGTCATTGGTCCTACTCCACCGGGATTGGGAGTAATAGCAGATGCAACCTTGAAAACACTATCATAATCGACATCTCCAACTATGTGTCCATCAATGCGGGATACTCCAACATCGATAACTACAGCATTCTTTTTTACCATATCCTTCTTTATCAAATGAGGAACACCGGTAGCAGCAATTAAAATATCTGCATTTTTAGTAATACTAGCTAAATCTTTAGTCTTTGAGTGAGCAACCGTAACAGTAGCATTTTTACTTAATAGCGCTAGACTTAATGGTTTACCTACAATATTACCGCGACCTACAATTACAGTATTAGCTCCAGCAATAGGAATATTGTAATATTCCAATAATTTTATAATACCTTTGACGGTACAAGGCAAAATTGTATCTTTGCCTAAATATAGGTTATAAATATTAGATGCAGTAAAACCATCGACATCTTTACTCGATTTAATAAGACCACTACATTTATCAAAATCTATAGAATTTGGTACTGGACTTTGTAAAATAATTCCTGTAATACTATCATCAGCATTTAATTTATTTATTAAAGTAATTAATTCATTTTCGGTAGTATTACTATCTAATAGATGTTTTTGTACTGTTATGCCTACAAACTCACAAGCTCGTTCTTTATTTCTTATGTAAATTTTACTAGCTTCATCATCACCCACTAGAATAATGGCTAGTTTTATTTTCAAATTATTACTAGCAATTTTTTGTTTCATTTCTGCGAGCAGTTCATCTCGCACTTTTTTGCCATCAAGGATCAAAATAATCCCCCACTTTCAAATAAACTTCTATTATGATCTATTCCTAAATGCTCGTAAGATTTTTCACAAGCAACCCGACCACTACGCGTTCTTTTAATAAATCCCTCTTGAAGTAAGAATGGCTCAACTACATCTTCGATGGTCGTAATTTCTTCTCCAATAGCGGTAGATATTGTTTCTACTCCAACTGGTCCACCATTGAATTTATTAATTAAAGCTTCAAGGTACTCAATATCTATGGAATCAAGACCATATTTATCAACATTAAGGCGATCTAGAGATTCAAGGGTAATATCCAAATCAATTTGCCCATCGCCTTTAACCAAAGCAAAATCTCTAACTCTTTTAAATAAACGATTAGCAATTCTTGGAGTTTTACGACTTCTTTTAGCTAGTTCTACTGCAGCATCATCAGTAATATTCATACTTAGAACTCGGCTGGTACGTTTTACTATATCAGCTAGTTCTTGATCAGAATAATATTCTAACTTATTCACAATACCAAAGCGGTCCCGAAGAGGTCCTGATAAATCTCCAGCTCTAGTTGTTGCTCCAACTAAAGTAAACGGTGGCAAATCGATTTTAACACTCCGACTTTTTCCTTCAGTACCAATTACTATATTAATTGTAAAGTCTTCCATTGCTGAATAAAGAATTTCTTCAATAAACGATGGAATTCGATGTATTTCATCGATAAATAAAACATCACCTGGATCGAGAGTTGATAAAATTGCGGCTAGATCACCACTTTTTTCAATAGATGGACCTGTGGCAGTTTTAATATTGCTGCCCATTTCATTAGCAATTATATGGGCAAGTGTTGTCTTTCCTAATCCAGGAGGCCCATACAAAAGCACGTGATCGAGGGGTTCATCACGCATCTTGGCGGCTTCGATAAAAATTCGTAAATTTTCTTTTATTTTTTCTTGGCCAACATATTCATCTAATGTTTCTGGACGAATATTTTTATCAAATATATCTTCTGGTCTTAAATCACTTTCAATAATCCGATCTTCCACTTAGCTTACCTCCTTATCAACCATTATACACCACAACTTAAGTATTTTCTACTTTAAACTTATTTGAAACCAACTACGAATGCTTTCGTGTTTACTTTCTTCGGGCTTATTTAAAAATCTAATAGTGCGAATGCTTGCATTTTTTTCCTTTATTTCATCTAATACGCTTTCCTTATCATCAATAAAAACATCAATTTTTAATTTTTTACAAGCATCGCCCTTTCTTTCTTGTTTAAATATAATATCATCATAAGGTATATTATTGTTTTTTAAAAAATCTAAGGTAATAGGAATTAAAAAATCCATTCTTTTAGAGCCTCTGGCAGTTATAATATATATTTTTTTGCCCTCATCTTTAAAACGATTTAATACTTCTAATACACCATCTTTTAAAATCATATACTTTTGAATTTCAGGTGTGTGCCTTTTGCAAAATTTCGTAAAATCATTTTTATTTAATTCGTGATAATCAGAAATATTTAAATCTTTATAATCACTATGTAAAATAGCATTGGCTAGTTTAGTTGTTTCTGTTATAGTGTCATCTATATCTATTCCAATATTCAAGGCTTACCTCCTATCTAAAAATATTTTATCACAGAAAAAAAGTTTTGAATATCCTAAATTTTAGGTTGTAGAAAATGCACTTTTAGTGTATAATTAATTTTAGAATAAAGGGTATGAGTGATACAGATGTTTCGAGATTTTGATTACGAAAATAAACCTGTTGTTGACATTGTAAATGAAATGATCATCGATGCCATTAATAAAAGAGCATCCGACATTCACTTCGATCCAACAGAAAATGAACTTAATGTCCGCATTAGAATCGATGGGGAGCTTTTAGAATATGCAAAAGTACCTAATTTCGTTAAAAAGAATCTCTTGACTCGTATTAAAATCATATCTGGTATGAATATTACTGAAACAAGACTTCCTCAAGATGGAGCAATAAAAAATTTAACGGATGTCAACAGTTTAGACCTCCGTGTTTCTAGCTTACCAATCGTCGATGGGGAAAAAATAGTTATTCGTATCCTTAATTATACAATGTCAACCGCTGGGTTAGAAAACCTTGGTTTATCTGATAAAAACTTAGATAAAATAAATAAATTAATTAAATCTCCGAACGGTATTATTCTAGTTGCTGGGGCTACTGGATCTGGTAAGTCTACTACTGTTTATGCAATGCTTCAAATACTTAATACTGTATCAAGAAACATTATTACTGTTGAAGACCCAGTCGAAATGAAGATTGCGGGAATTAACCAAGTTCAAGTTATGGCTGATATTGGTTTAACTTTCGGTAATACCTTAAGAAGTATATTGCGGCAAGACCCAGATGTTATAATGATCGGAGAAATTCGTGATGATGAAACGGCTCGTATTGCTGTTCGTGCATCTATTACCGGACACTTAGTACTTTCGACAATTCACACCAATAACTCTTTAAATACAATTGAAAGATTACTAGATATGGAAGTTGAAAGATACTTACTCGGTAGTGCCCTAACAGGTATAATTTCTCAAAGACTTGTTAAAAGATTATGTCCAAAATGCCGTACTAGTAGACCAACTACTCCATATGAAAAAATATTATTTGAAAAAGTATTACACCAACAAGTAGATACAATTTATGCTCCTCAAGGTTGTAGTGAATGTATCAATGGTTATACTGGCCGAGTTGCTCTACACGAAGTATTAATTATTACGCAAGAAATTCGTGATGCTATTACTAATAATATTCGTAAAAATGAATTAAGACACTTAGTATACGACCGAAGTGATGTAACTAGCTTACTTAAAGATGGATTAGAAAAAGTTGTTGCTGGACTTACAAGTATTGATGAAATACTAAGAGTAATTGATGTCGATGATGATATTGGTGAAGACGAAGAAGATTTAAAAGCAGCATTTATGGGTAAAGTGCAAAATACTAATACAGAAACTATTGAAGAGGTACCTGCTGCTACTCAAACAGTTGACTCATTAGATGCTACAATTAATCCTAATTTAGCTATCGCAGAAGAACCAATGACACAAAATTTAAATGTTTCTCCTTTAACACAACAACCAATAGATAGCTTAAATGCAGAACCAACTATAACTTATGAACAACCTCAAACAAATATTGACAATCCAGTTATTACTCCACTACCACCAGAACAAGCCAATGCCAGCTTAAATATTGAAACATTATAAAACCATACAAAAAACAAGCATTTTGATAAAACATTTCAAATGCTTGTTTTTTACATATATGATATTTATTTGATAACTTGCAACTTGAAAGATCATCACACTACCAAAGTATATGGATCAGTACTTGTTCCTGTACCTTCAGAAAATTCTACACTAGATTCTAGATAGAAGGACGGCCTGACCGCATACACAAGGTACACGTTGCCGAGGTAGTTCACGTAGCCTGTGTCGCTCACATTGAACGCAAGGAACGTATTGTCCGAATAGCGGGAAATAGTCCATTCACCTGCTCCAATATGCATCCAGTTATTATTCCTATTTGTATCATTATCATAATCACTTAAATCTGTATTCCAGTTTTCTGGGCTTGCTGCATATCCATAATCACTTACATACATTAATCCTATTTTTGCTTCGTATGTTGTATTTGCTTTATTTGCTCCTACTTCATAATTATATGCTGTTTGCACTGGACTATTTAAATACATTGAACTTCCTCCTCCTACTTGCCATTCTGTTGTCGCTATCTTGTCGCTCCATTCACTTCCTATTGTTGTTAGATATGTTCCGTTTAATACGCTTGTATTTAATGTACTACTACTCCATACATTACTTTGATTACTGCTTGATCCGCTCCAATAGTAATATGGGATACTGCTTAAGCTTCCTTTATAGTATGTTGAACTTGGAGTTCTACTACCTGCCGGGGCTGTTCCTAATACACTTTCTCCGGCATAATCGCTTTTTATCAATTTTACTTGTCCATCAAACACTCCTATTATTCTATATAGGTTATCTGCTGGGCATGTTTCTTCGTCTGAACCAAAACATATGTAATTATTTGGATTTGCTCCACTATATCTGTAGCTATTATCTCCTGCTTCTAATGTTCCATATGTTCCTGTTCCATCATGGTAATATATTCCATTTTCTCCATCTGTTGTATATAAACTAGCTATATATTCTGCTGCATTTCCTAAATCTGTACTCATTGATTCTTCTTGAATTATCAAATTTGCACTAAATGTCTTTCCTGTATTTGCATTTTGATCCGCATCTAAGTTTGCAAATATTACTTCTACTGTCCATTCTTGAGTTACTGTTCCAGTTGATACTATTTCATAATTATTTGCTATTGTAATTACTCCTGTTGATGTTGTTATATCAAATCCTGTTACTCCACCACTTGTCTTTCTTGTTAATCCTGTTATACTTGTTACTTCTGCTCCTGTTGGATCTGTTACTTTTAATAACAATTCTGCTTGATTATCACTTGTTGTATATTCAAAATTATTACTTTCTATATTTAAAAATATATAATAATTTCTCGTAGCATTATTTGTTGCATTATTTGCTGTTAATATGGCTCTTGCAAAAGTTTCACCACTTTTATTTCCAGCACCTTGACCAAAGTCTTCTTGGTTTGCTGTTAAACTTATTGCACTTCCTGTTTGAAATGATAAGTTATCTGTTGTTGCAGTACCAGCATTAACACTAATATTTCCTGTAGTTCCTCCTTGAGCAGCAAAATATGCATATGTTGCTCCAACTACTGCTGTTATTAATGTTACTACGCCAATTATAGATAACACTAATGCTTTCTTCTGATTTTGTTTTTCCATAAAATTTCAATCCTTCCTTTTTGGTATACTCTAGTGCAAATTGACGTAAACCAAACCGTCAATTCTACTAAATATACCCTCTATATTTCTCATACTACCAAAAAAAAAAAAAAAAAAAAAAAAAATCAACCTTACGGTTGAAGATTTCAGATAATCAAATGCAACTTTACACATCTTTACTTTATTGCATTTTCAATTAACTATCTAAAAATATTTTTCTATTCTAACTCTTACAAACTTAAGAAATATTTAAATAAATGTCAATGTATATATTTTACTTAAAGTTTATTTTATGTAAAGCCTAAGAATTTAATTGCTCGGGTTAATCCTTTGATATGATATGTTTAAAATTTTCATCCACAATTATATCTTTAATTAATGATGGTCTTATATTAAGATTTAGATAATCATCTTTTTTATACCACTGCATATGCATTAATGGATTTTCTAAATTAATGAAATTGCCTTTTGCAAAATATTCTTCTTTAGCATCAATTAAATAGATAAATAAATATTCGTGAAACTTTGTGCCATCTTTAAAGGTAAAGAAATTTTCAATGATTCTTACAAGTTTAGCATCAGTAATATCCCAGTTGAGTTCTTCTTTTAACTCACGTAACACTGCAGTTTTGGAGTCTTCACCATAATTTATTCTTCCTCCAGGGATACTATAATAATCTTTATCTTCCCTCTTACTAATTAAATAATAATCATTATATCTAATTATGGCAGCACTTCTTACATTGAACTTTTCATTATCACTTACTTTAAAACTTAAATCCATTATATATGAAATCTCCTTTCTAATTCATTTTTTACTTGTCTTTTATTAAATACCGTCAAAAAGACTAGGATTATAACACTTATAATTACGGAAATGTAACTTGGCCAGGCAACGGTTACTTCATTTAATATTAGAAGAATACCAGGAACTAATCCAATCATCGAATTAATCGTAGCATAAAAGATAAAGTCTTTAGCTAAGTTGGCTCTAAATATACGCATTAGTAAGATACAAATGGTATATATGCTACATAAAAATGGTAAACAGAAATTAATACTCCAAAAGTTAAATCCGGTGAAATAATCCCAAAGAATAGATGAAACAATTATTAAGATCATTTCCGCAAATAACATTTTCATAAAGTGCTTACGGCCCCGAAGTGCAGTAACTAGTGTTAGCCAGAAAGATAAGATTCCGGCAATGACAAATAACGACCAAGAAATTGTTCTACTGATTGTGAAGTTTAAAAATAAGCAAATAACTATGGCAATAATAGAACAAACTTTTAGAATATTAAGTAACAAATCGTGGTGTTTATAATTATAATGAAAATTAGGGAAAACATCATAACTATCCCCTTTTTCAATTGGGGTTTTACAAAGAGGACAAACAGAAGAGCTACTAGCAATAGAAACATTACATTTTAAACATTTACGCATTATTATCCCCTCCTGTTTTATTGGTATTAATAACTATATCGATGCCTTCATTAGCAAGATAGCGAAAGAAATTTTTTTCGATTTCACTATTAACAAATTGTGAGGTAAAACTTAAAACTAAGTTATTCAAATAAGAACACATACATAACTGAATTGTCGAAGTACTAATAAAAACATCAAAATAATCGATATATTTTTGATAAGCTTCAGGCATTTTAATTATACCAATATTTGATAAAGTCATTGTTTGATAATTATCCGTAAATTTATAAGCGTAACGTAAAACTAGATCTTTAATAAATATCGGTATTAAACGTAATATAAATATATCTTCTAATATGGCCATATTATTCATCTTGTTTTTGATGTTTTCTCCATCTAAATTTTTCTTAAATTCTTCTTTTACAACTGCAGCAATGGAAGAAATATCTTCACCATTATATTTATAGCTGATATTTACAGCATTAAAGAAATTACGAACCGTGTATGATGGATAAAATTGTCGTAAATTTACAGGTACCGCAATAACTATCGGTTTACGACGATCCTTAATATCCATTGCTTCACCGATAGCTTTAATTAAAACACTAGTCAGATATACCGTCAAAGTTACATCATATTTTTTAGATAATTTTAGTAAATCTGCAACTGGTAGCATACCTTCAATAATTTTAAGGCGATTTTCTGCATATTTTTCATCTTTAATTTGATATGCTAGTTTGCTACTAGAAATGGCTTTTCTTATCTTGCCAGTTTTATATTTTTTAAAAGAATCTAAACTACTTTCTTTGGTACTAGCAGTATTTATAACTTCAGTATTTTTAATATTATATTTAATATCTAAGTAATAAGCTACTAAACTTTTTAAAAACATAAGGGTTCCAGTTCCATCAGTTAAAGCGTGATTAACTTCTAAATTAATTCTTTTTTTAAAGTATGTTACCTCAAATAAAGCATTAGTATTAAACTCGCTGCAAGGACGATTATGTTCTTCAAAAACTTGGGCTTTTATATTTGCTTCTTCTAAATAGTACCAGAAAAAACCTCTTTTTAAAATCGATTTAAATATTGGATATTCTTGCAAAGTTTTATCTAGAGCACGCTCCAATATCTTTTTATCGACATTTTCTTTTAAACTTACACTAAAGCGAAATATTTTGGCATCATATTTATTTTTAGATGGCGGAAATATTTTCGCTGCATTATCTAATCTATACCATTTACTCAATGTTATCACCTATAAATCCTTTAATTAATTCTATGGTTTTTCTCGTATATTTTTTATCTAAAATATTGGTAAAAAAACCGTGGGGAGCATTTTCTAAGTCGTAATGTTTAACACTTACTAAATGCCTTTTTAACTTTTTAGCTAAATCAACACCTTCATCGTGCAAGGGATCAAGAGTTCCTGTTACGATTAAAGTTTTAGGAAGTCCAAATAATTTTTTAGCTTTTAAAATATTTACGTATAAATCATTATATGCTTCCCTTTTAGGTAAATACATAGCAAGATAATCTTCTAAATGGGCTCTAGTTAAGAAGCCTTTGCCACTATTAGTTATAACTGATTTATATTTAGTATTAACACTATAATCGGTTTGAGTTGCTGGATAAATTAGTATTATATTGCCAACTCTAAATGATCTTTCATATAAGCCTTTTAGACTAGTAGCAAAAGCTAGATTTGCTCCAGCAGAATCCCCAATAATAGCTACGTCTTGCCAAGTGATTTTAAATTCAACAATATTATCCATAATATGAGTTATTACTTTATAGCAATCATTAAAACCAGCGGGATATGGATATTCTGGTGCCAGGCGATAATCAATCGATATAACCTTACGATTTAAGGAGCTTGCTAGTTTATAGCAAATAGCACTATGAGTATCTAAATTACCAGAAACCCAACCACCACCGTGAATATAAATAATTAGTTTTTGAGCATTATTTGGGTCAAAAACTCGTAATTTTATGCCATCTAACACATAGTCGACATATTTTTCATTCTTGATTTTGGGATTGACTATATTTTGAATTGTCCGATACAACTTTATATTTTCTTTTATTGGAAACTTTTCTATTAAAAACAAAATAATCACCAATAATAATATACCACGAAAAAAGCAGATTTTAAACCCGCTTTAAATTCCTTTTTTTCTAATTAAGGTATCATATGTATCTAAAACTTTAGGATCTTCAATTAGAAAACGATATTTTACATAAATATGTTTAAAGTTATATAATAAATTTTCTAAATCTTTATTATTAGCATCATATTCTGCTATAAGGTTAGATATGTCTTTATCTAATTCTTCTAAAACTTTATCACAATCTTTTCTTATCTTTAATCTGCGCATAATTTCTGATGCATCTATTAAAGAAAGATCAGTAACTCCCGCAAATAAGAAAGACATTTTGACAATTGCCCAAGGCACAAATAGCATTAATAAAACTATCAATAAACTATATCTATACGCCAAATTATCAGAATCTACTATATAATTATTAGAGTTTTGAATTAAACGAATGACTTCAGTTATTTGTTGCTCATAAGTTTCTTTCGCTGATAAATTAGTGCTATTTTCATTGGTAATATTAACATTATTTAAATCAGCTAAATTAAGAGCTACATATTCTTCTAACTTTTCATAATCGATATCACTTACATCTGCAGATACAACTGTTCTTGTGTAATTGTTAGTCATAAATTCTTCCCAAGGGGTGTAAGAAACTACCAATATTTTTTCCCCAGCAGGAATTTTTTCTTGATAATCAGCAGTAGTTCTAGTTAGACCATCAACCGTAGAATAAGTTTCTTTAGTAGTATGATAAAGTTTAGTAGAAGAAAGTGCTTTTACTCCTTTATTAGCGCCATAAATAAGGCCACTTAATAACACTACTGTTGCAGTTGCACTAGCAATTAATCTAGTTACTTTAGCATCATTTCGTCTTTTATTAGTAGCTTTTTTTTCGGATTGCTTATTATCAATAGCTGCTGCTAATTCTTTTTTCTTAGCTATTTTTGCACAAATTTTTTCGTATTGTTCATGTAGTTTCTTAGAAACATCATTAATAAAATTATCATCACTTTCTATAACCCCCACAAGTGAAGATGGCTTATTTTTTAGATCTTGTAAATTAATATTAATCGCACTTCTAAAAATTTCACTTAAGCCAGATTCTTCAATAAATTCTAGTAATACACTATTACCGTGGAATAACAATTCTTTTTGGATAATTATTACATAAAATGGTAATATCTTTTTTAATATGATTTCACAGTTAGGATCAGCAAAATCACAACAAGCTAATAAATCGATAATACTTCTTATGGCATTATTAGCATATACTGCAATATTTTCTTCAAGTATAGATCCTTCTTCAGCTGCTTCTTTATATATTTGGACATTTTCATATAATTTTAAAAGCTTATTATATTTATTTAACTCAAGACTTAATGCTTGAAGACTTTTAAAACCTCTAGAATGTGCCGAATCTAAATAAGCAGCGGTGAAAGCATTTTTGGGTTTATTTTGAATTTCTTCTACCTCTTTAGTACAAGATGCAACAATTTCATTTAAAGTTTGTTGATATTTAGATACATCAAGACCTAAGTCTTCTAAATTACTTATTAATCTTTCTAATTCTATCTTTTTACTTTTATAGTTAAACGCAAAACCATTAGTCATCTTATAATATCCCCTTTTTTGATTGCTCTATATCTTATCACAAACACTTGTTATTGTCAAATACTTGACAAAGAAAGCTATGGGTGGTAGAATTAAAAGCACTTGAAAGAGGTCGCGGCCTTAAATAGTAATAATTTAATTAAACAGATTATTGTTAAATTATGAAAGGTAATGCCGCCGAAGTTAAGAAGATATATCTGTTAGTCTTCTTTTCTGGGGAATTATAAAATATATAATTCACTGTCGTATCAGAAGATACGGAGCGCTTGTCAAGATGATGGGAATGTATATTACCATGGTTTTTGCGCTTCTCAAGTTGCAAGCCATGGTTTTTTTGTGGTGGCAAATAAGGAGAAGAGATTATGAAAAGAACAAGATTTTTTGAAAGATGTAGCCATAGCTACCAATATTTATCGGATATGTGTAAATCGGTAACAGAAGAATACACAGATATTAAATTTAGTGTTGTTCAATGTGATCCTAATTTTAGGGAGCCAATTAAAATTATCAATTTAGTTAAAGATATAAGTGATTTTTACAATGAAAATTGGTTGGGTAATGCTGATTACATACATATACCTGATGCTAGAAAAGTTTTAGATAATTATTTAAAGTATCCAATTATTATGGCATATCAACAATATCCAGATGGGTCGATCGATATTTTGGGTATTGCCACTTTAAAATACTATCAAAATACGGATGATTTTGTAAATCCTTACTACCCTATTCCTAATAAAAGATTTTTTGAAGTAACGGGTATATTAACTAAACAAAATAGCCTTGTTAAAAATATTGGCAAGAGAATATACGAAATATTAATTGAAGCTTTGGAAAAATATCAAGAAGTTCTTCCTGATTTTGATGTTATATTTGTAGCTGATTGTAGAAATTATATGAGCATAAATGGAGCACGTGGTGGTGCTAAGTACTTAAGAGAAGAACGAGGTAAAAACGCATATGGCAAAATTGTAGGATTTTATACTGTTAGGGAAAATGGGGTGTTAACTGAGGCTCCAACATTTGTAGCTAAATTTGATTTTAATAGCTCCCCTCTTACAAATACTATCGAATTTTCTTATCAAGAAGATGCCGATTTATTTGAGAGTATGCTACAAATAATCACCAGTAAATTAGCTAGTTATGATATTGCTCCAGAAGCCATTAATATGGATGAATGCGGAGAAGTAGCTTTTTATAAATTAGGTGATGATCGTATAAATTTAGATGATATAACTATACTACCTAATGGAACAGAAAAAGGAAATGATCGTATTCCTTGGCCAATTACACGAAAAAGAGTTAGGGGTGGTATTAAATGAATAAAACAATAAATTTTTTTAAAGAAATAGCTAAAATTCCGCGAGAATCTGGAAATGAAGAAAAAATTACTGAATATTTATGTGAATTTGCAAGAAAGCGTAATTTAGAATATTATAAAGATAACTATAACAATGTTTTAATTAAGAAAAAAACTAGTGATGCTAATCCTTTAATATTACAAGCGCATACTGATATGGTATGTGTTAGCAATAAAGATTTTGATTTTACTAAAGAGTCAATTGAAGTTATAGAAAAAGATGGATATTTGCAAGCAAATGGAACTACTCTTGGAGCCGATAATGGGATTGGGGTTGCTTTCATATTAACTATATTAGATTGTAATATACCTTGTAATATTGAAGCAGTATTTACAAGTAGCGAAGAAACAACTATGCGCGGAGCTGAAAACTTTGATACCACTAAACTAACAGGTAAATACTTACTAAATTTGGATGGGTTTGATGAAAATGTTATCATTAGAGCATCAGCTGCCTACTACGATTTAGAAATGGATACAAATTTTAAAAAGGAAAAAAGTAGTTTTGGAAATACTTATAAAATCACTTTATCAGGACTTCCCGGAGGACATTCTGGTTATGATTTAGATAAAAATCGGGGTAATGCCATAATAATGTTAGCAGATTTTTTAAAACAATTTAAGCTTGAATTAGTAAGTATTAATGGTGGAACTAAAAATAATGTCTTCCCTACTAAAGCAGAAGTTTTAATAAATACTAATGAAGATATAAATCAAATATCGTTTATAGATGAAGATAAAAATAGATATCCTAATTTAAAAATAGAGGTAATTAAACAAGAATATATAAAAGATGTTTTACCTAATACTAGTGAATTACTAGATTTTATTAGCAATTTTCCAAGTAAAGCACTCTATTATAATAAAAATAATGAACCCACTACATCACTAAATTTAGGTAATATAAATAATAACCATTTAGAAATTGGAATGCGTAGTACAAATAAAGATGAAGCAAATAAAGTATTAGAAATACTAAGCAATTATGGTAATAAATATAATTTTTCTTTAAAACAAGTTGGTTATCAACCGGGATTTTATTCTAGTGAGGATTCTCCTCTTATAAAGCTACTTAAAGAAACGGATCCATACAAAACTAAAGCAGAAGCTAAATCATTACACATAACTGTTGAAGCGGGATTTTTTCAAGAGCGTATTCCGGAGCTAGAAATTGCCATAATTTCTCCCGATATAAAAGATGCTCACTCTATCAATGAACGAGTAAGCATCCAATCAATTTCTAAAACTTATAAATGGCTAGAAGAATTTATCAAGGCTTTTAAGTAAAATTAAAGGCCTTTTTCTAATGCCACAATTACTTCATCAATACTACTGCTAGAACTTATAAATCTATATAATACATTATCATAAACAAAGAATATAGGAAGCCCTCGATTGGTTCCACCAATAGTTACATAATAAATATCTGTTTTTAACTTTTCTGAATAAATGCTAGTAACTATATCTTCATCTGTGCCCGAAAAGTTAGTAAAATCGATAACATTTTTAAAAGTGTTTTTAGTTTCTTCACTACACCCTTTACTCATAAAAGATATATTTACAATATCAAAGTATACATCATTTATAACTAGGTTATTTTCAAGCTCTAAACTAATTGATTCTATACTAGAATCAGTATTTCTATTTATCATACAATTATTTATTTTATAACTGTCTAATAATAAATCGATATTTAAAGTATTTTCTAAATCACTAATACTAATTAAATTACTGCAAACAATATTACTATTAATATCAAAATCTACTCCTTCATTTAGGGAAAAACTAAAGCCACTTTCTGTGTTATTGCTAGTTTTATTTATGCTATATAGCTTTAATATGGCAACAACACTAAATGTACCAACTAATAAAATAACTAAACATAACGAAAATACAAAAGAAAATTTAAATTTATTTTGTTTTACTATAAATTTCTTATCTTTATAGTTTAATATTTTTTTATCTAAGTCCTCACTTACTTGATAACTATTAAAAGCATCAATAAATTTTTTATTTTTCATTATACCTACCTTTCTAATAAATCTTTTAATTTATTTCTTCCTCTATTTAATATTGATCTAATTGTACTTTCCTTTGTTTTTAAAATACCAGCTATTTCTTTAGTTTTATATCCTTCATAATAATACAAAAATATTACTAGCCGATATTTTCTAGGTAATTTAAATAATTCGTCTAATATTTCGTTATTATTAAAATCCTTACTTACTTCAAAGTTATTAATACTAATAATATTTCTTTTCCAATAAGATTTATTTATATTTTTACAAGTATTAATAGTTGTTACAATTAACCAATATTTAATGTGTTCATCATCATTTAAATTAGCCATATGCGTATGTAATTTTATAAATACTTCCTGTATTACATCTTCAGCATCACTTATATTTTTAGTATAACTAATTGCTAATCTAAATAAGTCATTCTTATATAAATTATAAATATCTCTAAATTTAGTTTCCACTCTATATCCTCCACGAAAGTACTTTCATTATTATAACAATTAAAAAATACATTTTGTTGCAAAAAAAGGAGAAAAGTTTTTACTTTTCTCCTTCTTCAAGCATTGTTGTTATAAATATACCATAGCCAGTGGTAGGATTATCAATTACTACGTGAGTTACTGCCCCGATTATTTTACCATTTTGGATAATTGGGGAACCACTCATACCTTGAACTACACCACCAGTTTTAGCAAGTAATTCTTCATCAGTTATCACAAATGATATATTTTTAACATCCGCAGTTTCATCAATGCTAGTAATTTTAATAGCATATTCATTTATTTCTTCACCATCAAGTACTGTATAAATAGTAGCATTACCTACTTTTACTTCACTAGGTTCAGCAACTTCGTATAATTCTTTATCAGGTAGGTTTGCATCATAAATTCCATATATTCCGACATTGGTATTTTTTAAAATATTCCCATAAACGGTTTCATAATAGAATTTAGCATTTTTACTGCCAGGAACACCACTAGCACTTTTATCAATACCTATAATAAAATTTCTAAATATTATTCCACTTTTTATTTCTACTATTGAATTAGTATTTGACTCAACTATTTCGTGTCCTAAAGCTCCGAAGACTTTAGTTTCTGGATCAATATAAGAAAGAGTACCAATACCAGTGATAGTATCTTTAACATATAATCCAGTCTTATATATATCACCATCTTTAATTAATTCTAATTCACTAGTTTTTTTAATACCATTACGCAGATATGTTACATCAACATATCCAGAAGAAATATTATCTTCAATTACATCAGTAAGTTCATCAACAGTATTTACTTCAATACCATTAACATTCGTTATATAATCTCCCGATTTTATGTTAGGATCTCCCTTATTATATTTACCATTAATTTGATAAAATCCTATTACCATAATACCATCAGAGTTTATTTCAATACCTAAAGTTTCACCACCAGGAATTATATAGTCTGAATAGGCTAAAACATTTATTGGTATCAATAATAAACTTAATATAAATATTTTTAACTTTTTCAATTCAATCACCATCTATATTTATTATGGTGATTATAAAATAAATTACCAAGCCAATTATTGGCTTGGTAATATTTGGTTACATTCCTATAATATATGGATCGCTTTGCGTTCCAGAGCATCGAGTACATATACGGAAGATGCTAAATATAAGACAGGACGGACAAGCTTTGAATTTGCTGCGCCATCATTTTCATAATAGAAATAGTTTGACATATTACCAAAAGACGATAAAAAAATTAACATCAGCAGAGCCTGTTCCTGGAGTAATTGTCCATTCATTGCCAGATGCTGTACTATATGAAACTAAATCTGTTGTTCTCTCACAACTATTTGCTAGAACACTATATCCATAATCACTTGGATACATTAAGCCTATTTTCCCTTCTCATTCTGTTGGTCGACCATCGTATACAATTTTTCCTTTTTCATATCCATTAAAATCTTCAGCTGTTATATATAATAAAGATAAAAGCTCCTTTAAGAGGAGCTTTTATCAAGTTTAACAACACAACAGATAACTTTTGCCATTTAGTTAGATAAAGATTTAAACAAATATAGAAAGAACAAAAAGACATACTTTTTATCGAATTTATATGAAAATTAAACGAAAAGAAAAATAAACTAAATGGCTTTGTAAATATTATTCAGCAACATAATAATATTTACAATTTAAGTATAATATATAAAATATAAATATGCAAGGTTTAATTATCCAGTAGACTTAAATTTGACTTTAATTTTAAAATTCTGTAAACTGATTCGTTAATTTGTTCTTCAGAAATAGTTCCTGCTTTAACAGCTTCAATTACTGCAGGGATTTGTGTTTCGAAATCAGTTGTACAAATTAAATCATTGCCAGCAAGTATAGCTTTTACGGCAGCTTCGGTATTACCAATATAATCTTTTATAGCATCCATATGTAAATCATCAGTAATAATTACACCAGTAAATCCTAGATCATCACGAAGAATTTCGTGAACTTTTTTAGATAATGAAGCGGGATTATCAGGATCCATAGAATTTACAATATTATGAGATACTAAAATGATATCTGCCCCAGACTTAATACCAGATACAAATGGTAAAAAATCACTTTCTAAGAAAGTTTCATAACTTCTATTATCAATAGACATCCCTTTATGAGTATCAACATTATTGCCATAACCTGGAAAATGTTTTAAAACAGAAGCTATATTTGATTCTTTCATAGCTGTTACAACAGTTTCAACGTATTTAGATGTTAAATTTGCATTCTTGCCAAAACTTCTAGCATAAATGTAGTCATCGGGATTTGTCGATACATCAGCAACTGGGGCAAAATTAACATTTATTCCAAAGCTTTTTAAAAACTCCGCTTTAGTAATAGTATCTTCTTCAATCCCTGAAAATCCTGATGATTTATATATTTCTTGTGGGGATGCAAAAGGGGTATCTCGAAATTCTTTGAATTTACTAATTCTATTAACGGTTCCACCTTCTTCATCAACACCGATAAGCATCGGAATTTCAGAGGCATTTTGATATGATGCAATATTATTAATAACTTCTTCTTTAGTTTTTCCTTCAAAGTCGCGCGCAAAAAGAATATATCCCCCCAAATGATATTTAGATACCATTTCTTGAGCATTTTCTAATGGTGCTCTAGGCATAAACATCTGCCCTACTTTTTCTTCGAGAGTCATATTAGCAATCATTTCATCAAGTTCATCTAATACATCTATACTATTCATAGAATCATCACTTTCCAAAACTTCTTTTGAAGGACTCAAATTACTTATAATAAATATAGTTATTGGTATTGCTATAATTAACAATATTATTAATACTTTTTTCAAAAATAATCACCTAATAATATTATAAACCATTATTAGGTGATTATTTAATTAATATTGTTTACCAACGTAAAGTCTTGTTGTTGCATTTTTACCACAAACAACACAAGGACCAGTTACACTTTCATCTTCGATTAGACAACGACTTTTCATAGCAGTATTTTCTTTTATTTTGTTTTCACAAGCTACATCACCACACCAATTGATCTTAACAAATCCTGGCTTTGTACTAGCAATTTCTTTTAGTTCATCATATGTATTTGCTTCATATATCATTTTATCACGACGCACTTTGGCTTTATCAAACATATCTTTTTGAATTACATCTAAAAGTTCAACAACTTTTGTAGTTACATCTTCAAATGATACAGGCTCTTTATCTAAGGTATCTCTTCTTACTAAGGTAACCATACCTTGTTCTAAATCTCTTTTACCGAGTTCAATTCTAATTGGATATCCTTTAACCTCAGCTTCCGCAAATTTGAAGCCTGGTGTTTTGCTGGAATCATCTACTTTATAAGTAATGCCCGCATTATTTAAATTGTTTTTTAGTTCTTCTAATTTATCAGATACTTCACCAATAGGAATTATTATTACTTTAAATGGGGCAATTTTTGGTGGAAGTACAAGACCTCGATCATCGCCATGAACCATTATTAAAGCCCCGATCATTCTAGTTGATACTCCCCAACTAGTTTGATATGGCGTCTTTAATTTATTATCGGAATCAGTAAATTTAATACCGAAAGCTTCCGCAAAGTGATTGCCAAAGTAATGACTAGTACCATTTTGGAGAGCATAACCATCATACATCATCGCTTCAATTGTATAAGTTACTTCTGCTCCAGCAAACTTTTCTTTTTCTGTTTTTTTACCAGTTATTACAGGTATCGCTAAATAATCTTCTTGAAAAGTTTTATAGATATTAAACATACGTAGTGTTTCTTCCATAGCTTCTTTCTCTGTTCTATGCATTGTATGACCTTCTTGCCAAAGTATTTCTCTACTTCTAAGAAAAGGTCTAGTAGTTTTTTCCCATCTAACAATTGTACACCATTGGTTGTATAATTTTGGTAAATCACGATATGTTTTAATTATTTTTTTATAGTGATCACAAAATAGTACTTCACTAGTAGGACGCACACACATTCTTTCTTCAAGTTTTTCGCTGCCACCATGAGTTACCCAAGCTACTTCGGGAGCAAATCCTGCAACGTGTTCTTTTTCAACATTTAATAAAGATTCTGGAATAAACATTGGCATTTGCACGTTTTCATGCCCAGTTTCTTTAAACATTTTATCAAGTACACTTTGCATACTTTC
>CALVKJ010000002.1 GCA_944332675.1 uncultured Bacilli bacterium
GCTAAAAGAGAAATGTATGAAGAAACTGGAGCAACGAAAATTGAAGTAACTCCAGTTAGTGTATATAAAATTAGCACTTTTGCTTTATTGTGTTTTTGTGAAATTTTGGAAATGGAAAAGTTACCAGAAGATTATGAGATGTCAAAAATTATGTTTTCAGATGATTTACCAAATAATCTTACTTATCCAGATACTTTTAGATTATATTTTAAAACAGTTAAGGAAAAAATGGATTTGTGATAAATAAAAATTTTTTTTTTTTTTTTTTTTTTGATTAAATTAATGTTTTATATCAAATTAACTCTTTACAAAAAAAATAAATAGTGTAAAATAAAACTCATGGGAAAAGGTTTTGTTTATGATTATATAAGTGGATTACATTTAGAACTAACAACTAAATGTAATGCTATGTGCCCTATGTGTAATAGGAATTTTAAAGGCAAGGTGAGAAAGGACTTGTCAATTTTAGAATTGACTTTAAATGATATCAAAAAAATTTTAAAACCTAATTTTATAAGAAATAAACGAACTATATAAGGTCATATTCCATAATACTTTGGTATCTGAAGAAGAAAAAAGAAAATTATTAAAGGAACATATAGAACGAAAATATCCAATCTTTAAAAGTCTTGATATATCAAAATTAGACATTAACAATGTATGGGATAAATTAGATGAATATAAACAAAAATATGGTGATGAATTTCTTATACAAGCACTATAAAAAAGGTAAAAATTTTATTGTCGCGAAAATGTCGCGAATTAACAAAAATTGCATTAAAATAATGTGACAAAAACACATTATTTTTTTTGAAAAATTTTAAAAAAATTCAAAAAAAGTCCTTAAAAAGGTCAATTTTTAAATAAAATGAGAATTTTTAAAAATGAAAATATAGTTCTCGTAACACATAGGTCGCTGGTTCAAGCCCGGCTTCCAGCACCATAAGTTGATAAAAAGTCCACAAAGTGGGCTTTTATTTTGTGCATTCATAAGTAGCTTTCGAGCATTTGATACTTTCTGTTGGACTAGAAATGCTTTCTTTTCCTTTGTAATAAATAAACTCTTCATCAACGTTTTTTATTGAATATAGCATATATTGGCTATCAAATTTTGATAGTAAGTCTATTTTTTCTATATTACTGCCATCTAGAGTATATTCTAGCAGAAGACCACCAGAACATCCAGCAACATAAAGCTTATTATCGTAAAAATAAGTGTATTGAGGATCTTTATAAGAATTAGGATTATCACAAAATCTAATTTCATCGAGTAATACATAGTCATCTTCTGCAACCTTATAAAATAAAGCATTAACAATTTCTAGGGTTTCTTCTAAAGTTATATCAGTTATTACATATTCGTGTAAAATACTATCATCATCTGTATAAACATATTTTCTGGAAATGTCATAATCTTTTAAATCGTAATGCTCAAAGTCATTATATTCATTTTTGCTACAACCACTTAAAAATAAACAAAAAAATAACACTACAATTAAATATTTTTTCATATTGATCACCACAATTATTATATCATTTTTAGTTCCTAAGTAATTTAAATTGTTGTACTTTTTTGCTGTTAATAAAAGTCAATACCAAATAAAATCTAATTTAATTTTGATTTTATATAAGAAAGAAATTCATCGTAGTTATTTAATGTCTTCATTATGTATAAATTTTTGTTCTTTCTCATTTTATTATTATACATATTTGTCATATTAACATTAATCATTAAATAATTTTCATTCTCTTTCAAAAAATTAATTTTATCAATTCTATCATTATAAAATTCCGACGTTTGTAGACTAGTATGCATTATTAATTCTAAAATGCTTTCATCTTTCAATCGGTTACTATAATTATCGAATACAAAAAAGGAAAGAGCAGAAGTGGTAATATAATACAAATTATTATCTTTACCAATAATCCAAGTGTCTAACATTTTATATTTTTTGTGATTTCTACTAATAAAAAATAACACAACAGGAGTCATCATAAGAAAATAAAATAATGTAAAAGTGTAATACCTTAGTTCTTCATCATCAATTGACACTATTATAAAAAGAAAAAATAATAATAAACCCGTTATTCCTAATCCTATCCACCATTTATCTAGTGTTGTTAATACCTTGTATTTTCCACCGTTATAATTATAATATCTATCAATCATACAAACCTCCTAAATCCATTGGGGATTAAAATCTTCAGGATTGTCTTTATTATATAATATAGTAACATCCATTATTGGTAAAGTGCTATCTAGAAATTCTTGAGCATAACCTGGTTCAAACGCATCTTCAACTGCTAATTCCTTTAAAGGGTTTTCCTTATGTTTAAGATCCTTATTTCTAGCCGTTATATTTTTTTCATCTTTAGTAGTAAATGAGAAAACTGGATAATGAAAGCCATTTTCTTCAATAAATTCAACTATTTTCCCATCAACTTTTTCATAATTCCGATTACAAATTTTAACAATTATAACAATAATCAGCACTATAATTACAATACTTAAAGTAATATAAAACATATTAAAATCTCCTTTTACTTTAATCTATTATAACATAAAAAAATGGCATTAAAAACAATAAGTACGTACTTATGAGCTTTTAATTGTTAAAATATGTTATAATTAAAATAGTAAAGGAGGCAAAATGCAAAAAATTGAATTTGGCTTTGCTAATGATAAAAATCCTAAAGGAACGTGGGAAGGTATTGGTATTAGACAAGGTCTATTACTTACTGAAGCAGACTTTTATGGTACAGTTAAAATTGAGAGTAATTCTTATATAGTTGCTAAAGTTACTGAAGATGAATATGACCGTTATCCAGAATTGCTAGACAAATTCCTAGTAAGGCCAGCATTAGTGGACCTTTATCCCGATGGATCAGGGACATTATTTATAGATCAAGATGAATCTTTTGAGGCTTATCAATTAGAAGAATATTTAAATAGTTCCCAAGTTAAAGATAGAATATCTAGCATTGAAGATGTAATTAATTTAAGTAATGGAGTAGTTCCTGCTGATAAAGCCTTTCAACTTTTAACAGATCAAGATAAAGTAGTAGCAATATCGATTACTCACGATGCTTTTGAAAGAAAAAATAGTGCTTTAAAAAATTGCCACTTGTCATTTTCAGAGTTGCAAATGCGTTATGAACAACAACTAGCAGAAAGCCAAAGTGTAAGTAGATAAAATAAAACTTATCTGCTTTTAATTTGACTATTATTTTTGTATAATGTTTTTGGAGAGTGCTTACTATGGAAAATGAATATTATAAAGCTTATGATGAAAGATATAAACAAGTCCATGGCAAAAATATGTTATGGGCAACACTCAAAAATACTAAAGAAGTAATTGATGCTATAAGAAAGTATAATATATCCAAGACGGATAAAATATTAGATCTTGGTTGTGGCGAAGGAAGAGATGCTTCATTTCTACTTAATGAAGGATTCAATGTAACAGCTATAGATTATTCAAGTGAAGCCATCAAAAAGTGTAATGAACTTACAAATAATAAATATCAAAACAATTTTAAAACATTAGATATATTTGAAGATCACTTAGATGATAAATTTAGATTTATCTATTCAGTTGCAGTATTACATATGTTTGTTTTAGATGTTCATCGCAATAAATTTTTAGAGTTTATCTATAATCACTTAGAAGACGATGGTATTGCTTTAATTTGTGTTATGGGAGATGGAAAAGAAGAATTTCAAACAGATATTAATACATCTTTTAACAATACAAAAAGAAAAATATTACACAATAATCAAACTATAGAAGTTGCAACAACTTCCTGCCGGATTGTAAATATGGATACTTTCAAAAGAGAATTAACTAACAACGGTTTTTTAATTAAAAAAATATGGATAGCAGAAGATATCCCCGAATTTAACAAATCGATATGTGCTATAATAAATAAACAATCAAAATTAAAATAATGGAAAGTGAGTAATACAATGTCGTATAACAAATTAGTTCGGGATAAAATACCGGAAATTATCAAAAATAATAATGAAACACCTATAACCCGAATTTTAAATGATGAAGAATATAAAGTGGAACTTGAAAAGAAATTATATGAAGAATACCAAGAAGTAATTGCATCAAGTGGTAAGGAGCGTTTAGAAGAACTGGCAGATATGCTCGAAGTAATGATTGCCTTAGCAAATACGCAAAATGCTACTTTAGAAGATATAATTAATATAGCAGATAAAAAACGCAATAAACGTGGTGGATTTAAAGAAAAAATATTCTTAGAAAGTGTTAAGTAACTAAGAATTATCTTTTGTCAAAAATTAATTTATTGTATAATTAACTTATGGTGGTACTATGCAAGTATTATTATTAATAATAGGTTTTATTATAATTATCAAAGCATCTGATCTTTTGGTTGATGCTTCATCTGCACTTGCTCTAAATTTTCACGTACCCAAAATGCTTATTGCTCTAACTATTGCTGCTTTTGGAACTTGTGCTCCTGAAATTGCTATATCTTTTCAAAGTGTAAGTGCGGGCAATGGCGAAATAGCTTTTGCTAATGTTGTTGGTAGTTGTATTGTAAATGTTTTTTTAATTATCGGTTTAGCATCATTTATTCGGCCAATCAAAGTAAAACACGCAACTATAAAAAAAGAATTACCCATACTTGTAATAATTACTTCTGTTTTTGCAGTTTTAATGCTAGATAGCTTATTTAACCCATTTACAAGTGATACTTTTTCCCGCTCTGATGGTATAATTTTATTATTACTATTTGGCTTATTTTTAATATATATAATTCAATTGTTATTTAAAAAAAGTGATTATTCGGAAGAAGAGATTGAAAAAATAAAATACAGCCCCATTTTATCTGTAATAATTATCATAGTTTCAATAATTTTAATTATATTTAGTAGTGATTTAATTGTTGAATGTGCAGAAGCTATTGCCAATCGTCTTAACATTAGTGAAAAATTAATAACAATGTTTGCTATAGTAATTGGTACAAGCTTGCCTGAAATGGTAATGACTGTTACTAGCGCTAAAAAAGGGGAATTTGATATAGCTATTGGTAATATTATTGGTACAAATATATTTAACATATGTATAGTTTTAGGTTTGCCAGTAATTATTTATGGTGATGTTTTATTAACTGGATTTGGAATAATCGATATTATTGCAGTGTTCTTATCTTCGGCATTATTATTTGCCTTTGCTCGTAGTGAAAAATTAGTAGATAAAAAAGAAGCCCTGATTATGTTAGCTATATTTGCAATTTATTATATATTTATATTAGTTGAAGGTTACTGACAAATTTCGACAAAAATAGCTGAATATTGTGCTATAATAATTTAAAAAGTGAGGTAATTATGTTAGCTTATGGAGTAAATGTTTTAAAAGAATTAGACAAAAAAAGAATAAAAAAGGTTATGACTAGTCGTAGGGAAATAATCGATTATTGCAAAGCAAACAAAATCAAATTTGAAGCAGTAGATAATCACACATTAAATAAATTGTCAGACAATAATCATCAAGGGGTAATAATTGATATTTACGATTATGAATACTATACTCTTAATGATGTATCTGGGGATTTTGTAGTCATACTTGATCACTTAGAGGACCCTCACAATTTCGGAGCTATCATTAGAACTTGTGCTGCTGCAGGAATAACTTCGATTATTATTCCTAAGGATCGCTCTGTAAAAGTAACCGATGTTGTTATAAAAACTAGTGTAGGAACAATTAATTATGTAAAAATTATTATGGTAAGTAATATTGCTGATGCTATTAAAAAGTTAAAAAAGCAAGGCTATTTCATTTATAGTGCTGATATGCATGGAAAAAATTATCGCAGTATTGATTATAGTGGCAAAAGAGCTTTAGTAATTGGTAACGAAGGTAAAGGAATAAGTAATATTGTTAAAGAAAATAGCGACTATTTAGTAACTATTCCCATCGATTCAAAAGTTGAAAGCTTAAATGCATCAGTTGCAGCAGGAATCTTAATTTATGCTATGGTAGATAAAAATGAATGAATATGAAATCCTTTATTTAGCGCAAGAACAAAATGAAGATGCTTTATACTTGCTTTATCAAAAATATGAAAGTATTATAAATATGCTAATATTTCAAAAAAAGGCTTATATTAGAGCTCTTAATATTGATTATAAGGAATTATATAGTATTTGTTTATTAAATCTTAATGAAGCAATAAGGAAGTATGATGCTGATTCCAATGTAACATTTACAACCTTTGTTAGTTCAATTTTTAAAAAAACAATTAACAATTTTATTTATAAACAAAGCTCTCTTAAAAATAGAATTTTAAATATAAATATTGAATACGATGATAATAATTGTCATATAAAATATTTTACAAACGATCCATATTATATTATGTATTTAACTGAAAAAGGAAATGAATTAAAGAAAATTGTAAAATCTCACTTGTCGGATTTTGAGTATCAAGTATATAATTATTTAATTTTAGGGTTATCTTACATTCAAATTGCTCAAAAGTTATCTAAAAGTCCTAAACAAATAGATAATGCTATACAAAGAATCAAACAAAAGCTAAAAAAGCTTGAAATTAACTAGTGTTTATGGTATATTACTATTGAACACGAAAGTGTTTTTTTAAATGGAGGTTAAAACGTGGCGAAAGAAGAAAAGAAAACATTAAAAAAAGATGCCAAAAACAAAAAACAAACTAAAAAAAATGTGGCCAAAAAAGAAGTAAAGCAACCACAAGAAGGGTATTTTAAACAAGTGCGTAAAGAAATGAAACTTGTCAAATGGCCAAGCGGTAAAGATGTACTAAAGTATACAATAGCAACAATTATATTTTGTTTAATTTTATGTTTAATATTTATGGGATTGAATTTAATAATGTCCCTTATTAGAGGATGGGCTGGATAATGGAAAAAGAATGGTATGTAGTAAACACTTACTCAGGTCATGAAAGTAAGGTAAAAGAAAAACTAGAAGCTAGAACTGAATCAATGGGGATGCAAGATTACATATTCCGAGTAATTATCCCAGAAACTACTGAAGTAGAAGTAAAAGATGGGGTAAAAAAGGAAAAAGTTAAGAAAATGTTTCCTGGTTATGTTCTAGTGGAAATGATTATGACTGATGAAGCTTGGTATATTGTAAGAAACACGCCAGGTGTAACAGGGTTTATTGGTTCATCTGGTAAAGGTGCTAAACCAACACCATTATTACCCCAAGAAATTGATCGTATTCTTGCTAATATGGGTATGAGTAGAGTAAATATTGAACAAGACCTTAAAGTTGGTGATACAGTTAATATTATTGATGGTCCATTCAACGGTATGAGTGGTAAAGTTGATAATATCGATATTGAAAATAATCGTCTTAATATTATCATCGATTTATTTGGTCAAGAAACAAATGTTGATGTTGAATTATATCAAGTAAGTAAAGTATAAAAAAATCTCGTTATTGCACGAGATTTTTGTTTGCTCTAAATTATGCTTCCTTTTTTCTGTTTAACCATGGAGTTATAACGTGATCGATTAGGACCATCAAAGCCATTGATAAACCAAGAGTTACAACTACAGTGATTATTGCTAAACAAGGAATATTTGTAATATTAAATGATTTATATAAAACTCCGATTATTGGGAAGTGTAACATATAAATATATAATGCTAATTTACCTGGATATTTCCAAATCTTATGATTTAATAACTTAGTTAAATAATCTTCATTTAATAATGTTAAGAATATTAATATTGCACATAAAGCATGAATTGTTGTGAAATAGAAGTTAGTTGTAAATAATGTATGATATACAACTATACCTGCACAAATAACTTGAACTATTGTTAATAAAAATTTTGCAGTAGTGCTAAACTTATGAGTTTTTAATTTAGTTATTATTACATTAAATAGTACTCCAAGTCCCATACATACGAATGCTTGAACAAATGCTTGATTTAAATAACCACCGAGCATTGTTTCATACCACATAGGACTAATTCCATTGATATGGAAATAACCATATGCAAGTAAGAATGAAAATGGTGCTATTAAACCAATATATAAGTCTTCACATTTTTCTAGTAAGTAATAAACTAAATAACCAACAATAAATATTGCTGAAATAAACCATAATGGTCCATTCATTAATGCATGCGCACCATCAGTATATAAGCCATATGCATTATTACCAATACCTAAACTAGTAACAATCGTTCCTAACCATTCCCAAATAGAATCAATTGCTGTAAATGGCCAATCTTTTATCGGAATCTCACGATAAATATTACTTAATACAAGACCAATAAGTAAAGCAATTAAGAACGCTGGATAAAGTCCTTTTAATCTTTTTAACAAGTACTTTCCGGCTTCTGCTGCTGGTGTAGACTTCTTGCCCTTTCTCTTTTCTTTGTTTTTCTTGTAAGATGACATCAAGAAATATCCACTTACAATATAAAATATTATAATGATATCCATTGCCCCAGAACAAGGTATTTTATCCCCAATCATGTATGGTGGAATGTGCCAATACATTACTGGATAAATCATAAATACGTGTATTAACATAAAAGTAATACATAAGAAAAATCTCCAAAACTCCACTGAATAGTTTCTTTCTTGCATCACTTTCTCCCTTCTGTAAAATACCATTCCTATTTTACAATTATATTGTATCACTTCTATCAATTCTTTTTCAATCGTTTTTCACATTTTCTTCATCATTTTCAATTTGCACTTCTAAAGTAGTACTAATAATTTTAGTTTTACTCCAAGTTTCATAAAATATTTTTTTGCTAACAGCCAATTTAAAAAAACAAACAACATAATAAATAAATATAAATAAACAAAGTAGCAAAACGGAATATACTAGTAAAGTATTACTAAAGTAAGTCAAAATATTTGAACATAGTATTAATACTAGTAAAGGCATTCCTACATATCCTAAATAGAAAAATAATGTCCTAAGTATCATTTGCATTAGTGTTAACTTTTCACTCTTAGTAGAAACTATTTTAATTTTCATAAACTTACATCCCAAAGTTTGTCCTTTGAAAAAGTATGGTAATAAAATGAAATATGCTGCAATAAAAATGAGATAATTATAGTTAACTTGGAAATCAAAGATAATAAATAATATTCCAAATATAAATGTTACAATAAACCAATCGAGCATATAAGCTATACTTCTTCTAACTATTGACACCTTTCGGCCCAATGCTTTTGCAGTATCATCGATAGTTTCTCTATTTGGTAAAAACTTAAGTAGTAAACTACCAACAAAGTATCCAATTAATCCCCCGCAAGTATTGAGTATCAAATCATCAACATCAAACAAACGATATCCTCTCGGATAAATAAAATATAAACCAGTAAGTTGTGTTAATTCAAAAAACAAACTTAATAAAAAAGAATATAGCACTGTTTTTTTCAAATTATATTTAAAATAGTAATGTAAATAAGCTCCAAAAGGAATTGTCAATATTAAATTAAATAAAGGTACAATAAATTGATTACTTTTGATAGCAGTTAAATATGTAGTAACATCACTTATAACTAAACCACTGTTATTAATAAAATCAGTTATGAAATTAAACGGAATTAATTGCGTTCTTGGAGTAGTTAATGCGAGGACTTCAGCTCGCGAAGGCAAGGGTAAAATAACTAAAAAATAAGCGGTCAGTAAATATAGTACAAACGAATAAATTATTAAAGCTCTATACCAATATACAGATCCATATTTATGATATTCTTTTAAAACATAGGGCATAGTAATTAAAAAAGCAATAAATGGAAATATTATCAAAGCAATTTTTATTATTGATAAATAGTTCATTCTAATCTTCCTTCTTTAGTTTGTTATTGTTTCCGGTAATTAAAGCTAAATAACCATTTAAGCTATGTAAATCCTTTCGCATAGCAACAATTTTATCAGCTCTAGACATAATTCTTCCCTCAATATAAAATGATCTTCTTAAAGAATAGTGTCCAACTTTACCAATTAAAGTTGAAGCTTTCATAATTTTTTTATATTTTTCATCTAACAAGTCATATCTATCTTGATTGTTTAATTCTAAATCCGTATCATCAATTGCTCTAACTGGCAATGGATACATATGATGAATAATTCCATCAATAATTATTAAAGCATTATGACGATCAGAAAAAAATTCTGGAAACCAAGTTATGGCATTAGTAACAGCTTCAATCGGATGAATAAAGCCATGTTTATTTTTAAATTTTTTATCTTTAGATTTTAAATTATTTTGCCAAGGCTCTTCATATAAATCATGAAACATTGCAATATATATCGCAACATTTAGGTTAATAAAATCAAATTTTTTTCCTCGTTTTTTAAGTTTCGTTATCAATTTATATGTAACAATAGCATCACATAAAATGTGCTCTCCGATGGTTTTACAATCATGATGCCAATAAGGAGCTTTAGTTCTTTTAATGAATTCTTTATGATAACAAATTGGTCTTATTATGTTCCATAGTTTTTTTACATTGTATCCAGTCAATTTATACTGTTTACAAAAAAACTTGTATTTTTCATAGATTTCTTTTTTCATAAGATGCCTCATAAAAATTATATTATATAATTGCTTTTATAGCAAATCAAATAGTTAATTATCGTTTCTATTCTTGACAGTAATGCATATCTTATATAGAAAGGAGGTTTATAATTTGAACAATTACGAAAGAGCTGTTAAAAAAGTTCAGTGTGCTGGTGTAAGTGAGCCATGTTGTTGCTGCTTTGGCCCCACCGGTCCGACAGGCCCAGCAGGTCCAGCTACAATTACGGCAGGCTTAACTGTAACAACTGCTCCAGGAACCCAAGCTGAAGTAACAAATGTTGGTACTAGTGAAAATGCTGTATTAAGATTTGCAATTCCAGCGGGAGCCACAGGTGCCACAGGTGCAACTGGTCCGACAGGCCCAACAGGTCCACAAGGAATTGCTGGTACTACTGGTGCCACTGGAGCAACCGGAGCTACAGGCCCAACAGGACCAACAGGTCCAGCAGGAAATAGTACAACTGGTGCTACAGGTCCAACAGGTCCCACTGGAGCAACTGGAGCCACAGGTCCAACTGGTCCTACAGGAGCCACAGGAGCTACTGGACCAACAGGAGCAACTGGAGCTACGGGTCCAACTGGTCCTAGTGTAAATTTAAGCATTGGAACAGTAACTACAGGAGCAACAGCCTCTGCGACTATAACGGGTGTTTCACCAAATTTCACTTTAAATTTAGTATTGCCAATTGGTGCCACAGGTGCAACAGGCCCAACCGGAGCATCGGGAGCTACAGGTGCAACAGGTCCAACAGGAGCATCAGGAGCTACAGGTGCAACAGGTCCAACAGGAGCATCAGGAGCCACAGGTCCAACAGGCCCAACAGGAGCATCAGGAGCCACAGGTGCAACAGGTCCAACCGGAGCATCGGGAGCCACGGGTCCAACAGGTCCAACCGGAGCATCGGGAGCCACTGGTCCAACAGGTCCAACAGGAGCATCGGGAGCCACTGGTCCAACAGGTCCAACAGGAGCATCGGGAGCAACCGGACCAACAGGTCCAACAGGCCCAACAGGAGCAACCGGACCAACAGGTCCAACAGGCCCATAATAGGAGAGTATGAAAGATTTAAAAATATGTGTTTATGCTATTTGTAAAAACGAAAGCAAATTTATCAAAAGATGGTTAGAATCAATTAAGGATGCAGATTATATCTGTGTCCTTGACACTGGTTCAACTGACAATAGCCTAGATTTATTAAAGGAAGCTGGTGTTATTCTAGGAGAAAAACATTTTGAAAAATTCAGATTTGACGAAGCAAGAAATGAATCTTTAAAGTTAATTCCTGAAGATGCTGATGTATGCGTTTGTTTAGATATTGATGAAGTAATTATGCCAGGCTGGAAAGAAGCAATAAAAAAAGTTTGGCAACCTAATACAACTAGACTACGTTATACATATAATTGGAGCTTAGATGAATTTGATAATCCTAAAGTAAGTTTTTATCAAGATAAAATTCATAATAAAGACTATATTTGGGTAAATGCTGTTCATGAAATATTAAAATATCTTGGGGAACAAGAAGTTTATGCTCAAAGCGAAGAATTAATTATTAATCATTATCCCGATCCAACAAAATCACGCGGTTCTTATTTGCCATTATTAGAACTAGCAGTGAGTGAAGATCCTGAAAATGATCGCAATATGCATTATTTAGGACGTGAATACATGTATTATGGAAAATGGGAAGATGCAATTAAAACATTAAAGAGGCATTTAAATATGAAAAATGCCACTTGGGCTGATGAAAGATGTGCATCAATGCGATTTATTGCTAGATGTTACAATAATATGGGAGATTTTATTTCTGCTAAAGTATGGTTTGAAGCAGCAATAAAAGAAGCTCCGCATTTACGTGATCCATTAGTTGAACTCGCTTTGCTTTATTATCAAAAACAGGATTGGCAAAAAGTAATTCACTATTGTGAGATAGCTCAAAGTATTCCTTTAAATTATAAAACATATATTAACGAAGTATTTAGCTTTGACGAAACAATCGACGATTTATTGTCTTTAGCATATTATAATATTGATGATATTCCTAAAGCGATTGAGCATGCTAATAAAGCATTAACTATTAATCCTAATAACGAAAGAATTAAAAATAATCTAGACTTAATGAAAAAAAGTTCTCAAAATTGAGAGCTTTTTTGGTTAAAAAAAAGGAAATTCGTCTTTTAAAGTAAATATATAAGGTGAAAGGAGGTAAAAAATGAAAATGACCGAAAAAGAATTTAAGGAATCAATAACTAACAAAGGCAAGAGATTATATGTAGAGTTAGCTCTAAGTGATATGCTAGAGATTGATTTTGATGAAATACATAATAAATTAGTTATTGATGATCCTGAAATTGTTCAAGACGAAAATATTCCAATATCTAGTCGACCTTACTGCACTATATTTTCTTTTTCAGAATATATTGTAATTATTTTTAAAAATAATTCTTTAGAAGAAAAAGAGGATAGTATTTGTTATAAAATTGTTGAAAATATTTCAAAAAAATATCCTGAAATGAAAGTTTGTTCAATTAATTTTAATGAATTCGAAGAATAATATGAGAAAACTACTAGAGGAAGTGAAATCTAGTAGTTTTTAATTTAAAATATTCTGTGAATTGAAACGCAAGCAGAATAATTGTCGTTTGGCACTAAAGAGAAATCTACTTCGGAAGTATTTATTAATCTATAACTAGTTCCACCTGGTGCATAGAAAATAGCATTACCATTTAAAGTTCCAGTATCACAACAAGTTAATTTATTGTGAGTCGAAGAGTGAGCAATTAACTCATCTTGTGGCCAATATTGATGAAATTCAACACCTAGAGTTTTGGGCTCACAATTATTTTCGTTACTATTAGCATTACGAGCATTTATCCACCAATGTACATTGTATATTCCTTCTTCAGGGATATAGAAATCTCCAGTTGCATTGTTATAAGTAATTTTGTTAGATAAATTAGTAGCTTGGAAAAGCAGTGGATTTTGTGCTAATACAGTGGAATTAGTTTCGTCATGCACCATTGCATAACTATTTAAATTTTCACCAGCTGGTCCGGTAGGTCCAGTTGCACCAGTAGCGCCAGTAGGTCCTTGAGGTCCAGTAGCGCCAGTAGGTCCTTGAGGTCCAGTTGCACCAGTAGCACCAGTAGGTCCTTGAGGTCCAGTTGCACCGGTAGCACCAGTAGGTCCTTGAGGTCCAGTTGCACCAGTAGCACCAGTAGCTCCTCGAGGTCCTGTAGGCCCCGTAGGTCCAGTTGGTCCTTTTGGTCCGGTAGGTCCAGTACAATTTTTAGTTAAACACTTGATAACTTCGCAAAGGCAATTATTATCTTTATCACCGGTTCCATTAGTATTAAAGTTAATGTTTTCTAAACAATTTTCTATTTTTCTCGCCTCCTTTCATTAATAGAATATGAGGATTTTGAAAATATGTATATGTGAATGTCCAAGCTATCTAATTATTTTTAAGTTAGTAATAAAATTTAGTTGCTATAGTTAATTATTTGTTTGTGATTATATAGATAAATTAAAAGAAAATTCAATTATTCGAAAAATTCGAATAACTGCTTCTGATGGCAAAGAATATAACACAAATTTCTATAGTTTAAATGCAATATAGAGTTAATTCAAAGGAAGCAATTAGTTTTAGAATATGGGCAACAAATACATTAAAAGAATATATTAAAAAAGAATATGTTTTAAATACTGAATGATAAAAAAATTCTAGCAATTAAACACTAGAATTTTTTAATTAACTTACTTTCAATAAAGATAATTATTTTGTAAAGTATGTAAGAAATAATAATAAGTATTAATATTCCTGCCATAACTAAACTTAGATTAAATACTTGAGTACCATATATAATTAAATAACCAATTCCTTCTTTACTAACTAGGAATTCTCCCATAATTACTCCAATTAGACTCATTGAAATATTAAGTTTTAAACTAGAAATAATAGTCTTGTAAGAACTTGGAATAACCAAATGAGTTAATATTTGCGCTTTAGTTGCTCCAAATGATTTTATTAGTTTCATCTTTTTATCATCAACATTTACAAAACCATTATAAATTGTAATTATGCTTACTATTAAATTAATAAGCAAAGCCATCACAATTATACTTTTAGTGTTAGCTCCTGCGATTATGATAATAAGGGGCCCTAAAGCAACTTTAGGTAAAGAATTAATCATTGTCAAAAATGGATCAACTATTTCCGCAAGTATTGGTATCTCATAGAGAATTATAGCTATAATAAATCCTAGTAAAATTCCTAAAACAAAAGCAATTAAAACTTCTTTAAGAGTTGTTAAAATATGATTAAATAAATTATTTTGAGCGATAAGCCCCAAAATTGTTTCCCATATTTCACTAGGTTTTGAAAAGACAAATGTATTGATAATATTTTTATTAGCTAAGAATTCCCATAAAGCTAAAAATCCAATTACAATTATCACTTGAACTAATATAACAAAGTATTTACGTATCTTTATTTTTTTTAAATACCGTTGTTGCTCTTTAGACATTTTTATCTAAATCCTTCCACAATCTATCATACAAATTTGCAAAATTTTTAGCTTTTCTTTTTTCTAGAGGAGTTTCTCCTTCTAAGGATATGTCATAAATACTTTTTATTTTAGCAGGTCTTTTTGATAAAACGATAATTCTATCTGCTAAACTTAGAGCCTCAGCTATATCATGAGTGATCATTACGACAGTCTTTTTCTCACATTTTATAATGTGGGCAACATCATTACTGACTGACAACCTTGAAACATAATCTAGAGCTGAAAATGGTTCATCTAAAAATAGAATGTCTGGTCTTGTTGCAAGAGTTCTAATTAATGCAACTCGTTGGCGCATTCCCCCGGATAATTGGCTAGGGTATTTTTCTAAAAAATCCTTAAGTCCATATTTTTCTAATAACTCTTTAGTATAAGCAATGTTTTCTTTTGTTTTTTCATGTCTTATTTCTAGTCCTAATAAAGCATTATCCAAAATATTTAACCAAGGCATCAAAGCATCTTCTTGCAACATATAACCGATGTTTAAGTTTTCCTTTTTTAATATTTTTCCACTCGACAAATCATCTAAATTAGCAAGTATGTTTAAAAGTGTTGATTTGCCACATCCGCTAGAGCCAATAATACATAAAAATTCTTTTTCGTAAACATCAAATGATATATTATCTATTGCAGATATTTCCCCATTTTTAGTATGATACTTTTTACTCAAGTTTTTAATTTCTAATAATTTATTCATGATAGAAATTATTAACTAGATCTTCGTATGGAACATACTCATCTATTAAATCAAAATCTATTAAAAAATCTTCTAAGTTAGTAAATATTTCTTCGCTTACAAATGGATTTTCTAACCAACAATCATATTCTTTATAGCGATCTATCATTAAGGTAAGTTCGGAAACATCTGTATCTGGAAATTGTTCAATTATATCTTCAGCAACAATTTTTGAATCATTTTCTAAAGTATATTCTATACCACGAGCTATTGCTTTTGTGAATGCATCAATTACATCACTATTTTCTTTAATGTAACTCTTACGGGCATAAAATGCTGTATATGGCACTTCACCACTCATTTCTCCAACACTAGCAACAACTGTACCATAACCTTGTTCTTCTAAAGAAGTGGCATTAGGTTCAAAAAGATTGACAAAGTCCCCAGTCCCTCCGATAAAAGATCCAGATAATGCTGCAAACTCTACTGAATAATTAATATTTATTTTATCGATATCTATACCCATATTTTTTAAACCATTCAAGAAATTTAATGCTGGCATTCCTGTGCTTCTTCCAACCAATATTTCTTTACCATACAACTCTTCCAATGAAAAATCATCATAATTATCTCTAGCTACAATGAATTGCCCATCTCTTTTAGTAAGACCTGCAAAAATTTGTAAGTAATCTGCTTCATCCTGATCATAAACATATATTGCTGATTCTGCTCCTGCAAAACCAATTTCTACATCATTTGATAATACTGCAGCACTTACCTTATCAGCTCCGGGAGTTAAAATAAGTTCTATTTCTAATCCCTCATCTTCAAAGTAGCCATTTTCTAAAGCAACATAAAGTGGTGTATAAAAAGAACTGTGAGTAACTTCCGCCAAACGGACTTTGGTAAGTGATGTATCGTCTTTTTTATTAAATACTTTTATTAATATTAAAGAAGCAATTAAAATGATTATAATAATAATTAAAATAATAGTAATTTTCTTTTTCAAAAAATATTCCTCCTTCTAAAGTAGTATATGAGCCAAGTTTTATTTTGGTTATTTTAGTTTTTGTGAAAAACTGTAAGTTTTTAATACATAAGTTACAACGTTGGATTAAAAACTTACACTGTGTGTTTCAACACCTTATAGAGTGACTATATGCCGAGAAAACGTAAAATTTTAGGAAGGTTGTGATACACTTTTTTGTGATTTGCAGTTTTGATACTGCCTTTCTGAAAACTAATCACAACCTGGGTTCATAATATTTTACGGCAAATTGGAATATGTCACGGATCTATTTGAAACACACAGGTTATTTTAGTTTTTGTGAAAAACATTATTTACAATTTACTTTTTCTTTGCTATAATTTATGCAGAATAAAGGGCGTGATTAAATGAAAATGTTATCAACTGAAGTAAGAACACTGCTTGATAAGTTGTATAATCTTCGCGGTGAAGATAGTGTTATTCTAACTAAAATGAATAAAGAAAGAGAAGATGCTATCGAAACTCAAGAAAGAACTAAAAATGAAAAAGAAGTTCTTATCAAGGAAATTGAAAATTTAACTGCAGAGGAAAAAACTTTAGCAGAAGAAGGCGAAAAATTAACTTCTGTTTTAAGTAGCATCAATAAAGATGATTTTGCTACAGTTTTAGATCGTTTAAATATCGATTTTGATCCTGCAGTAATAAATGAAAAAGTTAATAGAATGCTTCCAGAAACTATTGCTAAAGTTGTTGCGGAAAATAAAAAGGCTTCTGAAAAACTAGAAAGTGTTGAATCAGAAATGAACAATGCAATAACTAAAGTAGAAGAATTAGGAATTCGTAAAGATGAAGCTTTAAGTAATCAAGCAAAATTAAATGAATACTTTGACTTAGCCTTGGCGGGTAATATTAATATAACTCGTGATGAAATAACTTCGTTACTTGAAAAATTTGATTTTTCTGAAAACGAACAAAGAGAAGCTGCGAAAATCTTGATGTTCCCAGAAGATGCTTTATATGAATATGATGCATCATTTAGAAGTGGTGATAAAGCTAGTGGCAAAACTATAACAGAAGTTTTAGTGGAAGCTAAGAAAGAATCGGAAGTTAAAGAACCGCAGACTGAAGTAGTAACTGAACCAAGCAATATTGAACCAGTTAAAGAAAGCGCTAATAAAGATTCAGTTCTAGAAGAAATATTTGACAAAGTAATTGAAGAAAATACAATTCCAGAAGTAGAACCAACTACTACAGTTTCTCAAAGTTCAATATTTGAAGAATCTACTCCTGCAGTAGCTGAAGAAGCACCAAAAGAAAATGGACAAAGTGAAAAAGAAATATTATATAAAGTAATGCAAGAAAGTGGTTTAGACCCAGAAGATTATAATGCTAAAACTATTGAAAAACTTTTAGCAAATTATGATGCTGAAACTTTAAAAAATAATGTAGCTGAATTACGTAGTAAAAATATCGATCTTAAGATATTACGTAACAATATCGAATTGCTATATGATAAAGAATTGGCTCAAAAGATTGCAAAATTATTAGAACTTGGAAAAGAAGCTCGTGATATAAGCCTTATGCCAAATGTTTTAGTTAAATATGACTTAAAGGGTTTAAATAATACGATTAATGTTTTACAAATAAGTGGACTTGATCCAAGAAAGGTACCTTTAATGGCATATTAGAAAGGAGTTTTATGGAACAAAGAGCAATTGAACTAATAAACGAAACTAAAGCAAATTTTAAAGAACAAGATGCCGCACAAATTAATAAATACTGTGTATCCTATGATTTGGCGGATCCAGAATCTTTAAAAGTTTTAGAAAGCCACGGAATAACAATAAAAAAGCCTTCACAAGCAATAGTTTTAACAGAAGAACCAGCTAACTTGGATAGAAAAATAAAGCTTGCTGAAGAAATGGGATTTGTTGATGCATACAAACAAAATCCTCGACATTTGTCGCAACCAATTGAAAAAGTAATAAAAAGAATGTCTATGGCTGATGCTAATAATATTAGTTATAAAAATGAAAAGGGCGCTTATGCATCATTCTTATTTAGCAATAGAGCTTTTAATTACATAGCTGGCAAAAGCACTTTAACTGAAGGTGATAGCCCGGAGCAAGATCTTGATTTAGCTGAAGTGAAAGAAGATGCTTTGCGTATCCTAGAAACTTTTGCAATGGAAGATAAAAAAGATGAAATATATGCTCGCATCGATGCTATAGCTGATAAGGATTTAAGTGAAAAAGAAATGCTTGTCGAAGCTCTTAAAACACTTGGTGGTGCTGAAAGCGTATTAACTGAAACAATTGATACAATATTGCTTCAAAAAGAAGAAATGAAAAGAGGAAGAGTAGCATGAATTTTTTAGAAAAATATGGGTTTACTCCAGAAGATATTGAAGAATTTTTAGATAATACGCCCAAAAAAATCCAAGATGCAATAAAAGAACACGAAGATTTAGTGGAAACTAATCTTAAATTTGTAAAAGATTTAGGAACATCAGTTTATAAAGAAATATTTATTAATTATCCAGATATATTCTTACTTGATGCTAGTGTTTTTGAAAAGACATTCAGTCAATATGAAACTGCTGAATTAATTGAAAGTTTAAATAATAATTTTAAAGTAGCTGAATACTTATAAAAAAAGATTCCTTATTGTAAGGAATTTTTAATTGGCTTTTTGTAACCTATATAAATTAATTGTTGGTTTGTTAAATGCCCTTATATTAAGATTATTATCTGTTCCTAATCCTGCAGATACGTAAAGTTCTGTTTCGTTTACTGTATAATGGTGATCAAGATAAATATTAGCTCCATCCTTTTTTATTGTTCCGCCGAAAAAAGGAATTCTTATTTGGCCCAATAGAGAATGACCAGCTAAAACTAAATCAACTTGTTTTTCAGCAATAATATCAATATTATCTGGTTTATGGGTTAGTACTATATTATATACAGTATCTAATTCATCTGCTAAATATAAAGCTGAATCTAATTTATCTATATCAGTAATTCCTGTTAGTTTAATTGGTGAAACATCACCATAAAAAATATAGGTTGATTGATCATCTAGCAATATAAAACCGCTATCATTGATTATTTCTTTGTACAAATCTAAATTTGCTTCATCATTATCTCCGATAACTGCATATTTATATAAAGAACAGTCGAGTAAAGATAATTTTTCTTTTATTATTTCTATTTCTTCTTCAGTGATGTTATAATCTCTTGCAATCAAATCTCCAGTAAAAACTATTAAATCGGGCTTTAAATTATTGATTTTTTCTGTTATACTATCTAAATCTTCTACCGTTTTGGTGGAACCGATTAAAAGATCGGAAAATTGAACGATTTTAAAATCATCAAAAGAATCAGGCAAATCTTGAATAGCAATTGCATCTTCAACAGTTTTAAAACCGTTAGTATTTATAAAAAACATATATATAACTATTGATATTAGTGCTATAGCTAATATTAAAAGGATTTTTTTCATTTGACCTCCATTTTTAATTGTTCAAATAAATAATACCACAATTAGCATTTATAGGCAATTTGCAATTGAAAAAAAACTATATATATGGTAAACTAAATCATAGGTAGGTGTCGAAATGTCTAGATATAAATATGTATTATTTTCAATAATTACTTTTGGATTATTTACATTATCAGCAAATGCAGCTAGCTGTAGTTATGAACAAAGGGCTGAATTAAATAGTGAAATATCCAATATTACTGCCAACTATGAAGTAATTGAAGTGCCACTTGAAGAAGGAGCAACTCCTCCGGACGCTTTATTAGAATCAGAAGAGGAAGAATATACATGGATGGTAGAAGCTCTTCAAATAAATATACTAAATTTAACAGAAAATGTTTATGTTGAAGTTACTAATAATTACGACAACCAAACTACCGTATATAATTATTCTGATACAGATAATGGAAATATTGCTATAGAATGGAGAACTCTTGGAGAACTAGTAACTTATACTATAAGAGTTTACGCATCTAGCGCTACTGATTGTGCTGATACATTATTAAGAACCTTACGAGTATCATTGCCAAGGTATAATGACTATGCTACATATGCAGTTTGTGATCAGGTTCCAGATTATTATTTGTGTCAACGATACGTATTTTTTGATCAAGTAGATTTTAACGAGTTTTCGACCAAAGTTTTAGCGGAAATCGAAAGAGTTGAACAAGAAGAAGAACAAAACAATGAAGAAGATACCACTTGGTATGAAGAGGTTGGTAATTTTATAAGCGAACATAAAACACCGATAATAATTGGCGTGGTATCTATTTTAGTTATAGCGGGGGTTATAGTTGTAATAGTAGTAATAAGACGTAGGAGAAGTGAAATATGAAAAAGTTTTTAAAAATTTTAGCAGTTTTTGTAGTATTTTTCTTTAGTATAAATTCAGCTGAGGCTTTTAGTACTGATACATCAATTGTGTATACTAAAACTAGAGCTGATACAATCAGAATTAACAGTTTAAGGCTTACTAACGGTAGTAGTAGCAAAAGTTATTCTACTTACCTTTACAATATGGTGGGTAATGGTGAAACTTATATAACTTATTGTATGGACCCACATAAACCAGCAGCTACTTATTATACGTTGGACCGTATTTTAGGAGATGCTTCCTATTCTGGTGGAGTTAGAGCATTTGACTATGGGATGTTGGAAATACTTAAACATGCATATACGCAAATTAACAATGAATTTACTACTAGTGATGCAACACCAGAAACCACTCCTGATCCTTTTGTTACAACACTTACTGGTGAAAAACTTTACGCTGCAGCCAGAATAGCTATTGTATCTTTGAACTCAGCGGTATTCGGCTGGGCTGGTAGAGGTTTAAATGACCAAAGCATGAGAGCAACAGCATCTTCTTATTTAACTCGTGGTACATATTGGGCACAATGGCGTGAAGATATTGCTGTTTTTACGGGAACTACTGGTACCACTCCAAGTGAAAGATATAAACAAATAATTAATAGAAATGAACAATACTATACTTGGTATATGAGTGATTGGGATTTTACTGGTTGGTCTTATGGCAATGATGCTTATGATGTAATTTATGCAGCCAAAGAACTTTTTGATATTGGTTTGGATGCTGCTGTAGATTTCGTTGAAAATGGCCGTGTTGAATCAAGCATAAGTGGTAGTGTTACTTCAACTGTTCAAGATGGTCAAAGAACCGAAGATGAAGTTCAAGAATACGTATATATTAATATGGATCTAGTAGACTTTGCGGAAGATGCATATGTCAATAACTTTAATTTCACTTGTAGTAATTGCTCAAGTAGTGGTGTAACATACGATTACATGGAATATTACAATGCTGAAAATGAATGGGTAAGATTAACTTCTGATGTTGATATTTCTAAAGTATTAACACCAGATGAAGATGGCATAAGAAGTGGGACAGTAAGAATCAGAGTTCACTTTACTAAACAAGTATTAGATGAAGAAAATTGTAGCAATGCTTCATTTACTGTAACTTACGATTATTATGATCCTAATAAACAATATATTGGAGCTTTATTAAAAAACAAAAATGGTGATTATCAAAGAATGCTTGTTATTGATGAAGTTTCTGGTGATGTTAATTCCGATGGCATTCCTGGATCTGTTGGTTGTGCTAATCCTGTTTGTGATACACAATTATCAGTTCCAATTTGTAGTGATGATGAAGACGAAGCAATATCAGAAATTTATGCACCAGAAAATATTAAAAAATGCGTTTTAGATAATCAAGACGATGCTGGAAATAATTATAATTTAGTTGAAGATTCTGGTGGAGTTTCTGAAGATAATGCATATTGTCAAGTTTTCTGTAAAGAAGATTACTTTGATGTAATTCAAGAAGAAGGCGGAAATGTCCTTGGTGGTATTAAATTGAATCCTGAAATAGAAGATGTTAACTGTGGTGGATATTTCCAATTAACAGCTCACGTAGAAGGTAAGAAAGATTGCTATACTAGTGGCGGAACTGAAGATAAAGAAATAAATAGGGAACAATATATTGCCGATATAACAGAAGCTCAAATAACAATGATTAATGCATACAATGAATATTTAAGATGGCAAACTGCATATGATAGTGTTCCAGAAACAGATAGCAATAAATATCACTCTCTTGAAACAGACCCTTATACTTGTTGCCCTGAGCCACCTGCAACTGGAAGTTGTAGTTGTGGTTGTGGTATTGATGGATATTGTGTAGGATATAATATCAGCGGAGAAGTTACAGGTTTCTCTTATAGTGATAATGGAGATGGAACGTTAACAATTAGTAGAAACCAAACTTTGTCATATAGTTATACAGATGATGGCGGAAGATCAGCAAGTGGCTGTGGTGGAAGTTGTAGTTCTGGATCAACTTCAACATTAAAAAGGAACCTAAAAGATGATTATTTAGATCCAGCTATAGATGCTTTAAATACTGCAATTAGTAAATATGAACAAATAATTGCTAGCTATAACTCTTGTACTACAAATTGGACAAATGAATATCCTTTTGAACAAAAATTGAGTTTCTACTATAGCGAATATCAAGGAAATGAAGATTATAGTCCTTATTACGATTTAATTTCTGCAACTGGCGATCCTGATTTATATTATCTTGATCCTGTTGATGAATCATTAGTTGAAGAATATGAAATTGAAATTTGTTTAGATGGTACAACATCAGAATATGAATGTGAAGGTAGACAATATAATTATGAAGAAATGGATGTTACATTAGGAACTTATAATTATTCTCAAGATTATTCTGAAGTATTCGAACATCAAGATTATATAAAGTGTAGTGAAAGCGGTTGCTCAATCGATCAAGATGCTTATGTTTCAAATGCAACATTCGTAAAAAAGACTGTTAAAAAATCACAAGATTATATAACACCAACTGTGTTCTATCAAATTGAAGCGAATGGACGTATTACTGTAAATAGTGGTTATACTGGAAATGCTTTAACTTTAGATGCACTAATTAATGCTTTACCAATATCTACTCGTGCTACTGGTGGTGGAGTCTTCAAATTAATGCTTGAAGATTTAGGTGAATTCTATGACCCAAGTGATGCTGTAACTCAAGCGGATAACTTAGGTAGATTAATAGACTATGGTAGATCGGAAGTTGATGGAGTTAACCACGTTAGAGGAGATAACTACGATAAGAGTGTAGCAGTTGCTGTAGGAAGAGAAGGAATTGAAACATTTACTGGTGATTACACTTGCTACTACTACTCTGATTGTCGAACTGAAGACTGTCCAGATTGCGACTTTGTCTGTGAAGAAGGAGAATGTGAATGGGTATACTGTCCAGATTGTGAATTTGATTGTGTAAACTGTATTTTCAATTTAGATGAATTACAGATAAACTTTAAACCAATATCTACTGTAGATGTCGAATCTGCTAATAGAGATTTAGGTTACAACTGGAATGTTAATACAACCCTTGAAGCTCTGGAATTATTGCGAGATAAAGCATCACTTACTATTCAAGAAATAGAAACAGAAAATGAAACAATTTACAATAAGACTGGTGATGATTCAGAATTAGACTTTAGTATTAGATTAAATTCTGAAATTATCAACTATTTAAAAGAATACAATGGATCTGTTGAAGACGAGGGTGGTTATGCAAATGACTCACTAACTTGCTATTCTGCAACAATTGATGGTAAGAATTTTGCAAATATCTTCTGTTATAGTGATGTATTAGATGATTTGTATGATCAATATGAAGATCAAATAACATTTGCACCAGGAAGAATTTCTAGAGGTCAAAGAAATGTAGATTCTGATGGTTCAAGTAATGCCAATGCAAATGGTTATTGGTCATTATGGTCTGGATGGACAGAATCTGAAAAAGTAAATGGTCAATACTCTGTTATTGGTGGACCATCATGGAAATAGGGGTGAATAGTTAATGAAAAATGCTTTGTGGGGATACTGGTTAGTATTACTTGGAATATTCGTAGTTGTTATAATGTTGCTTGTGCAAAATTTAACAACTTCGTCTACCCAAGATTACTATTTAATAAAAGAAATTACGGAAGCAGCTTTAATAGATGCAGTTGACTATTCTTACTATCGTACTTTCGGTGAAATTAAAATAAATAAAGAAAAGTTCTATGAAAGTTTTATTCGAAGATTTTCGGAAAACGCTTCAGTTACTACCGACTATACAATTAATTTTTACGGAGTTTATGAAGCACCGCCAAAAGCTAGTGTAGAAATTAAAAGTAAATCAAACACATTCAATGTTGTAGGAGATTCGGAATCCTTTGATATGACTGAAAGAATTGATGCTATTATTGAAGGAAATGCAATATAAAAATAAAAATGGAGGAATAAAATGGGAAATTTAATAAATACATTTAAAAGATTTCTTACAAATAAAACGACAGTTACCATTTTAGGGATAGTAATAGGGATAGCAGTATTATTTTTCTTCTATATGTATCGTGTAAATAATGCTGTTAACCCTAGAGAAATCCCGGTTGCTACTAGAACAATCGCTGCAACTGAAGAAATTACGCGTGATGATATTAAAATGGTTAGCATCGGAAGTAGTTTTTTAAATGATGCTGATGTATATACTAGTGCAGATTCTTTAGTTGGAAAATATGTAAATACTGGTACATCTATTCCAGCTGGAGGAATGTTTTATACTAGCCAAGTGGTTGAAAAAGAAGAATTGCCAAATTCAATATTTGATGAAATACCTGATGGCTATACAATTTATCAGTTAAGAGTAGATAATGAATCGACTTATGCTAATTCGATTTATCCTGGTGATAGAATTGACTTATGGATGTCAACAACGCAAGATGGTTTGGTTTATTATGGTGAATTTATCCACGGAATTGAAGTTTTAGCAGTTCGTGATTCTAGCGGTGAAAATGTTTTTGATGTAACGAGTGGAAGAACACCAGCTTGGTTACTGTTTGCAGTTCCTACCGATATGTATCGTTATTTAAAAGTTGCTGAATTTTTATCAGGAGTAACTATAACACCGCTTGTTAGAAATACCAATTATAATTCTGATGTTGGTTCAACTGAAATTACCAATGAAGTATTATTACAAATGATCGAAAGCAGAATTATGGATATGGGTGGAAGTTACTAGGAGGATAAAATGGGAAATATTTTAAAGAATATTAAAAATGCACTTTTAAATAGAAATACAGTAACTATATTAGCCGTTTTAGCGGGAGTAGTAGTTTTATGGTTTTTCTATAATATGACAGTAAATAATGCCATTAATCCTCAAAGAGTTCCTGTAGCAACAAGGAACATAACTGCTAAAGAAATGATAACTTCTGAAGATTTTGAGTACGTTGAAATTAATAGTGGATTTTTAGAAAGTGCCAATATTATTACTAATGCTAGTCAACTTGTTGGTTACTATGTTAAAAATGAAACTTCGATTGTTGAAGGAGCAATGTTTTACCGCGAACAAGTTGTTGAAAGAAGTGAACTTAAAGAAAGAGAACAAGAAACTCTACCAGATGGTTACACGATATATTGGCTTCAAGTTGATAACACAAGTACATACGCTAATTCAATTTATCCTGGTGATAAAATAGACTTATGGTTGAAAGCTGAAGTTGATGGTCAATTTATTTATGATGAATTTATCAATAGTATCGAAGTAGTTTCTATAAAAAATTCATCTGGAGCTAATGTGTTTGATACTCAAACTTCTAGTGAACCAGCTTGGTTATCATTTGCAGTAACTTTCGAAATGGCTGAATACTTAGAGTTAATTGATAGAATAACTGAAAATAGAATGGAAGTATATCCAGTACCAAGAAATAAATTGTATACAACTGAAGGAGCTGAAGTATCTTATTCGAATGAACTATTATTACAAATGATTGATAGTTATGCCGGATTTACTCCAGGATCGACAACAACCGAATAAAAAAGAATTAAATAAGAGGTGGCAAATCGTGAATGATGCTATATTTTCACAAATAGATTTTGGACCTTTAAAAGAGTTTTTAGAGGAAGACAACGTAACTGACGTATCATATTCAAATGGTGGTCAAGTTTGGCTAAAAACTCTTGATAAAGGTGTTTATCGCGTAGATAGACCAGAAATAAATAATGCTTTGATGGAAAAGCTTGCTTTTCAATGCTCTAATGTAATGGGTAAAACATTTAATATGGCTCATCCTTTTTTGGATGCCGAATCAGCTGAGCTTCGTCTTAACTTTGTTCATGAATCAATTGCAACTAATGGTATAGCTTGTGTTATCCGTAAGACGCCTGCCAAAATCCGTCTTAACAAAGATAAACTTATTAATGAACAATATGTAACTGAAGATTTACATGACTTTTTAATGACTTGCGTTGCAGGGCACTGCAACATAATTGTAAGTGGAGAAACTGGTTCTGGTAAAACTGAACTTGTTAAATACTTAGCCAGTCATACTAAAGAAAATGAAAAAATTATAACTATTGAAGATACCTTAGAACTACACTTAGATAAAATATTCCCACATAGAGATATTGTTGCTATGAAAACAAATAACATTGCCTCATATTCTGATGTTTTGGTAACCTGTATGCGGCAAAACCCACGTTGGATTTTACTATCCGAAGTTCGTTCTGCTGAAGCGGTTACGGCGGTTCGTAACTCTATATCATCAGGACATAACATCATATCTACAATTCACTCGGATAGAGCTTTAAATATTCCAATGCGTATGTACAGTTTGCTAGAAAGTAGCCAAGATATTGAACAATTCCTAAATTCAATTCACCGATACGTTCAAATTGGTATTCACGTAAAAGGTTATATGAGTAAAGAATTAGGCAGATTTCAAAGAGAAATTATTGAAGTTGTTGAGTTCTATGTCGATGAAAACAACGAAGCCAAAGCCAATATAATATTTAAAAAGAGTCTAGATGGTAAATATAGTTTTAATAATCCAACTAAATATTTAATCGATTACCTTGGAGTTCAAGGGGTAGAGATGAAACAAGATTATTTTGAAAAGTCTAAAGGCTCAGTAACAGATATACAACCAGAAAATGCCATTGAAAGTCTATAATAGAAAGGAGTAAATATGCAAACACTTACAGAACTGGTAATTTTACTTATAATAGCTGTAATTGTCCTAATATTTCGGAGAAATCCTGGAGAAAATGTTTATAAATTTGTAGTAGGCAATGTTACGCGAATTTATGATAAATATGCTCCGTATTCCTTCAAAATGGTTCGGGAAAAAGCTATTGAATTAGGGCAAGAGTATAATGCACGTCAATATTTAACCCAAGTTATAATATTTGGGGGTGTCGCAGCCTTAATAGGGTATTTTTACTTCTACAGTATTATAATAGCTGTTATATATGCCATTATTGCTATTGTGTTTATTCCTTATCTTGCCTACTTACGATGTCAAAGAGTATATAGTGAATATATATTTGAACAAATTCAAACTTATACAACTAACGTTATCATGGAATTTAATACAACTCAAAGCTTTGTTAAATCTCTTGAAGGAGTTAGAGATTCTGGAATATTAGAAAATCCGGTATTAGATGATGTTAAAAAGATGATCGATATGTCTTATCAAAATGGAACAATTGATGAATCTTTACAATATTTCAATGATAAATATCCTTATTATATGGTAAAGAATATGCATCAATTATTCTTGCAAATTACCAAAGAAGGTGCAAGAGATTCTGGACAAGCTCTAGAAAATATGTCATTAGATATCGATGCCCTAGTTGAAGGTGTATACCGCGATCAAATGGATAGAAAAAACTTCCACGGAAGGTTCATTAGGTTTGGTCTAATTCTTTATTTATTAGTGGTTGTTTTAAGATATTTGCTTGGTGAAGAAAATTATATAGCTCTATTAGATATGTGGTATGTTCAACTTATACTCCATGCCGTAGTAATAATTAATGCTTTTTTCCTAGTTTCGGGAGAAAAATATTATAATGAAGATGTGGGGGTAGAATAATGCAAATAGAAATTATTATTATCGCTGTTATTGTTTTTGTTATTATGACTATCGGCGGACAAATAAATATCAATCAAATGATTAGTGATAATCAAATGCTTTTCTTAAAGCTTAAAGAAAGTGATTGGGATTTTTTTGTCAGAGCTAGATATGGTAACAGTGTAAACCCTGATGTATTATTTAATAAAAGAATCAAGAACGCTCTTATTGTAATGGTTTTAGCATTTTTCTTTATGATTCAAGATTTAAATGCTGTTAAAGTTTTAATCATATTTGTTCTCGGTATATTTATATTTAAAATGCCTTACAATGACATAAAGAAATTTTATAATCAACATATGCATCAAATTGATGCTATGTTACCCCATTATTTAAAGAGCTTGGAAATATTAATACAACACTACACTGTACCGGTGGCTATTGGTAAGTCAATGGCAGATGCTCCGGAAATATTTAAAGAAGGATTGCAGGAAATGATCGATGCCATAAATTCTGGTGATGATTCCATAGAGCCTTATATGGCTTTTGCTCGTAAATATCCTGTAAGAGATTCAATGCGAATGATGCGGCTTTTATATCGGCTTAGTTTAGGTCGTCAAGAAAGAAAGCAAGAACAAATTTTAACATTTTCAAGATCGATTTCTAGTTTACAACAAAAAGCCCGGGAAACAAGATATAAAAATCGTTTGGAAAAGATGGAAAGTAAAACTATGAGTATGCTTATTACAACTGGGTTAGGAGTAATGATTTTACTAATTTTAGCCGTAATGCAACTTATGGGTGCTTAATTATAGTAAAGTAAAAAAAATAATTAATTGATATTTAATAAGAAATAAGGTATAATAAAGATAGGAATAAGGAGGAATTTTAATTTATGAAAGAAGCGACTGGAGAATTAAACATGACTGTTGTTACTGTTGTTGCTATAGCAGCTGTTGCAGCATTCTTTTATGCATTTGTTTGGCCAGCAGTTAAAAACCAAATAAATCGTAATACCTACTGTGCTGCTGCAGTTTCTTGTGGTGAACCAGATGCAGATGGAAATCGTACTTGTCAATATGTTGATGAAGATGGTGATTTACAAGATGTACTTTGTCCTGCAGATACTACTACAGGCGGAACTACAGGCGGAACTACAGGTGGTAATTAAAGATTAAATTATTAAGTGAGGTAATTTGAATGAAAGAGGCAACCGGGGAACTAAATATGGCAGTTGTTGTAGCAATATCAATTGCAATCTTGGCGGCCTTTTTTTTCAGTTATTTATGGCCGATTATTAACAATAATTTCTATAGAACATCACAATGTGATAAAGCAGCCTGCGACTGCAGTAATATAGAAGTTGTCAATGATGTTGAATATTGCACTCCTTGCTATATAAATGGTGAAGAGATTCCAGGTATGAAATGTATTTTTAAAGGGTAGTGGTTAAATGAAAGAATCAGTAAGTGTTACTACAATTTTTCAAATTGTTATACTATTTATTCTATTGTTCACCGCAATAATGTGTTTAACAATCAATAATTCTAATGCTTTTGGAGTTAGAGATGAAATTATCAACATTATTGAAATGAACAATGGAAACTATTTGAGTGATGATAATTCTGGTTATTTGTCTGAAGAAATTGTTGATGCTATATCAGCTGCTGCCTATAGAACTACAGGTATTTGTGATGCTGAATATACTGGCTTTGAAAGAAATGGTCAACCAGTTGGATCTGGAGATCTGGCATCAGTATGCATTAGAGAAGTTAGCGTAACTGATGGAATAGATTCTTATTTAGATGAATTATTGGGAGATACAGTAGATGCTGAGTTTGTTGAAGGTAAATATTATCAAATAGTTTTGTTTTACCAATTAGATTTACCAGTAATGCGTCAAGTTTACAATTTCCAAACAAAAGGTGAAACTAAAATCATCTATGAAGAAACTCGTAGTGTAAATACTAGTGGTTCAACAAGTAGTAACAATGGTACTTTGTCAGATATTTTTGATAATAATTCAAATAATAATACATCTACAGAAACAGGAAATAATAATTCGTCAGGAAATAACAATGAAACGAATAATGGAAACAATATTATGGGGGAGCAATTAGCTTGTCGTGAAGGTTTAGTTGAATCAGATTTAATAAGTGGTATTCAAGGTGTAGCAATGGCTGTTGTACCTATATATCCCAGTTTAAATGATACAAATAATACCAGATCGACAAGATTAGATGGAACGAAGTTTTCAATTTTAGGTAATGATGGTACAGCCAACGGTGGAGGCCGTTGGGCCATAATGTATGATGGCGAATGTGGCTGGGTTGATTCAACTTATATGGCTATTGATGCTACAGATTATTTACCATCTAATGTGAGATTTAATATCACTAATGCAAGTTCTAGTGCTTATTATGCTTGGGATGGCACGAGTGATGTATGGATTCCCAATTTAACTGGCAAAAGACTATATGATAGTTCCCAATATAACAATTCTTTTGTACCATTAACATTTTCATTTGCTCAGAGTTTACGTAATATTGCTCAAAATAATTCAAACAGACAATTTCTTATAAATGATGCTTACAGACCATATTCTGTAACAGTATTAGCTAGAAACACTTTAAGCAGTTTAATTAGTAGTAATTCCAATGTTTTAAATGTCGGAATGTCTGGCTGGGGAACTGGCTGGTTTTTAGCTCAAGGGGTTTCTGCTCATAATACTGGCTGTGCTGTTGATATTACTTTTGCTGATCTTTCCACAGAACAAATAAGAAATATGCCAAGTGCTATGCACGATTTAAGCAAAAGAGCAGCTATTTATACTTATTCTGGTAGTGGTACATACCGTACGGAGTTTACTAACTCTCAAGCATCTACTTTACATAGTATTATGACTGCTGGTGGCTTAGATGACTTAGCTAGTGAATGGTGGCATTATCAAAGCGATTCTTGCTATAATACAATCCGTAGTCATTCTAGTACAAATGGTGGGCAAAACATTAGTTTTTACGACTTGTAATAAAAAGGTGTGATACACTTGAAAAGAATTGTTTTATTGGGAGCTATCATTTTTCTTCTGAGTGGTTGTACAGTTGATTATAATCTAACTATCGAAGGAAATTCTTTTAAAGAAGATATTGCAGTTTATACTACTAACGTATCCTCTTTAGATGAAATTCAGCCATCTTATTATAATAGGACTTATAGAACTTTATTTGATACTATTAGACAAATGCCAATAGGAATTTATTATGATGCTGATGAACCTTTATATAATCGAACTTTAATCGATGAGGAAAATCGTTATGGTGCTAATTTTACAAATGATTTTACTTTTGCTGATTTAGCTCGTTCCAACGCAATAAACAAATGTTACAATCCATCAGATATTATATTAACTGCAGATAGTGATATATATACTCTAAGAACTGTATCAAGCTGTCAATTATTCGAATATGAAGAAATTTTTAAAGAATTAAATATTAAAATAACTGTTAATAACTATGTTTTAAGTAATAATGCCGATAGTGTTGATGGTAATACTTATACTTGGACTATTAACAGAGATAATTATAATAATAAAACGATAAATATTTCTTATGATACTACAAGGGAACCAGTAATAACGAGTACTACTGAGGAAACTAATAGTAATTCGATAATTTCTTGGATTATAGACAATATTCCTATAGTAGCTGGAGGATTATTAGTTATCATCACGATAATATGTGTTATAATTATAGATAGTAGAAATAAAAAGAAAATTAATTAGTCTGAAGAAATGTAAAGAAAAGGAGATAAAAAATGCGGGAAGTAACTGGATCTACGTGGGTATTTCAATTGATGATAATTTTTATTCTTATCTTCGCCTGCTTTTTATGTCTAGTTATAAACTACTCTAAAGCTTATCGTGTTAAGAATGAAGTATTATCGATAATAGAAAAATATGAAGGTATATCTTCGACCTCAGCGGGAATAATTAATAACTATTTAAGAGGAGAATCATATGTAACAACAGGATCTTGTCCTGATGGTTATTATGGTATCAAACTTGATAATGATGGTTATGAAGTTGCTCGTAGTGGTCAAAAATATAGTTATTGCTTTAGAGATGAATATACAAACGATGGAATGATTTACTATCAAATAATTGTATTTTATCGTTTTAATCTCCCAGTAATCGGAGATGTTATGACATTCCAAGTTGAAGGAACTACGGAATCATTCCAAGGAAATGTGGATCGTTATTAGAAAGGAAGATAAAAGATGAACGTAATTATTTCTAACAAATATCAAGCATTGCTGGCTAATTTAGATATTGATGTAATAAAAAGTATTAATGGTGAATTTACAGTAGATGAGTTAATTGCTCAATTTTCCAATTTTTATTACAATAAAATGATAATAGATATTACTGCTATCAAAGGTTATCAAGATATTAATGTTATTCAACAACTTTCTGTAAACTTTGATATGTCTAAAGTTATTCTTCTTTTAGATGATTCAGAAACCGTTAATTCTCCAATGTATTTATCGCAATTAGTATCAATGGGTATTTATAATTTTGCTACCAATGTAAATGTTATTAAGTTCTTAATAGATAACCCTAACACTTATAAAGACGTAGCTAGTTATCATAACATCAATGGCTTTAAAAAACCGGCGTTAAATGAAAATGTTGTAGATAATACCAAAGGAAAAATAGGACAAAAGATTATTGGTTTTAAAAATGTAACAGATCATGCTGGAGCAACAACTTTAGTTTATTTATTAAAACTTCATTTAGAAAAAAATTATAAGGTAAAAGCAGTAGAAGTCGATGGTAATGACTTTATATTCTTTAATGATGATTCTCTAGAAAGTGTTTCTAGTGTTACATTTAATGATTTTTTAGCCCAAAATATTAATTGCGACGTTATCTTAGTAGATTTAAATAATAGTTCTGTTGAAAACTATTGCAACGATATTATTTATTTAATTGAACCAGGACGTATCCAATTAAATAAATTAATAAGAAAAGATAATGAAATATTTGAAAAACTTAAAAACAAAAAGATTGTTTTAAATAGAAGTGTTTTAAATGATAAAGATGTTGATGATTTTGAACGTGAAAGTGGTAGTAAAGTATTTTATAACTTACCATACCTTGATGATAAATTAGATAATCAACCAATTATTAACAACTTTTTATCTACTTTAGGTTTTAGTAGAGTAGAAGAAAATAAGGGCGGTTCAGGATTATTTAGTATATTTAAATAATCAATTGAAGTGAGGTGCGTAAGATGAGTTTTTGTTATAAGACTGCAGTTGTATGGCAGGTAATTGGTTATGTTTTTTTCATATTGAAAATAGTTATTCCAATGATTTTAATAATCTTAGGAATAATCGATTTTGGTAAAGCGGTTTTATCGAGTGATGATAAATCGATAAAAGATGCCGCAATGACTCTTGCCAAAAGATTAATTGCAGGTGTCATAATATTCTTCATTCCAACTGTTATAAATGTCGTATTTAGTTATATTTCTGGTTTTAGTGAAGATATGCAAGCTGATGCAATGAATTGTATTAATTGTTTAACATCACCGAATGGCTCTTGTGATACAAGTTATGAAGGCGAAGTTTTTCCAACAGGAAATTGACATTTATTTCAAGCAAAATATTGACTTTATTAAGTATATAAGGTAAAATGAATGTATATAGGGAGGAGTGCTATAATATGGGAAATGTTGATAGTTTTTGTGCACAAACATCAGATATATGGCGTACAATCGGATATTTTTTATTAGTATTTAAAATTGTAATTCCTATTATCTTAATAATACTAGGAATGGTTGATTTAGGAAAGGCTGTAATATCAAGTGATGATAAAGCTATTTCTAAAGCTGCAAAGTCATTATTAATGCGTGTAATTGCAGCTGTAGCAATATTCTTTGTACCAACAATAGTATCATTTGTTATTCAATTAGTTGGTGGTACTGAAGGCGATTATGATGTATGTGCAAAATGTATTTCAAGTCCAGGTGGCGAAACTTGTACAGATGCATATAACGAATTAAAAGAACTTACTGAAGACTAATTAATAAATTACCACGTTTTAATAACGTGGTTTTTGTATGGTTATTAATTATACCATATTTAAATATCTCAGCAAATAATTTCATTTATCAATTACAATATAATAAATACTTATAATATTTTATTACAAACTAAAAAGGATTGCTATAAGTAACAATCCTTAACTATTATATTATTTATCTTCGTAGATTCCTGTATATTCATATCCATCAAGAGTCTTTTGAGTACTCCATCTATATTCTGGAGATCTATGCATCCAAGTAGTTTCCTTTTTAGGATTACTAATGCTATATCCATCATATCGATCTTGATTATCTGCTGCATCTCTTACACAATCATCGTTATATGCAAATGATACATCAAATTTTAGTGGTACAAAATATACATCATAACCTAAATTACTAGCATAATATGGTGTAACGCCATTATGATTTTTATAATTTATTGTAACAGTAACTCTATAAACACCACCAGATAAATATACACCACTTACATCAAAAGTAAAGTTATTGCTTTTTAATGATGAGTTTTTATAAGATGTTACATTACTAATTGCTACATTATATCTATCATTATTTCCTGTCATATATAGGTTTCCACGATTATTTAGATAAGCTCTATAATCAGTATAACCACTAGTTGAGAAATAAGATTTACTTGAATTTACTACTCCAATAGTAGCATCATTTATATCATCTGGATCTAAATCTAAGAATTGAATTTCATATTCATAGGTACTATTTTTCTTTGTACTGTCAGTAACATATCCTGTTGTATAATAAGTTTTTTCAGTATCTTTACAATAATCATAAGTTGTAGTCGTTATCTTTTTATTTTCGTCATCAGGATCACTTGAATATCCTGTTTTCCAATCAGACCATTTAACAAATTTATACCATCTTGTAGTTTCTTCTGTTGGCTTGTTGTTATCATCATTATTATCATTGTCATTATTATTGTTGTTATCATTATCTGGATTACAACTTGTATAACAACATCCTGTAGAACAAGATATTTTAATATTTACTGTAGTTTTAACAGTGGTAGTAACTTTAGAACTTGTTGAAGAACTTCCCCCAGTAGTAGTTGTACTTGATCCACTATTAGTATTACTATTATTGTTATTATTATTGTTATTATTTGTATTACTACTTCCTGAATTATTATCATCATTAGTATCAGTTGGTGTATCATCAACTACAACATCTGTATTAGTTGTATTGTCGCAAGTTCCATTTGTACAAGTAGTTTCTTCAATAGTAGTAACAATAAAGTCTGATTTATCACCACAATCCAAACTAACTTTTAAAGCATAATTGCCATCAGCTGTCTTTGTTGTTTGAACATAACTTGAATTGATATCACAAATATCACCATCTTCAGTAAAGTCGATCAGTAACTTTTGATTTAACATTTGTGATAGTGTCAATTTTTCAGTACCACCGACATTTTCTGGTAACTTTGAAGGTGTAAAATATTCAAATGCTGCGTCCTTCATCGCTGTTATGTTGGTAATATATTCGGTATTACCCATTGCTAGGTTATTATTTGAACTACTGTTATTGCCAGTAAATCTTGTAACAATTAAGCAAACTACAAAAACTACAACTGCCAAGATTACTAACTTAATAGCTAGTCCTGCCCAATTAAAACTTAATTTTCTGTTTCCTTCTTCGTACATAATCGTACCCCCTTTAACTAAGAAAACTATATTCCTTTAAGTCGCTCCTATTTTACCACATTTTGCGAAAAATGTCAAACTTAACATACTTTTGAAACGCCCATTTTACGGGGATTTGTGTTAACATAAGAAACAATTATTAAAATATATTAGAAAAAAAATAAAAATATGATTGATTTCAAACTAAAGTTCGTGGTAAAATATTTCTGCTGATAATTATTTTTGAAAGTGTATTTTAATTATAAAATATGGTAGAATATGTAATGCGAAAGAAGTGATATAATGTCTAATGTAGATAAAATTGTTATTAAAGGAGCCCGTGAAAACAACTTAAAAAATATCGATATAGATATTCCTAAAAATAAACTTGTCGTTATGACTGGAGTTTCAGGCAGTGGTAAAAGTAGTCTTGCTTTCGATACCATTTATGCGGAAGGTCAAAGAAGATATGTAGAAAGTCTGTCGGCTTATGCTAGACAATTTATTGGTGTGAATGAAAAACCAGATGTCGATTCTATCGAAGGCTTAAGTCCATCTATTTCAATCGATCAAAAATCAACTAATAAAAACCCTCGGTCTACAGTTGGAACTATCACCGAAATTTATGATTACCTTCGTCTTTTATTTGCACGTATCGGTGTTCCATATTGTCCAAATCATCATATACCTATAACTAGTCAAAGTATTGAAGAAATGACTAACAAAGTTATGGAATATGATGGTAGTACAGTTACAATTTTGTCCCCGATTGTCCACGGCGAAAAAGGCACTCATAAAGATTTATTTGATGAGCTACGAAAAGAAGGATATTCCAAAGTCCGTGTTAATGGTAAGATTATGAGTTTAAACGAAGAAATAACGCTCGAAAAAAACATCAAGGATAATATTGATATTGTTATGGATAAAGTTACTGTTGATGCCATAGAACGTGGACGTATTTTTGAAGCAATCGAAGAATCAACAAAGAAAGCTGATGGTAAAGTAATACTCCTTGTTAATGATGAAGAAATTTTAATGAGTGAAAAGTATGCTTGTGTCAAGTGTAATTATTCGATTCCTGAACTTGAACCTAGACTATTTTCTTTCAATGCCCCATATGGTGCTTGTGAAGAATGTAAAGGTTTAGGAACGAAACTAAAAATTAGTGAAGATTTATTAATTCCTGATTGGAACAAATCGATTATGGACGGCGGAATTTCTGCGGTAAGTATGGATTCTTCAACCAATATAACTCAAATTGAAACAGTTTGTAATTACTACGGCATTGATATGTATGCACCACTAAAAGATATACCAAGAGAAAAACTAGACTATGTATTATATGGTACTAATGAAACTATGGAATTTAATTATGTTTCTAAAAATGGTAATACCAGAAATGCTCGTGGTACTTATGAAGGAGTAATTCCTAATTTAGAACGTCGGTATTTAGAAACTAAAAGTGGATGGATTAGAGAATGGCTTGATAGTTTTATGGTTGAAACTGAATGTCCTGTTTGTAAAGGAAAACGTCTTCAAAAGTCTGTTCTTTCAATTTATATAAATGATAAAAATATTTTTGATATGACTGATATGGCTATCGGTGATTTGCTTGAATTCTTAAAAAAACTTAAACTCACCAATGAACAAAAAGAAATAAGTGAATTGATACTTAAAGAAATCATTTCTCGTTTAGAATTTTTAAATAATGTTGGTCTATCTTACCTTACATTAACTCGTAGTGCGGGAACTTTATCTGGTGGAGAAGCTCAACGTATTAGACTTGCAACCCAAATTGGATCTCGTCTTTCTGGTGTCTTGTATGTTTTAGATGAACCATCGATTGGCCTTCACCAAAAAGATAACGAAAAATTAATTAATTCCTTAAAAGAAATGCGTGATTTAGGTAACTCTTTAATAGTTGTTGAACACGATACTGATACTATGCTTGCTGCTGATTACTTAATTGATATTGGCCCTGGCGCTGGTGAATATGGTGGGTGCGTTATGGCTGCAGGTACTCCTGAAGAAGTAATGCACAATCCAAACAGCTTAACTGGTAAATACTTAAGTGGGATAGAAAAAATTGAAGTTCCTAAAAAACGGCGTAAAGGTAATGGCTTAAAAATATCAATTAAAGGTGCTAAAGAAAACAATTTACGCAATATAAATGTTGATATTCCTTTAAATAAATTAGTTGTTGTAACAGGTGTGTCAGGTTCCGGTAAATCATCTTTAATTAATGAAGTACTATATAAAACTTTAGCCAATAAACTATACCGTAGTAAAGTAGTTCCTGGTAAACACAAAGAAATAATAGGCCTTGAAAATATCGATAAAGTAGTGCAAATTACTCAAGATGCTATCGGTAGAACTCCAAGAAGTAATCCCGCAACGTATGTCGGAGTATTTGATGATATTCGTGATATCTTTGCGCAAACTAAAGAAGCAAAAATGCGAGGATATGACAAAGGTAGATTCTCATTCAATGTTAAGGGCGGAAGATGTGAAAACTGCTGGGGTGATGGTGTTAAGAAAATTGAAATGCACTTTCTAGCAGATGTATATGTTCCATGTGATGTATGTAAAGGTAAACGTTATAATAAAGAAACTCTTGAAATAAAATATAAGGGTAAAAACATTAGTGAAGTGCTTGATATGCGTGTTAGTGAAGCTATCGAATTTTTTGCGAACGTTCCTAAAATTTATAACAAACTTAAAGTTATGATGGATGTTGGTCTTTCATATATTAAATTAGGTCAACCAGCTCCAACACTATCTGGTGGTGAAGCAGGACGTGTCAAACTTGCTAAGGAATTACAAAAGAAAGCAACAAGTAAATCATTATTTATATTAGATGAACCAACTACTGGACTACACACTGATGACATCAAAAAATTACTTGCAATTTTAAATCGTATTGTTGATAATGGCGATACAGTAATAGTTATTGAACATAACTTAGATGTTATTAAAGTAGCTGATTATATTATCGACCTCGGTCCAGACGGAGGAAAAAATGGTGGAAAAGTTGTCGTAACAGGAACTCCTGAAGAAGTTGCTAAGTGTTCTAAGTCGTATACTGGAGAATTTTTAAAGAAAATATTGTAACCATTTGTCTAATAAAGTTTTTTGATTGAAAAATACATAGATTTATTACTAGTTTATGATATAATAATTACTATAAGGGTGTGATTAAATGGATCGATATATTATTTCGATAGGTAGTGTTAATATTGAATGGTATTCAGTTTTGATTGTAGTTGGAGCAATACTGGCAATTATCATGATTATCTTGGAAGCTAAAAGATATGGCTATCCTAAAGATTTTGTATTCAATCTATGTTTTTGGTCAATAATTGTTGGTATAATTGGAGCTAGACTATATTACGTATTATTTAATTTAGATTTATACACTAATTTTGTTGATGTATTTAAAATATGGGAAGGCGGTTTAGCCATTCATGGAGGTATAATTTTTGGGTTAATAACATGTTATTTATATTGTAAAAAATATAAAGTACGAACCATTAGAATGCTAGACTTTATTGCTCCTGCTATGCTTCTTGCTCAAGCTATAGGTAGATGGGGAAATTTCTTTAACCAAGAAGCTCACGGTGCTGTAACAAGTCTACAAACTTTACAAAATCTTCATATTCCCGAATTTATTATTGATGGCATGAATATTGGGGGAGTATGTTATCAACCAACATTCCTTTATGAATCATTATGGTGCCTACTAGGAGTTATTATTATATTAATAGTTCGTCGTCTTAAAATTACTAAAGTTGGTCAACCATTTGCATTATATTTAATGTGGTATGGTTTAGGTCGATTCTTTATTGAAACGATGCGTACAGATTCTTTGATGCTCGGAGGCTTTAAAGTAGCACAAATAGTATCAGTAATAATGATTGTGGTTGGTCTAATAATCATTATGATTACTGGACGTAAAGGCCGCTATGAAGATTTGTATGACCAAGATGAAAATGAAACTGTAAAATTTTAAAGGGGGATATTTTATGTATGATATTATTATCATCGGTATGGGAATTAGTGGTATAACTGCTGCAATATATGCTAAAAGAGCAGGAAAAAATATTTTGTTAATTGATAAATCTGCTCCCGGAGGCTTACTTAACAACATTGATACCATTACCAACTATCCCGGTTTACCTAATATAAGTGGACCAGATTTTGCCCTTGCTTTATTAAATCAAATAAATGAATTAGAAATTCCCTATAAAATCGAAGAAGTAATTGACATCTCACTTTCTGGCAAAGAAAAAACAGTTAAAACTGTATCAAACACTTATAAAGCCCAAAAAATAATCTTGGCTTTAGGTAGGACTCCTAAATTTTTAGGTTTACCTAATGAAGCATCTCTTTTAGGCAAAGGAGTATCTACTTGTGCTTTATGTGATGCATTTTTCTATAAAAATAAGGATATTGCTGTAGTTGGTACTGGTAATAGTGCTTTACAAGAAGCATTATATCTTGCTAATGTTGTTAATAAAATCTATCTTATCAACCGGCGTGATGGCTTCCGAGGAGATGCCTTATTAGTTGATAAAATAAAAAATAATCCAAAAATTGAAGTAATTTACAATAGTAATATTGAAAGTTTAAATGAATTAGATGGCAAACTAGCTTCTATTACTTTAGATAATGCTACTACTATAAATGTATCGGGAGTATTTATCTATATTGGCTTTATACCCGCTACTAAAATAGTGGATCCTAAAATATTAGATGAAAACGGTTATATTAAGGTAAACAAAAAGCTAGAAACTCCTATCAAAGGGGTTTATGCTATCGGAGATTGCTTAAATAAAGATATTTATCAACTTGTAACTGCTGCCGCTGATGGAGCTAGAGTAATAAATAATATTGAATAATCTATATAAATTTGTTATATTATATATGTAAGTGTTACCCGTATGGAGTAACGCCTGCATAAATGCTAGAGCGCTATTTTCAGCGCTTTTTTTCATGGCTTCGATCAAGAATGATGAGAACCATAATTATTATTACTTGATAAAATAGATTATCGTTCATAACCTCGCCTGGATTCACCCGATCTCCCAAAAGTTTCCCCTTGAAAGTGAATTACTCACAAAGAAAAGCAGGCGCCTACCACACAGGTAACGGTTAATTATTCTAAAGTTGATTTGTAAAAATTGCAAGAAAAGTCGTACGACAAAATTCGACATCAATTTGTCATTTTACTAAATTTATGATAAAATATAGCCCAAGGTGCAGGGGTTATGAAGAAAAATAGTTTTTTAGAATTAATATGTAGTTTAATTGTTATAGTCTTAGTATTAATAGGATTTAAGACTTATGATGAATATATTGAAGCTAACAACAATACTTTAACTTATCCATTATTAACATATAATACTGAAGTATCAAACTTTTCTTATATTAATCAAGTAATTTCTCAAAATAAAGTTTATCTTTTATATAATAGTGAAGATTATTATTTATTAAAAGAAATAGATATAACTACTAATAAAGAAAACGTTTATTCAGCAATTATTAATAGTACCTGTAAATTACAAAATGAAAATTCTTACCCTTATATATATTGTTCAGATAATAATACTGTTGAAATCTATGATATTACATTTAATAAGCTAATTACACAAGATATAAGTAGTAATTATAATTATTCTATTAATACGAATAATGCTAATATGAGTTTTAGTATTATTGATAATGATATTGCTTATAAATATATTGATGGTTATTATCAAAACAGAAGTAATGCTTTTGTATCCCTTGATACTCCTTATATAAAAGATGCCTATTGCACGGATAACTGTTTACTAATTCGTTATAATGACTTAACTGAAATGCTTAGCTTATATCGCGAAAATGAATTGTTAGAAACCAATATTGCAGCTTATCAACTTTATAGTAATGGAGTGCTTACTTATAATAATTCTAAGATCAAAATTTATGATGAAAACACCGATGAATATAAAGAATTTAATAGTCCAATCGCTGATTTAATAAATACTACTTTTACCCTTGGGGCTAATGACTATTACCTTTATGTTTTAAATGACAATATAATAAACGTCTATAATTTGTATAATTCTGCCAATTTTACAAATATCGACATCAGCAAAGTAAAATATGATGTTAATAACTTAACAGTTAATAACAATTATCTTTATTTATTTACTGATAGTATTTTATATGTCTATGACATTCGCGAAATTGAATTTGACAATTCGGCCTCTAGTTATGAAGACGAATTAATCAACAGTAAAATTGCTTATTATAATGACATATATAATGTAAATATAAATATTAATAGTGATCCTAGTAATTTAAGTAGTAATTATAATATTACACCAACTACTAATTATAATGATATAATTGATGCTCTAGAAGATTTAGAACGTTATTTCCTAGTTTTTAATGCTGACTTTTTTCAAAGGTTTACAGGTTATGGTATGGATGGACTTGAAATATACTTAGTTGATGATATTACATCTACTACTAAAAATGAATTTGGTAATGCTGATGTAGTAGGGGTATTTGTTCGAAAAAATAATAAGTATAATATAATATTAAAAGTAAATAGTGAAGAAAATATTAACACTATTGCTTTCCATGAAACTTTCCATGCTATCGAAGATTATTTAGCATCCTTTAATATTACTTTTGCTAATTGGGATAATCTAAATCCTGATAACTTTACATATTCCAATATTTATTATACTAATCAAATATTTACGGACACATTAAATAATAATAAATATAATAATGGTATTTATTTTATTGATAACTATGCTCGTAGTAATGCTTTAGAAGACCGAGCTAGAACATTTGAATATATTTGCCAAGGTGAAGACTTTAGTGAATATCCGCACCTTCAAGCTAAGGTTAAGTATATTAAACAAATAGTATTAGCAAATTTTCCAGAGTTATATAATTCTAGTTATTTTATATAAATTAATTCATAAAATTTACTAGTGATATTATGTTTAGAAGAAGACTATATGAAAGTGAAAACATGAAAATTTATCGTCGAGGATTTTTAGATGGTATAACTTTTACTACTGAATTTTTAAAACATACTAATTATGAAGAAACGCTAACTTTTCTTCATAATACTTTGAATAATCTTGATAAATATTCTAAAAAATATCAAATGAACAAAAGAGATTTAAAGAAAAATACTGAAGTACTAATTCGCACACTTCAGTATTTTTATGATGAATAACTATTTTATAATTGATTTGGGATAAGGTTTTCTTTCGTCTGTTTTTCCCAGTAAATAGTCGATAGATGTGTCATAAAAAATTGCTAATTCATATAAGTAATTAATTGGTATTAGTCGCTTACCTATTTCGTATTCGCTATATTGCTGTTGCTTTATACCTAAAACACTAGCAACTTCACTTTGTTTTAAGTCTTTATCTTCTCTTATTTCCCTTAATCTTTGTATGTTCAAAATGTATCACCTAATATAATTGTTACAAACAAAACAATTTTTGTATTGATTATACAAAACATCTTTTGTATAATTGAAATATATTATAGAGTATATGGAGGAAATATAATGAAGTCCAAAGTGGTTATAAATAATTTTAAAGAAAAGGTAAAAAATCATATCACAAAGTTTGAAAGTATGAAAAATAAGAAAAATATAGTGTTTATGGCAATCGGAGCAATAACGCTAATTGCAGTAACACTCGGAGCAACATATGCTTATTTCACAGCCCAAAGCGGTGGTGGAGCAAATATTGATACAAATGTTATAACAGGAACAACTGATAATTTATCATTTTCTTTTGGTAGTGAGATAAATATTCAAGCAAATGAAGAAAATTTTGCTCAAGGTATGGGAAACTTATCCGATAGTACAACAGCCCAAGCCATATTAAGAGCCAATAATACTTCAAATAAAGCAACAGCTAATTATAATATTTATTTAATAATTGAATCTAATAATTTTGAATATACAACAGAAAATCAAACTCCAGAAATACTTTTAAATGTAACGGATCCGAATGGTAACCCTGTAGAAAATATTACTGGGTTAGTCAATTATGAAGATGGCTTTGATATAACAACAAGAACTGGAGGATATCTTCTAGTACCCGATTATGAAATAAGTGCAACAAATGTCCAAACAATCCAAGATTGGAATATCGAAGTAACATTTGTCAATTTAAATAGTGATCAAAATGCCAATACCAATAAAACATTGACAGGTAAATTATATTTAACCCAAGAACAAATGAGTAGTTATGAGCTAACCCAAATAAGTAACATCGATGCAACAACTACTTACAATAGTATCGATGCAACATTAGATATAACCAATGGAAGTGCAGCAGTAAGTAAATATTATTATGGGATAGAAAAAACAAGTGAAGCAATAGCATACAATAATACTAATTCTTTAAAAAAGCTGAGTAATACTTTAGCATCAGCAGAAGATGTAGAATATGTTGAAAGTGATACACCAAATTATGAATTTACTAATCTAGAAGCCAATACAGAATACACTATATATAGTTATGTAGAAGATGAAAATAAGATAAAATCAAATGTGTATTCAACAAATATAACAACAAGTGAATATGAAATACCAAAAATAGATAGTGTAAGTCATAGCGTAACATTAAATAGTATAACGGTTAATGTAACAGCAAGTAATGGAAGTAATGAAATAGTAAAATATATGTATAGTAAAGATAATGGAGCGAGTTGGGAGGAAAACACATCAAATACTTACACATTTGATGGATTAACAGATTCAACTGAATATAAGATAAAAGTAAAAGTAGTTGATAGTGAAGGTAATGAGTCCACTGAGTATTATGAAGCAATAACAACTGAAATATATATCTTACCAGTAGTAGCAAGTGTGGATGCTACAACAACTTGGAACTCAATTACTTTAACACCAAGTGGAACTAATGGAACAAATACAATAGATCATTATGAATACTCAATAGATAATGGAGTATATCAAACAAGTAATGTATTTAATAATCTAACAGATAATAAAGAATATACAATAAGAGTAAAAGCAATAGATAGCGCGGGAAGAGAATTCAATGTATATGAAACAACAGTAACAACAGATACATACGATTTACCAGTGATAAATAATGTAACAGTCGATAGTACATCAAATAGTATAACGATAAATGTTAATGCCACTGGTGGAGATGGAAGTATAGTAAGTTATCATTATTCCAGAGATGATGGAAGTAACTATCAATCAAGTAACAATAACAGTTACACATTTGATAATTTAACAAGTGGTACAACATTTTATATAAAAGTATATGTAACAGATAGTAATGGAAGAGTATCAAGTGAATATAGCACGAGTGTTGCAACTAAAACAACATTGACTAATTATATAGTAAATACAGTATATACTGGGGTAGATGGTGATAACGGACTTTATTATCACGATGGAATAGGAAGCTATACTAATGCTAACCAAGAAGCGGGAGATAATAGTTATCGCTATGCTGGAGCTAACCCAAATAACTATGTGTGTTTTGGAGCAACTGGTGCATATTGCCAAAATGAAGATAACCAATATAGAATAATCGGCGTATTTAATGACCAAGTGAAATTAATCAAAGCAACGAGTATTGGAAATTATGTTTGGGATGCAGATAGTGTTAATATCTGGGATGCAAGTACAAAGCCTGATATATATGCAACATTAAATACAACATACTATAATACATTAGGAAATGAATGGCAAAATCTAATAGCAGAATCAGCTTGGCAAGTCGGAGGAATGGAACCATATTATGATTATAGTGTACAACAATATTATGATGTAGAAGTAGGAACGGGACAAAGTGGTTATGAAGAAACAATGAAAATAGGACTAATATATGTATCAGATTATGGATATGGCGCTAGTCCGGAAAATTGGGCAACAGCATTATGGAATTATGATAGTGCGACAAATTCAAATTGGATGTTTTTAGGATTAAGTGAGTGGACAATATCACGTTTATCTGCGCTGAAAGAACAAGCTTTTAAAATTAATGGTACTGGTTTTGTATTTAGCGACGAAGCTTTTGATTATGTTTCAAGTGGTGATAATATACGTCCCGTCTTATATCTCAATCCTAATGTCTATGTTCTCGATGGCGATGGTTCAATCTCAGATCCCTACATCATAGGAATGTGAAAATCATTCCTTTTTTTATTTTTCTATGATAAAATAAGGGTGGAGTTGAAAATTATGAAAGTTAGAACACGTTATGCACCTAGTCCAACTGGGTATATGCATATTGGAAATTTAAGAACAGCAATATTTGAATATTTGCTAGCTAAAAAATATGATGGATTGTTTATTCTTCGCATTGAAGATACTGACCAACAACGTGAAGTCGAGGGTGCAATTGACTTTATATATAAAACTTTAGAATTGTGTGGCTTTGTTATTGATGAAGGACCAAATAATGATAAAGGATATGGTCCTTATATTCAAAGTGAACGTAAAGCTATTTACAAAAAGTATGCCGAAGAATTGGTAGAAAAGGGTAAAGCTTACTATTGTTTTTGTAGTGAAGAAGAACTAAATGCTATGCGCGAAAGAGCAAATCAGCGCCACAAACCATTCCTTTACGATGGACGATGTTCGCGTCTTAGTAAAGAAAAAATCGCAGAAAATTTAGCTAATGGAGTTCCTTATGTTATCAGACAAAAAATGCCTAAAACTGGTGTTACAGTTGTTGATGATATTATCTATGGTAAAATAAAAATTGACAATAGTATTCTTGATGACCAAATTCTTCTTAAAAGTGATGGTTTTCCAACTTATAATTTTGCTAATGTAATTGATGATCATTTAATGGAAATAACCCATGTAATCCGTGGTAAAGAATATTTAGATCAAACTGCTAAGTACAATTTGTTATATGAAGCATTTGGCTGGGAAAAGCCAATCTATGCCCATGTTGCTATGGTTCTAGGTGAAGATGGTAATAAGTTATCTAAACGTAATGGTGATGCCTCATTTATGGATCTATATAATGAAGGTTACTTACCAGCAGCTATTGTCAACTACTTAAGCTTACTTGGCTGGAGTCCAACTACTAACCAAGAAGTATTCACAATGGATGAACTAATTAAAAATTTTGATGAAACAAGAATTAGTAAATCCTCAAGTCAATATGATGTAAAGAAATTAAAGTGGTTTAATGCTCAATATATAAAGAAAATGAGTGATGAAGAATACTTGAATTGGATAAAAAAATTCTTTACTCAAGATGTATCTGATAAGAGCGAAGACTGGATTGATAAACTTTTATTAATCTATAAAGATCATTTAAATTATGGTAATGAAATAAATGAACTTACCCAAAATTTCTTTATTGATTCCATTTCTTTAGATCAAGAAGCTGAAGAATTCTTAAATAGTGATCCTATAACTAAAGATGTAACTGATTGCTTTGCTAGTGAAGTAGAAAAAATAAATGATTGGAATACTGATAATATTAATGCCGCAATAAATAATGTTAAGACTACTCTTGGAGTGAAAGGTAAATTACTTTATATGCCAATCCGTATTAAAGCCAGTGGTTTTATGCACGGCCCAGAGCTTGCAGATACTATCTATTTAATTGGTAAAGATACAGTATTAGAAAGATTAAAATGAAGAAATTTATATGGATAATAGGGTGGGTTGTGGTATTAGGATTACTAGGATTTGGTATATATAAGTTTTTCATAGATTGTGAAAAAGTCAATACATATTTTGATCGATATTTTACTTTAGATGAAATGGATTATGCTGTAGTAGAAGATGCTGTAACAGTAAAGTTATTAGATATTAAAGATGATGAAAATGAAGGACAATATATAGTTAAATTATTAGTGTTAAACGATGCTAAAATAGCATACGTTGAATTAGGGAGTATAGATCCATTGTCGGTAGAAATAGATAAATTAAACTTAGAATATACAATTAATTTAATTAGAGTAGATGACGATGGAGCAACACTTACTATTCACCCAACTACAGATGAGGAGTAAAATTATGAAAATTTATAATACTTTAACAAGGAAAGTTGAAGAGTTTGTTCCTTGGAATGGCAATGATGTGGGCTTTTATACTTGTGGACCAACTGTATATCACTATGCTCACATAGGTAACATGCGCAATTATATCGGCCATGACATACTTGATAAAACTCTAAGATATTTAGGATATAATGTAAAAAGAGTAATGAATATCACTGATGTGGGACATTTGACAAGTGATTCTGACTCTGGTGATGATAAAATGGTTGCTAGTGCGAAAAAAGAAAATAAAACAGTTATGGATATAGCTAGATTTTATACTGATGCTTTTTTCCAAGATTTTGAAGCTTTAAATAATCGAATACCTGATATTGTTAGTCCTGCCACAGCTAACATCGATGAATATATTAAAATAATTACTAAATTACTCGATACTGGATATGCTTATGAATCTGGTGGTAATATCTATTTTGACACAACAAAACTTGATGATTACTACAAGCTTACTAACCACAAAGCTGATGAAATGGTTGTAGGGGTTCGCGAAGGTGTCGAAGAAGATGCATCCAAGAAAAATCAAAATGACTTTGTTTTATGGTTTACTAAATCGAAGTTTGAATCGCAAGAATTAAAGTGGGATAGTCCTTGGGGGCTAGGTTATCCGGGCTGGCATATTGAATGTACTGGTATAAGCATCAAATACCTAGGTGAATACTTAGATATCCATGGTGGTGGAGTAGATAACATATTTCCTCATCATACTAATGAAATTGCTCAAAGTGAATCCTACTTGGGCCATAAATGGTGCAACTATTGGTTTCATAATGAACACTTAAATGATGAAACTGGTAAGATGAGTAAAAGTAGTGGAGCAATTTTAACGGTAAGTGTCCTAAAAGAAAAGGGGTATAATCCGCTAGCTTTTAGATATATGTGCTTACTTAGTCATTATCGCCGCCAACTAGTGTTTTCTTATGCATCCCTAGATGGTGCAGAAAATGCTTATAAAAAATTATTAAGTAGAACTTATGCTTTAAAGTTTGGTGAAAATGTTAATAATGAACTTTTCGAAGAATGGAACGATAAATTTAAGTCTTGCTTAGAAGATGATTTAAATACAGCTAATGCTATTACAGTTTTATATGACTTACTTAAAAGTGATGTTGATAATGATACTAAATACCACTTAGTTAGCTCTTGGGATGAAGTATTAAGCCTAGATTTGCTTAAAAAAGATCAACCAAAAATAGAAAATGAAGAATATATTTTAAATAAGATCAAAGAAAGAGATGAAGCTAAGAAAAATAAAGATTATCAAACTGCTGATGCTATTCGTGAAGAACTATTAAATAAAGGAATTGTTTTAAAAGACACAAGGGAAGGAACAATCTACGAACTTAAATAATGAAGAAGTTATCTAAAATATTTATAATACTATTTATTGTTTTTGCCCCAACCATTGTCTTTGCAGCTTCATTTGATATCACTGGTAAAAATGTTATTCTTTATAATTTAAATGATGATACCGTTTTATATGAACAAAATAGTAATGAAAAAACAAGTATTGCTAGTTTAACCAAAATAATGACAACTTTAGTAGCTTTAGAAAATATTTCTGATTTAGATGAAACTGTTGTTATTACTGCCGAAGATTTTTCTGGTACCGATGGCTATTCTAAAGCAGGATTTAGTATTGGTGATGAAGTAACATATTTAGATTTACTTTATGGTATAATTCTTCCTAGTGGTGCGGAAGCTGTTAATGCTGTAGTTAATAATACTTTGGGGTATGATGATTTTGTGACCGAAATGAATAATCTAGCCCAAGAAATAGGTTTAAAAAACACTTCATTTTCCAATCCAATTGGTAAAGATAATGTAAATAACTATTCGACTGCTAGTGATATTGCAACCATTTTAAAATTTGCTTTAAATAACGAAACGTTTAAAAAAATATTTACTACCAAAGTGTATACAACATCTAATGGCATCGATCTAGAATGTACTTTATATCCCTATAAAGACATTTTAGAAATCGACAAAATAACAGGTTCTAAAAGTGGTTTTACAAAAGAAGCTGGAAGATGTTTAGCATCAATTACAACATTAAATGGGGTAGATTATTTACTAGTAGTTATCAATTCTACTACTGCTCAAAATTATAGTGCAGTATTAGATACTATAACCATATATGATTATTATAGCGATAATTATAGTTATCAAACAGTTCTTACCCCTAAGGATGTTTTAGCTACCGTTCCTGTAAAGTGGAGTAACCAAAAAACTTATAATATAACTATTGATGATACAGTTAAATTATATTTAGAAAATGATGCAATTGATAATTTAGAAATCGACTATGATGGAGTTAATGAAATAGCAGAGTTTACTAAAAAAGGTACTAAACTAGGGACAGTTACTATATCTGATGGTAATGAAATATTATATACTGCTGATATAACTTTAGATGCTGATATATCTTATTATAATCCCATAATATTTGCTGTTGGAATACTTTTAGTCTTATTAATTATTATTATTTTTCTAAAAAGAAAGAAAAGAAAACGTCGTCGCAAGAGAAGATAGTGTAAAGTTATTTACAAATAATATCTTTTCTTTTTTTCTTAGTGTATAATATATGAAAGGAGAAATTATGACAAAATTAAATCATTTAGGAATAATTGTTGATGGTAATGGTCGCTGGGCAAAAGAGCGAGGATTATCTCGCAGTGAAGGACATAAAGCTGGTGCGGAGGCACTTAAGAATATAATTCTTTATTTATCTCGTGAAAAATTAGTAAAGTTTTTAAGCCTTTATGTTTTTTCCACTGAAAACTTTGGTAGACCAGCTGAGGAAGTAAATTATTTAATGGATTTATTTTTAAAATGGTTTACTACAGTAAAAAAAGAATATCGTAAGGAAAATATCAAAATATATTTTTCTGGTCGTAAAGAATATTTAAAACCTAACATTGTTAAAGCAATGGATACTTTAGAGGAAGAAACTAAAAACAATACTGGCTTAGTAGTAAACTTTTGTCTAGGTTATGGTGGTCGTGCTGAAATAGTTGATGCTACTAAAAAAATTGTTAAGAAAGTTCAAAATAACGAAATAACTATCGATGATATTGATGAAAAATTATTTGCTAAAAACTTATATCACGAACTACCTGATGTTGACTTTCTGATTCGCACTAGTGGAGAAAATAGGATTAGTAACTTTATGCTATGGCAAATTTCTTATGCAGAATTTTATATTCCTAAAGTTTATTTCCCTGACTTTGATATTAAAGAGTTAGATAAAGCTCTATTAGAATATGAAAATAGAGATCGTCGTTTTGGCAAGGTAAAATAATATGGATTTATATAGTAAAATATTAAATATAAATAACAAAAACATTGAATATGCTATTATCTCTGCTATTGAAGAAGTAAAAAAAGAGTTATCTGGTCTGGATTATGAAAGAATGTGTCTTGTATATAATAGTTATTTATATGAAGCTTTACTAAAAAGGCACGTTCTAGTTCATATGGTTGATACTAAAGATTTAGGTTTATCTTATAATCATCGTTTTTTAATTGCTTTTGATGGCACCAATTATTATTTGTGTGATTTAACGTATTCGCAGTTTTTAAATGATGATTTTCCAAGCCTGCAAAAAAGCGGTTATCAAAAATGTGATGATGATTTAATAAAGACTTACCTAAAAACTATAGATGATCAAGAAATAAATATAGGTATGAATGAAGTATTTACAAGTAATAATAATTATAGGAAGTGAAATATGAATAAAATAGTTATAATTGGTTGTGGTAATGTTGGTATGAGTTATGCCTATGCCTTAGTTAATCAAAAATGTAATGTTGATGAACTTGTTTTAGTGGATATTAACGAAGATAAAGCTATCGGTGAAGCAGCTGATTTAAATCATAGTATTCCATATTCTCCAAATAACTTAACTATTAAAGCGGGAGATTATTCTGATTGTAAAGATGCATCTATTGTTATGATTGCAGCTGGAGCTAATCAAGATGTTGGTGAAACAAGACTAGATTTAATTCACAAAAATACTAAAATATTTAAAAGCATAATTGATAATGTCTTGGCATCAGGATTTAATAACATATTTTTAATTGCTACTAATCCTGTTGATGCTATGAGTTATATTACTTATAAAAATTCTAATTTGCCAGCATCTAAAATAATTGGTACGGGAACAAGTCTTGATACTGCTAGACTCCGTTATATTTTATCAAGACGATTTGAAATAATGCCCCAAAATGTTCATGCCTATGTTTTAGGAGAGCACGGCGACTCAGAATTTGTTGCTTGGAGTAGTGCAATGATTGGTTCAGTGAAAATTGATTCCTTATTAAGTAAAAAGGAAAAAGAAGAAATTAGTGATAGTGTGCGTAATTCTGCTTATGAAATAATTAAGAAAAAAGGTAATACTTCTTATGGTATTGGAATGTGCTTAGTACGTATTACAAATGCTATATTAAATGATGAAAATGCTATCATTACTGTATCGGCTTTTGACAAAGATGTCTATATAAGTAGTCCTTGCATTATCAACAAAAAAGGCATTAAAAGAAGATTGAAAATTGAACTAACGGATCAAGAACAAGAATTATATAACAAATCTAAAGAAGTAATTAGAAATTCTTTAAATCGTTAACTAATGACTATTGACGTAAATAAACGTGTCAATAGTTTTTATTTTATGCTAAAATATAAATGGAGGATATATGAAAGTAAGTATAATTGTACCAGTATATAATAGTGAATCTTATTTAAGAGATTGCTTGGATTCTTTAGTTAACCAAACACTAAAAGAAATAGAAATAATTGCAATTGATGATGCATCAACTGATAAAAGCCTCGAAATTTTACTAGAGTATGCGAAAAAATATTCTGGTAAAATTAAAGTATTTGCAAATGAACAAAACAAAGGTCAAGGAGCATCGAGAAATATTGGCTTATCTATTGCAAACGGTGAATATGTAGGTTTCTTAGATAGTGATGATTATGTTGCCCCCACAATGTATGAAGAATTATATGAAACCGCCAAAGAAAAAAGAGCAGATATAGTATCTACGAGATTAACATTTGTTAAAGATAGCAGCTATTTAGGTAAAAAATTTGAAACCTATGGTAAAGGAGAAAGTTATAGCCCAATTGAAAAACCCGAATTAGTATTAGATGAATCTCCTTCGGTATGTAATAAAATATTTAAGAAAGATTCTATTAGCAATAATTTCTTAGAAAATTGTATGTGGGAAGATGTAGCCTTTACTTATGCCAGTTTATTTAATGCTAATAGAATTGTTCATCTTAATAATATGGGGTATTATTATCGTAAAAGTGCTACCTCCGGAGTATCGGCGAAAGGTTTCAAATATAATCCAAGTTTATTAGACACTTTCAAAGTTGCTGATAGATTAGAAAATGATACATTAAAAACTGGACGTTTTGAAAAGTTAAAAGAAAGTATTAGATATATGCAGATAGTAACAACTCTCCAAAGAGTAGCAGAAGTACTTAATTGGGACGAACCAGAGGATCGGAAAGAAGCATTAATATATGCTATGCATAGGTTAATAACTTGGAAATATGGTGACTGGCGAAACATGGATTTAGCTTCACTTTCTATGCGGGTAGGAATTCTTGAATTAGATAAAATAAGAAGTATTGTAGAAAAATATGAAGCAAAATTGGCTGAAATGAGAAAAACAGAACCTAACTTAGAGATGCCGTTCTTACTTTCTGATGAACCAAATAATTTTCCACCCAAAAGATAAAACACTTGACTTGGAGCAAGGTCCATCTGCTATTATAAAATTATGGTGATGAAATGAAGATAAGTGAAGTAAGTAAAAAGTACAATTTACCAGCGGATACCCTTAGGTATTATGAAAAATTAGGATTAATTAATAATGTTTCTAAAGAATCTGGGGTAAGAAATTATAGCGAGGAAGATTGCTCACGGATAGAATTTATCATTTGTATGAAACATGCCGGTCTTAGTTTAGAAGATATCAAAAGATTTATCGATTTAAATAAATTAGGAGATAAAACTATTCCTGAAAGACTAGAAATATTAGAACACCAGAAAGTAATATTAGAAGCAGAAATAAAAAAGAAAGAAGAAACATTAGATTATTTAAATTATAAAATAAATTTATATAAAGGAAAGAGATGAAAATATGCAATTAGTAGTTTACTTTAGTTATACAGGGCATACTAAATTAATAGCTGAAAAAATAAAAGACAAGTTAAACTGCGATATCCTAGAGTTAAAAAGAGTAGAACCATACTCTAGTGATTACAATGAAGTAGTAAATGATGAACAAAATGGGGAAAACAGTAATATTATTTCCGAAATAGAAGATATTAATATTGATTTAAGTAAATATGATGAAATCATTTTAGGTACTCCCGTATGGTGGTATCGTCCTGCCCCAGTTGTAAGAGCATTCCTGAAAAAATATGATTTATCGGGTAAAACAATTATTCCATTTGCTACAAATGCTGGATGGTTAGGTAGAACTTTCGCTGAAATAAAAAGTCTATGTCTTAGTTCTACAGTAACAGACGAAATGGATATTGTCTTTACTACTGATTATGCGGAAAATAAAACGGTTACCAAAACATCAGAGATTGATGCTTGGATAGATAATTTAAGAAAGGACTAATAAAATGGCTAAAAAAGATTTAGGTGTAAAACCATATTTATTTCCTATGCCTGTTTTAATGATTGCAACATATAACGAAGATGATACTGTTGATGTTATGAACATGGCTTGGGGAGGAATTTGTGATAATGATAAGGTAGCTCTAAACCTATCGGAAAATCACAAGACTTGTGAAAACTTGAAGAAAAGAGGAGCTTTCACAATTAGTGTTGCAGATGTTGCTCACTTAGAAGAATCTGACTTCTTTGGTACTGCATCAGGTAATACTATGAAAGATAAGTTTGAACGTACTGGTATGCATGCTACTAAAAGTACGTGGGTTGATGCACCAATTATTGATGAATACCCAATAACACTAGAATGCACTGTTGATAAGATTGGGAATGAAGATGGCGAATTTAGAGTAGTTGGTAAGATTTTAAATGTTTTGGCAGATGAATCCATTTTAGATGAATCTGGCAAGGTTGATCCAACTAAAATAAATGCCTTTGTTTTTGATCAATTTCAAAATGGTTATTATCGCATTGGTGAAAAAGTTGGTATAGCTTGGAATAGTGGTAGAAAATTTATGAATAAGTAAGGAGAAAAGTATGGTAAAACAAACTGCAGGAAGAGATAACTTAGGTGATTTTGCTCCGAAATTTGCTGAACTAAATGACGATGTTTTATTTGGTGAAGTATGGAGTAGAGAGGATAAATTATCCCTTAAAACTAGATCGATGATTACAGTGGTTGCTCTAATGTCGAAAGGAATATTTGATAGTTCCTTAAAAAGCCATATCGAAAATGCTAAGAGAAATGGTATAACTAAAAGTGAAATGGCTGAAATTATTACCCATGCGGCATTCTATGCTGGTTGGCCAAATGCTTGGGCAGTATTTAAAGTTGCTAAGGAAGTTTATGCTGATAGTGATGCATTAGAAGTTCATGGTGGTATGTTTGGTTTAGGAGAACCTAATACGAATTTTGCTCAATATTTTATTGGTAATTCTTATCTTAATCCATTAACTAAACCAGGTGAAGGATCAGTCTTCTTAGCCAATGTAACCTTTGAACCAGGTTGCCGCAATAATTGGCATATTCATCATTCAACTAAAAATGGTGGACAAATTCTTATCTGCGTTGATGGTGAAGGTTGGTATCAAGAAGAAGGCAAACCAGCAAGAAGTCTAAAACCAGGAGATGTTGTGGTAATACCAGCAAATGTAAAACACTGGCATGGCGCTAAAAAAGATTCATGGTTTAGTCATATTGCTGTTGAAGTACCTGGAGAAAACACCTCAAATGAATGGTGTGAACCGGTAACCGATGAAGAATATAATAAATTAAATTGATTTTGCTAAAAGAAAGGAATGATTATTATGAAATCAAAAGTTTATTTTATTAAGGATATAACTCCTGAAAACATTATTAAAGCGTATGAAGCTTTAGGAAAGAAACTAGAAGGAAAAGTTGCTATCAAAATGCATTCTGGTGAAGCTGGTAACCAAAACTATCTAAGACCAGAATTTGTTCAAGATGTTATTAAATATGTTGGTGGTACAGTAGTAGAATGTAATACAGCTTATGCTGGTGCTAGAAATACAACTGAAAAGCATCGTGAACTAATTAAGGAACATGAATGGGAAAAATATTTTCCATTTGACTTAATGGATGCTGAAGGACCAGACTTAGAATTAGATGTACCAAATGGTAAGATTTTGAAGAAAAACTATGTTGGTAAAAATTTAGCTAATTATGATTCAATGATGGTTCTATCACACTTTAAAGGTCATGCTATGGGTGGCTTTGGCGGGTCTTTAAAACAACTTTCTATTGGTTGTGCATCATCTGCTGGTAAAACACTAATTCATACTGCTGGTGTAACTGATAATCAATATGAATTATTTAATAACTTACCAGCTCAAGATCACTTCCTAGAAGCAATGGCTGATGCTGCCTCAAGCATAGTAAATCACTTTAATGGTAACATGGTATTTATAAATGTTATGAAAAATATCTCTGTTGATTGCGACTGTGACGGTAATGCATCTGCTCCATGTATGGCTGATATTGGTATTCTTGCGAGTTTAGATCCAGTTGCAGTAGATCAAGCATGCTTAGATTTAGTTTATAATTCTACTGATCCAGGTAAAGATAAACTAATTGAAAGAATTGAATCTCTTCACGGAGTACATACTGTTGAAGCTGCTGCTGATCTTGGCGTAGGTTCTCGTGAATATGAACTTATAACAATTGAATAATTAACTAATAACTGTTACATTTTTGTAGCAGTTTTTTATTTCTCAAAAAATTTCAAAAAAACAAATTTACACATTGAAAACGAACAAATGTTATGATATACTGTATTTAGTTATAGGGGGGTAAAAAATGAATAATCTAGTAAAAGATGAAACAAACATTGAAAACTTAATTTATGAAATCCGGGGAGTGCAAGTAATGCTAGATAGCGATTTAGCAAAAATTTATGAATGCGTTAATGGGACAAAGTCTATAAATTTAGCAGTTAAAAGACACATTAACAGATTCCCAGAAAGATTTATGTTTCAATTAACCAAAGATGAATATTGGAATATTCTAAGGTTTCAATCTGAAACCTTAGAATTGGAACAAGGAAAATATTCTAAATATTTGCCTTATGCTTTCACAGAACAAGGTGTAGCTATGCTTGCAACAGTACTTAGAACTCCTGTTGCAGAAGAAGTAAGTATCAAAATAATGGATGCTTTTGTTGCAATGCGTAAATATATATCAACAAACTTACTTGAGCAAAAATATATAAACAATTTAGTTATAGAACATGATTCAAAAATAAAACTATTACAAGAATCATTTGAAAAATTTAATGAAGAAAAGAAAGTTAATGAAATATATTTTGACGGTCAAATATATGATGCTTATTCCAAGATACAAGAAATATTTAAAGAAGCCAAGACCAAATTAGTAATAATTGATGGCTATGCCGATAATACCATATTAGATATTATTAAAAGATTAAATATACAAGTAACAATTGTAACTAAGCCAAATAATTTATTAACAACACAAGATATAACAAGGTATAATGGGCAATATAATAATTTAACAGTAAAATATGATAATACATTTCATGATAGATACTTTATATTAGATGATAGTGTAGTATATCATTGTGGTGCTAGTATAAATAGAATAGGTTATAAAACATTTTCAATAACTAAAATAAATGATGATGAAGTATGTAAGGCATTGATCAACAAAATATAGGAGATAAACAAAATGAACAATCTAGTAAAAGACGAAACAAATATTGAAAAATTAATTTATGAAATTCGCGGAGTACAGGTGATGCTTGATTCAGATTTAGCAAGACTTTATGAGTGCGCTAATGGAACAAAGACAATTAACCAAGCTATAAAAAGAAATTTAGAAAGATTTCCAAATGATTTTTACTTTCAACTAACTAAAGAAGAATTATTTGACTTGAAGTCCCAAATTGGGACTTCAAGTTGGAATAGTTATGGTGGTGTTCGTAAGTTACCTTATGCATTCACAGAACAGAGAGTAGCAATGCTTGCAACAGTTATTAAAACGTCTATTGCTGCCGGTATGAGCGTTAATATAATGAGAGCCTTTGTAGCCATGCGTAAATATATTTCAAAAAACTTAATCGAACAAAATAATATTAACAACTTAGTTTTAGAGGATCACACTATTATTGGAAAATAGAAAAAGAATTAGTTTAATTTAAGAATTTTTAATAAAGTTTGAAGAAAAGTAAAAGGTAAGTGAGATATATTTTGATGGCCAAATATACGATGCATATTCTAAAATACAATAAAAATTTAAGGAATCCAAAAATAAGCTAGTAATAATTGATAGTTATGCTGATACAACAAATCTTGATATTATTAAAAGATTGAATATAATGAAATTCAAGGTCCCAACTTGGGACCTTGAATTGAAAATATTTATCTTATATATTTACTGAACAAGGTTCCAAATTGAAAACTTAAAATTATTAACAAATAAAATTAAACAAATTTAAACTTGAAGTCAAAAATTTCGACTTCAAAAATAGTAAATTAATTGTTATTTAGCTATATTAATGGTAAAATTAGATTGTGATGTATATGAAAAACAAAAAATTAATTAATAGCTTTAAATATGCTTTTAAGGGAATTGGCTCATCTTTTTTTAGCGAACGTAACATGAAAATTCATGTTTCCATTATGTTAATTGTAATAATTATGGGAATAATATTAAAAATTAGCTTTTGGGAATGGATAATTTGTATAGGATGGTTTGCCTTAGTTATTGGTGGTGAAATGTTTAATACAGCGATTGAACAGGTAGTAGATATTGCGATGCCTAAAAAAGACCCAAGAGCTAAACTAGCAAAAGATGTATCAGCTGGAGGAGTTCTGGTTTTTGCCATTGGTTCAGCAATAGTAGGTTTACTTATTTTTATTCCCAAAATAATAGCTATTTTTTAATGGAGGGATAGTATGTCTGAAGTGAAATTTGGTACAATCGGTGGTATTGAACCTAGTAAAATTCAAAAAATTAAACTTAATGTCATGGATTATATATTTAATTATAAGGGAATAGATTTAAATCGAGCGTATTTAGAATATTATTTTGATAAAATGAAAACAGTAAATTATAAAGATGGTATTAAACAAGAAGAAAAGTATACGCCAATTATTTTCTTTGATATTACAGCTCAATTAAATAATAAAGAGTATTCTTTTTCATTTGCTTTAGAAATGGGTTTAGAACAGTTAAATAATTTAGGAAATAAGCCAACAAATATCAACAATTATATTAACCAAGGAGAAATATTTTTCTCTGAGGATATAGATTTAAATTTTTATTTAAATGAAAATCCATATACGTTTCAACCAAGTTATGTAGTTACAAAACTAGAAAAAAACAAATTTGTATTTAAAGTTCAATATCAACTATTGTTCATTTGGTTCGTTGTAAAGTTTAATGAGATTTAAAATCTTAAAAAATAAAAAGTAAGGTATAATTAATAAAATATCTTTAATAATATTTATGTGTTTGTTATTGTTAAAATTAATAAAAAATGCTAGAATATTTTCGCTAAATTTCTTTTCTTAAAGGAGGATTTTTTATGTTTGAATTAGTATCAAAATTTAAGCCCAGCGGAGATCAACCAGAAGCTATAAAAGAACTTACTGATGGAGTAAATAGTGGTAAAAAAGAACAAGTTTTACTTGGAGCAACAGGAACTGGTAAGACTTTTACTATTGCGAATGTCATTAAAAATGTAGGAAAACCTACACTTGTTTTAGCTCATAATAAAACTCTCGCTGGCCAACTCTATGCGGAATTAAAAGAATTTTTTCCAAATAATCATGTTGAATATTTTGTTTCATACTATGACTATTACCAACCAGAAGCATATGTTCCAAGTAGTGATACCTATATTGAAAAAGATGCATCTATTAATGATGAAATTGATGAACTAAGACATGCTGCAACTTCAGCTTTGATTAACTATCGCGATGTTATAGTTGTTGCTTCCGTTTCTTGTATTTATGGTATTGGAGAAAAAGAAGAATACGAAAAAAATATGTTAATTTTAAATATTGGGGATTCTATTTCTCGTAATAAAATTTTAAATCGTTTAATTGACATGACTTATGAACGAAGTGATTTAGATTTTCATCGCGGAACATTTCGAGTTCGGGGTAATAATATCGATATTGTCCCTGTAAATGAACATGCAAGTGGTATTCGCATTTCTTTAGAAGATGATAAAGTGGAATCAATTGCCTTATTTGATCCTTTAACTGGAGTGGTTACACAAAATAAAAAAAGTATTACGATATCTCCCGCTTCTCACTTTGTTACCAGTAAAGATAAGTTGGATATTGCCATATCTCGTATTGAAGCTGAATTAAAGGATAGATTAGAAGAATTAAAAAATCAAAACAAATTAATCGAAGAACAACGATTACGAGAACGAACTAATTATGATATTGAAATGCTTCGGGAAACTGGCTTTTGCAATGGTGTTGAAAATTATTCAAGACATCTAGCCCTTAGAGATGCCGGTGAAACTCCCAGCTGTTTAATCGATTTCTTCCCTAAGGATTTTTTACTAGTGGTCGATGAATCACACGTAACATTACCGCAAGTTCGTGGTATGTATAATGGCGATAGACAACGTAAACAAACTTTAGTTGATTATGGATTCCGTCTTCCAAGCGCTCTTGATAATAGACCACTTACATTTGATGAATTTAACCAAAAAATAAACCAAGCAATTTACGTATCAGCAACACCTGGGGACTATGAACTTGAAAAAACGAGTGGTAAGTTTGTTGAACAAATTATCAGACCGACCGGACTTCTTGACCCAATCATTGAAGTGCGTAAAACTGAAGGCCAGATTGATGACATTATTAGTGAAATTAGAGATAGAATTGAAAAAAATGAAAGAGTTTTAATTACGACCCTAACTATTAGAATGAGTGAGGAATTAACAAATTATTTAAAAGAAATGAATATCAAAGTAGCTTATCTACACAGTGAAATAAAAACATTAGAGCGTCTTAAAATTATCCAAGATCTCCGCCTTGGCACTTATGATTGTGTAGTAGGTATCAATCTTTTACGGGAAGGGCTAGATATTCCCGAAGTAAGTTTAATTTGCATATTAGATGCCGACAAGCAAGGATTCTTGCGAAGTGGCAGAAGCCTTATTCAAACAATAGGTAGATGTGCTCGTAATGAACATGGTAAAGTAATCATGTATGCTGATGAAGTTAGTGAAGCAATGGATGAAGCTATTAAAGAAACGAAAAGAAGAAGAGAAATTCAAGAACGTTATAATGAAGAACATGGAATTACTCCAAAAACAATTGTTAAAGAAATTAAAGAAGTAGTAACTAATAATATGGTTACTGACGAAAAGAAGAAAAAAGTAAGTAAGAAAGAAAAAGAAAAGATGATTTTACAAATTGAAGATGAAATGAAAGAAGCAGCTCGCAATTTAGACTTTGAACGAGCAATGGAACTTCGGGATATATTATTTGAAATGAAAGGTATTTAAAAAAGCCTTATATTATGGTAAAATCAATGAAGTAGTGAGGTGTATTATGACAACATTTATTTTTGGACATAAAAATCCCGATACTGATACAGTGTGTTCAAGTATCGCATTATCTTATTTAAAAAATGAACTTGGAGGAAAAACAATGCCTAAAGTTTTAGGCAACATTAATAATGAAACAAAATTTGTTTTAGATCATTTTAAAGTACCAGTTCCTAGTTATTTAAATGATGTACGAGTACGTATAAAAAATATAAAATATGATAAAAAAGCCTATATTAACGAATATTCATCAATTGATGCAGCATTTAAATTAATGCAAAAGCAAAATATTACAGCTATTCCCTTAGTGGATGAAAAACGCAAATTAACAGGTTATGTCACTTTAAAAGAAATTGCTAGATATTTAATTAATGGTAATAAAGAAATTGTTAATACAACATTAGATAATATAATTGATACATTAAATGCTAAAGTTATCACTAAATTTGATGACTTAATTTCTGGAGATATCTTAATTGCTGGTTTAGAAGATCGAACTTTAAAAAAATCTATTGAATTATCTTCAAAAGACATTTTAATCGTCGGAGACCGTTCCAAAGTATTAGAATATGCAATTGAATCCAAAGTTAAATTAATTATTTTGCCATTAAATATAAATATAGATAAAAAAATAATAAAAAAAGCCGAATTAAATCATATTAATATTATTGCTTCAGAACTAGATAGTTTTCAAATAGCTAGCAAAATACTTTTAAGTAATTATATTAAAAATATTAATACTAATAAAAGTCCAGTGACAGTTAATAATGATGATTATTTTACCGACTTTAAAACCATGACTCATAAAGTAAATCATACTAATTATCCAGTAATAAATAATAAAAACGAATGTTTAGGCTTAATTAGACTTACTGGACCAAATGACTATGAAAAGCAAAAAGTTATTTTAGTTGATCACAATAATTTGGCTCAATCTGTTGATGGCATTGAAGAAGCGGACATTTTAGAAATTATCGATCATCACAATCTTGGAGCTATTGGTACATCAGTTCCTATTAATTTCCGTTCTAAACCAGTAGGATGTACTTCAACTATGCTTTATGATTTATTTGTTGAAGAAAAAGTAAGTATTCCTAAAAATATAGCTGGTCTTATGCTTTCAGCAATCCTTTCGGATACTCTTTTATTAACTAGTCCTACAACTACCGAAGATGATCGCTTTGCGGCAGTTAAGTTAGCCAATATTGCTAAAGTTGATATTGATACATATGGCCTAGAAATGTTAAAAGCAGCAAGTTCAATTGCTGGAAAATCTGTAGCAGAACTTATAAATATGGATTTAAAAACATATAGTGTTGGCAATAAGACACTAGGAATAAGTCAAATAATGACAATGGACTTTGATACAATCAAAGAAAACATAGATGAATTTATAAATAAACTAAATGAAATGGTTAATACTAACTATAGTATTGTTGTAATATTTATAACTGATATTATAAAAAATGGTTCATATGTTTTATATAATACTAAATCTGCTGATATTATTGCTGATAGTTTTGGTATCAAAAATATTCATCAAGGAGTATTTTTACCAAAAATGGTATCTCGTAAAAAACAAATATTACCTGCAATATTAAATACTGTTGATAATGAAAACTAGGTGACTTATGAAATGTTTAATAACTGGTGCATCTTCGGGAATTGGCAAACACATGGCTTATTATTTAGCAAGTAAAAATATTAATTTAATATTAGTAGCTAGAAACACAAAAGAAATGGAAAAAATTAAGGAAAATGTCCAAGTAGATGTTAAAATTATTTCTTTAGACTTAACTAATACTAAAAACGTATTCAAATTATATGAACAAACTAAAGATGATAATATTGATATTTTGATTAACAATGCTGGTTTTGGTTTATTTGGAGAATTTGTTGACACAGATCTAGACCGCGAATTAGAAATGATTGATTTAAATATTAAAGCTTATCATATTTTGAC
>CALVKJ010000003.1 GCA_944332675.1 uncultured Bacilli bacterium
TCTCAAAATTTTTATCCATATTAGATAAAAAAATAGAATTACAATCTAAGAAGGTCGAAGCCCTTAAGTTATTTAAATTATCCATAAAAAATAAGCTTTTTAAAACAAATAATAACTATGAAATAAGAATAAATCAGTTGGTTAAATGTGAATCATCAAACCTTACATTATCAGATATTCAAGATAGCGATGGAGCTTTTCCAATATATGGTGCTGAAGGATTTATAAAAAATATTAATTTTTATAACCATAATCATGAGTATATAGGTATAGTAAAAGATGGTGCAGGAGTTGGAAGAGTTATGGTTTGTCCAAGTAAATCATCAACCATTTCAACAATGAATGCATTAGTACCCATATTAGAGTATAAAGCATCATATATATTAGAATTACTAAATTCAATAAATTTTAAAAAATATATTATTGGTTCTGGTATTCCACATATATATTTTAAAGATTACGGAAAAGAAAAAATAAAAATACATAATATAGATGAATCAAATAAGATCACAAAATTATTTGATTTGATAAATAAAAAAATTGATTGCAGTCAATATCAAATTGGAGAATTGAAAAAGTTAAAAAAATGGTTATTACAAAATATGTTTATATAACTTCTTTAGTATCTTCTTTATTTAAAAAAGGACTAAACCAAAAAATGTTTTCTGAAAGTGGAGAGATGAGATGTATAGGTGAATATATTGAAGAATATACTAATAAAACTACTATTAATAATCAATATCCGATATTATCATCAACATTTAATGGAATGATGATTCAAAATGAATATTTTAATAAGCAAGCAGCTAGTTTAAATAATGTAGGATATAAAATTCTACCTAGAAATTATATTACATATAGATCAATGAGCGATACTGGTGAATTTCGCTTTAATATTCAAAATATAATAGATGTTGGTATCGTAAGTCCGGCATATCCTGTTTTTAAAGTGAATAATATTAATAGTTATTATTTTTTAAATTATATAAATGAAAGTTGTGAATTTAAAACACAAATTATATCTATAAAAGAAGGGGGAACAAGATTTGCATTGAACTTTAATAAATTTAAAAACTTAAAAATAAAAATTATTGATAATATCGAAACATATGGTAACCTCATAAGGTGTTTAAATATATATTTTTTGAGAGAAAATGAAAAATTAATATATTTAAATAAACTAAAAAAAGGATTCATACAAAATATGTTTATATGATAAAAATAGTTTTACGATTATTCCTAATAGAGTTGTTTTATTTGTAGGTAATTTATTTTAAATTGCATTTCAATTGAAAATTATATTTTTAAATTAATTTAGTCGAGTTTTATTTAGTATAGCCAATGCTATACTTTTTTGATACAATATTTTTGTGATTGATATGGATGAATTAAAGAAGTTTGGTAAAAATATTTTAATTAATGATTATGAGGCAAGTGTACTTATGAAATACAATATCGATGTAGCTAAGTGTAACTCAATAGATGAAGTATTACTATTAGTTGATAGAGTAGATGATGACTTATCAGATGAAGAATATGATGAACTTGATTATGTAGCAAGCACTCTTGCAGAGAGAAAATATTATATGGAGACGAATAAATGAAAAGATGCTTTTGGGTTAATTTAGATAATCCCTTATATGTCAATTATCATGATAATGAATGGGGAGTTCCTAAGTATGATGACTATGAATTATATGAACTTTTAATACTAGAAATGTTCCAAGCGGGGCTTTCTTGGGAAACAATACTTAATAAAAGAGAAAATTTTAGGAAGGCTTTTGATAATTTTGATTGGAACAAAATAATAAGATATGATGAAGATAAAATAAATGAGCTTATGCAAGATAAGGGAATAATTCGCAATAGAAGAAAAATTGAAGCAATGATCAATAATACTAAGATATTTTTAGATATAAAAAAAGAATATAATACATTTGCTAATTTTATCTGGAGTTTTACTGACAATCAAGTTATTAACGTGAATAGTAAAGTAACTAGTAATGAATTGTCAGATACTATATCAAAAGAATTAAAGAAACGCGGAATGAAGTTTGTTGGAACCGTTATAATTTTTTCTTATTTGCAAGCAATTGGTGTTATAAATAGTCATGACAAGGACTGTTTTAAGTATGACCCAAAAAATTAAAAGATAATGTATTTAGCAAGTAAAGTTTTTATTTTAAATGTTGATTATCTTGTTTTAAGAGGGAAAATCTCTTATAATTGTAGTGAGGTAAAATATAATGAATGAAGAAATAATAAGTAAAGTTAGTAAAAAAATAAATTTAAAAGAATATCAAATTAAAAATGTAATTAATTTGCTTAGTGAAGGAGCAACAATTCCTTTTATTGCGAGATATAGAAAAGAAGTAACTGGTAATTTAAATGAAGAAGAATTAAGACTCATTGAAACTGAATATAATTATGCGGTTAATTTACAAGCAAAGAAAGATGATGTTAAAAGATTAATTGATGAAAAAGGAATGCTTACACCAGAGTTAGTTAAAGCAATAGATGAAGCAACTAAATTAAGTGAAGTGGAAGATATTTATACACCATTTAAGGAAAAGAGAAAAACTAAGGGTACGGAAGCTATTAAGATGGGACTTGAACCATTAGCAAAAATTATTATGACACTTCCTAATAAGACAAGAGATGAAATAGCAAAAGATTATTTAAATGATCAAGTTAAGACTGTGGATGATGCAATGATGAACGCTGGATATATTATTGCGGACTGGATAAGTGATAAACCAAAGTATCGGAAATTTATTAGAAATTACTATTGGTATAATGGAGTAGTAAAGGGTAAGATAAAGAAAAATGCTGAAGACCCAAATAAAGTGTATGAAATATATTATGATTTTGAACAAAAGATTACTAATATGAAACCACATCAAACACTTGCTATTGCGAGAGCTGAAAAAGAAAAGGTCGTAACTTATAGTTTAAGTGTCGATAGTAAAAAAGTATTAGAATATTTGCATAACGAAGTAATTGGCAATAGGAAAAGCCCATTAGTACCAGATATGGAAAGTTATATTGAAGATGCTTGGAAAAGATTACTTGAACCTAGTTTGGAGCGAGATATTAAAGCAGAATTATATGATAAGGCTAGTGAATTCGGTATCAATGAATTTGGTAATAATTTAGAAAATCTTCTTTTAACGCCACCGATTAAAGGATGTGTGGTAATGGGCTTTGATCCAGCGTTTAGGACTGGTTGTAAGCTTGCAGTGTTATCATCAACGGGTGAAGTTTTAGAAATCGGAGTGATATACCCACATGAACCTAAAAAAGAAGTTGATATGGCCGAAAAAATTATGCTTGCTTTAATACAGAAATATGGAGTAAAAATTATTGCTATTGGTAATGGAACAGCATCAAGAGAAAGTGAAGCATTTGTTGCTAACCTTATAAAGAAATATAAATTGGATGTTAAATATGTAATAGTTAGTGAAGCTGGAGCTAGTGTTTATTCGGCATCCCCTTTAGCTAAGAAAGAGTTTCCTGATTATTCAGTTGAACAAAGAAGTGCTGTAAGTATTGGAAGAAGATTACAAGATGCTTTATCAGAATTAGTTAAAATCGATCCTAAAGCCATCGGAGTGGGTCTTTATCAACACGATTTAAAACAAAAAGAACTTGATGAGGAACTTGGTTTCGTGGTAAGTAAAGTAGTTAATAAAGTTGGTGTCAATTTAAATAATGCTAGTGAAAGTATTTTAAATTATGTATCTGGTCTTAGTAAAAGTATTATTAAGAAAATATTGGATTATCGTAAGAAAAAAGGAAGTATCAAATCAAGAGAAGAATTAAAACAAATTGAAGGTAATGATAAAGCATTTGAACAATCAGCAGGTTTCCTTCGCATATTTGATGGAGATAATCCTTTAGATAAAACTAACATTCATCCAGAAGATTATGATATTGTCAGTCAAATCCTGCAAGATAATAATATTGATGTTAAAATCGTAGGTACTACTTATATGCAAGAAATGGTATCTAAATTAGATTCTAAAGATATAATGAATAAATATAATATTTCGGAAGAAAAATGGGATTTAATTAAAAACAACTTAGTCAACGGAGTAATTGATCCTCGTGATGAAGTAAAACAAATGACTTTACGTAGTGATATACTAACTATTGATGATTTAGAACTTGGTATGAGTTTAGAAGGTACTGTTCGGAATGTAACAGCTTTCGGAGCATTTGTTGACATTGGTTTACACGACGATGCTTTAGTTCATATATCAAAGATGAGTAAAGGATTTGTCAAACATCCTAGTGAAATTCTAAAAGTGGGAGATATTATAAATGTCTATATATGTGGTATAGAAAAAGAAAAGGGAAGAGTAAGTCTATCCTTAATTGAGGAATAGTATGAAATTAATATTTAATATAATAAAAATTGCCATAGTATTTTTGTTTATGGCAGGTGTGTTCTTACTTTTAATTAATAAAACATTTATTTATGAGGCTTATAAAGAAGATGTTATGGCTGGGGAAGGCATTCCGATAAGTAGGTTTATGTATTATCAAAGTTTAAATAGTAATTCTACAGCAACATTTATTACACCTTTAAGTGTTAACTACTTAAATACTTATCGTAGTAATTATTTAGATAATCTAGAAAATTGTTATGGCAAATATTATTATGATGAAGATAATGGAATTACTATAACTGATTATAGAATTATTGATAATACCTATTATAAAAGTGTCAGTATAGGATTTGTAACTGATAATTATTGTAGTGATGATTATGTCTTAAGTGATATGTGGGTTTATGAATATAATAATGTAAGCAATTATGTTAGTGGAGATATTCCGGCATCTTCAATGCTTAATTTGATTAATACTGTATATGCTGCAGAACGAATTAGTGATCCAATCGTCGATGATGCTTATGAAAGTACGATAAGTTTTACTGTTAATTGTAGTAATGATGATAATAATTATACTTTAACATTTAAAGATTTTAATGAAGATCAATTATTGATTATTAAAAATGATGGTACTCAAGAACAGTTTGCTGTTTATGAAATTGCGGGAGTTGTCAATTATTTAAATAGTTTAGTCTAGCAAATAATTAGTAGTTAGTTTATAATGGTGTAAAGGAGAGTGCTTATGAAATCATTTAGTTTGAAAGATTTGAAATATTTAATATTATATGCGGTTGTATTAATATTTGCTTTTATTTATATTAAAGATATATTAAATATAGTTGGTTATATAATTAAATTATTTATGCCATTTATTATTGGTTTGGCTATTGCATTTGTTTTGAATGTATTAGTTAATGTGATAGAAAAAAAATGGTTGAAGAATTGGAAAGTATCAACAACAACTAAAAGAGCAGTTGGCTTAATAATTGCGTTAACAATTATAATTGGCTTTATAGTTTTCTTGTTATTTTTAATAATTCCTAATTTGCAAAATACAATAGCTATTTTTGCGGACAATATTCCAATTTATAATGAAAATTTGCAAGCTTTACTTAATAGCTGGGGAATTGATGCTAATATTATTAATGAAGTAGTTGAAGCTTTAAAAGCTTTAGGGGATAGTGCTAGTTCATATATTCAAGAAAATAGTAATCAAGTATTAGAAACAACCCTTGGTATTGCTACAAATGTTGTTACAGGATTTATTAATATTACGATTGGTTTAGTATTTGCAATATACTTTTTAGCTCAAAAAGAAAAAATTAGCGGACAAGTTGCTAATTTAATGAAAGCTTATTTACCTAATAAAGTAAATCAAAAGATAACTGATATTGCATTATTATCTAATAAAATATTTTCTAACTTTGTTGGGGGACAATGTATTGAAGCATTAATTATTGGTTTCTTATGTTTCTTAGGTATGTTAATACTTCGTCTTCCTTATGCATCAACAATATCTGTTTTAGTAGGGTTTACTGCTTTGATTCCTGTATTTGGAGCATTTATTGGAACAATTATCGGAGCATTCTTAATATTTATGATTAGTCCTTTACAAGCTTTAATATTTGTTATATTTATATTAGTCTTACAACAACTTGAAGGAAACTTGATTTATCCGAAGGTTGTTGGTAAGTCAGTAGGACTTCCAGGTATATGGGTACTTGTTGCTGTAACTATCGGAGCTAGTATAAATGGTATTTTAGGAATGCTTTTAAGTGTACCAATTGTATCGATCATTTATAGTATAGTTGCTACAAACGTTAGATATCGTCTTAAAGAAAAAGAAACAAAAAACAAAAAAGCACAAGCATAATATCTTGTGTTTTTTTGTAAAGCGACATCAAAGGTATTACTACCTTTAGTAAAAATATGAAAAATGGATATCGCCTTACATTTCTTATTATAACAAATATTTATTCTAAGTCAATTAATTTTGGGTAACTTTTGTAAAAAAGTGTAATTTGTGGTAAAATAGTACAAGTTTTAGAAGGACAAGGCCTTTGTTATAAGTAAAAATTAGATAAGTGAATAAAATAAAATAAATGAGAAAGAAGGTGGAAATAATGAAAATAGAAGATTTTCCCATGTTAAAACAAGATATTATCTATTTGGATAATGGTGCAACAAGTTTAAAACCTCAAGCGGTTATAGATAAAATGACGGATTATTATGAGCATTATAGTGCAAATGCTCACCGCGGAGATTATGATATCTCTTATAAAGTCGATATGGAATATGAAAATGCTCGGGATTTAGTAGTAGAATTTATTAATGCTAAATCTAAAGAAGAAGTAATATTTACTAGTGGAGCAACGGATTCTTTAAATATGATTGCTACAGGCTTTTTTGCGGGATTAGTGGAACCTGGTGATGAAATATTAATAACTACTAGTGAACACGCTTCAAATGTTTTACCGTGGTTTAGGTTAGTTAATGATTATGGCTGTGTAGTAAAATTTATTCCTCTTGATGATAGTTTGCACGTAACAATAGATAATGTAAAGAGTAGTATTACACCGCGGACTAAGATTATTGCTCTAGCACAAGTTACCAATGTTATTGGAGATGTTCGTCCGATAAAAGAAATTTGTAAGCTTGCTCACGAAAACAATATTTTTGTAGTTGTAGATGGGGCTCAAAGTGTACCGCATATGCCAGTTGATGTTCAAGATTTAGATGTTGACTTTTTGGCTTTTTCAGGGCATAAAATGTTAGGCCCAACAGGTATTGGTATTCTTTATGGTAAAAAAGAATTACTGGAAAACTTAGAACCAATTAACTTAGGGGGAGGAATGAATGAATCATTTGACTCTCCAAGTGAAATATATTTAAAAGAATTGCCAACCAGATTAGAAGCGGGAACACCAAATATTGCGGGAGCAATTGGTTTGGGAGCTGCTATAGAATATATCAAGGGTATTGGTATGGATAAAATAAGAGAAAGAGAGATCCATTTAAGAGAATATTTGATTGAGAAATTAGTACGTATTCCCCATATCGATATAATTAATCTAGAAGCAGATAGTGGTATAGTAGCTTTCAATGTCGATGGCGTATTTAGTCAAGATGTGGCATATTATTTAAATAAGTATAATATTTGTGTCCGCGCCGGTAATCATTGTGCGAAACTTGTAAAAAATGCTACTGGTGTTACTAATTCTTTACGAGTAAGTTTATATTTTTATAATACGGAATCGGAAATTGATGAATTAGTAGAACTTTTAAGTGATAAAGAAAAAATAATAAATGAGATGATTTAAATGGAAAAAAGAGAAATAATAATGGATCATTATAGTAATCCAAGAAATAGAAAAAGAATTAATGATAGTAAATATATTGTAGAAAATACAAGGAATTCTTCTTGCATAGATAATCTCGATATATATGTAAATATTAAAAATGATAAAATAGAAGATATAACATTCGATGGAGAAGCTTGTGCCATAAGTATTTCATCAGCATCGATAATGACTTGTAATTTAAAAGGTAAGACTATTAAGGAAGCAATAGAATATATAAATAATATGGAAGCTATGCTTAGTGATAAAGAATATAATGTAGATATTTTAAAAGAAGCAGTAGTTTATGAAGATACAAAAAATACAAGTCGTAAAACTTGTTCTTGGCTTCCCTATGAAGCAGTAAAAAAGATATTGAATAATTACAATTAGCACTTCGGTGCTTTTTTACAAATAAGTTAATCAAAAATAATTGCCAAAGTTCAATATTTTGTGGTATATTATTTACATCAGCGAAGATAAAGGATAAGTAATTATATGGGAGTTTATAGAGATTTAGTGGATGGTGGAAACTAAAAATGGAAATATAATGAATCTACCTTTGGAGTTGGATTTAATAAATCCCGGGTAATACCGTTATATAAAATGAGTAATGAAAGGGTGGTACCGTGCTTTATGCACTCCTTGGGTATCATCCTTTTTATTTTTAAGGAGAATGCTTATGATTGATATGCATTATGATTTATTGTCAATTCTTTACTATTGCTATTTACGTAATGATTTTAGTTATGTAAAAACGTTACAGAAGTATTTTAATGAAGAAAATGTAAATGGTTTAATTGCTAATCTATATTTTATGAGTGAAGAAGCAATGGCTCAGGAAATGATGGGTAAAAAAATCGATGTAGTAGAAATGTTTAAAGTGTCTACAAAACTATTTAAGAAATATTTTCCAAATATAGATGTCGTATATAGTATTGAAGGTTGCGACTTTATAAAAAATACTAAAGAGTTAAAAAAATTAAAAGATTTAGGTCTTGGAAGCATCTTACTTGTTTGGAATAATAAAAATAAATATGGTAGTGGTGCTAAAGTTACCAGTGGTCTTACAGAAGAGGGAAAAAACTTCATATATGAAGCGATAAGGTTAGACTTAGCTATTGATTTATCACATATGAACAAAGAAACATTTATAGATACAGTTGATGTTTTAAAGGATGCTAAGAAAAATGGGCTAAATCCTAAAGTAATAGTTAGCCACTCGTTAGTGGCGGACCTTTATAGTCATCCAAGAAATATCACTGAAAATCAAATAAGTAGTCTGAAGGAATTTAATCCAGTGATGGGTTTAGTAAGTTACTCAATGTTTTTAACAGATAAAGATGAAGATATAGGTGTTTTGAAACAGAAGTATTTGAATCATATTAAAAGAGTAGTAGAAATATTAGGAATAGATAATGTTGGAGTATCTACTGATGATATGGGATATGATGAAGTATTGTTTGGTAATCCAGTGAAAAAAATAATTTTACCGTATGAAAATTTGAAAGAAGAATTAACTAAATTGTTAAAGAAAGAATTTAGTCAGGAAGAAATTGATAAAATATTATATTTAAATATTAAAAATAAATTATTTAGGGAGGAATAAAAATGATAGATATTAAATTAATTAGAGAAAATCCAGATTTAGTAAAGGAAAATATTAAGAAGAAATTTCAAGATGAAAAATTAGGTTTGGTTGATGAAGTTTATGAATATGATAAAACTTATCGGGAATATAAATTAGAAGGAGATAACCTAAGAGCTAAGCGTAATGATTTGAGTAGTCAAATTGGTGGACTTATGCGTGAAGGCAAGAAAGATGAAGCTGAAAAAATAAAGGCCCAAGTAGGTGAAATCAATGCTCAAATAACGGAACTTGAGGAAAAAGAAGAAAGACTGGAAGAAGAAATAAAATCAAGAATGATGGTTATTCCAAATATTATTGATCCAAGTGTTCCAATTGGTAAAGATGATTCTGAAAATGTCGAAAATGAAAGATTTGGGGAAGCAATCGTTCCTGATTATGAAATACCATATCATGCCGAAATTATGGAAAGTTTTAGTGGTTGGGATAAAGAATCTGCTGGAAGAACTAGTGGTAATGGCTTTTATTATCTAATCGGTGATATAGCGCGTCTTCATAGTGCAATGTTATCTTATGCAAGAGATTTTATGATTGATAAAGGATTTACATATGCAATCCCACCATTTATGATTCGTAGCGATGTTGTAACAGGTGTTATGTCTTTTGCGGAAATGGATGCAATGATGTATAAAATTGAAGGAGAAGATTTATACTTGATTGGTACAAGTGAACACTCAATGATTGGGAGATTTAAAGACCAAATTATAAAGCCTGATACATTACCTATCACAATGACTTCATATTCTCCTTGTTTTAGAAAAGAAGTTGGAGCGCACGGTATTGAAGAAAGGGGAATATATCGAGTTCATCAATTTGAAAAACAAGAAATGATTGTTATCTGTGAACCAGAAGAATCAATGGAATGGTATGAAAAAATGTGGAAATATACTGTTGAATTATTTAGAAATTTAGATATTCCAGTTAGAACACTTGAATGTTGCAGTGGAGATCTAGCTGATTTAAAAGTTAAATCTTGTGATGTAGAAGCTTGGAGCCCAAGACAACAAAAATATTTTGAAGTTGGATCTTGTTCAAATCTTGGAGATGCTCAAGCTAGACGTTTAGGTATTAGAGCTAAGGGGGAAAAAGGAACATACTATTTACATACTTTGAATAACACAGTGCTTGCTTCAAGTAGAGCAATGATTGCCTTACTTGAAAATAATTATCAAAGTGATGGAAGTGTATTAATACCTAAAGTATTACAACCTTATATGGGTGGTATAGAAAAATTAGTTCCTAAAAAATAAAATGGGAATAGGAGAAATAATTGAAATTTTATTCGGAGTGTATGCTGCTAATTTTGTATCTACATATGTTATAAGATGTCATATTATAAATAAAAATGTTGAAGATTTTCGTGTTATGGCTAAAAAACTTAATTTTCCAGATGATCTTCGAGAGTATATGGAAAAAACTTTGGATAAAAAGCCAGAGTGGTATGATTATATTCCGGGAGTAAACCTGCTTTTAGCTTTAAAAGATTGGATAATGCGAAAAGATGAAATGGAATTGCTCGAAGGAGATATTAAACATTTTGAAGAAGAATATGGTTCTGTTGAACAGTTTGTAAATAACTCAGAAGAAGTAGAACTCGAATATAAAGAATATTTTGTAGGATACTTTTTAGAAAGTCGTCCGATAGTTATATATTTTAAATATGATGGTGATATAAATATTGCGATTAGTGAAGATAGTGCTCCAACTTTTAGAGCTTTAGATGAACAAATGCAAGTAGATACATTGTTACGTATTTTATATGAGATTTATATTGGTTCAAATGAATATATTAAATGTTCGGATATTTCAGAGGTCTTTACTGATACAATGGTCCAAAATTTAGAGCAAATTTTTGAAATGAAAAATGCCGAATATATAATTGAAAAGGAACCAACAAGAGATTTAGTAAGAAAGAAGCCTAAAGTATAATAGTAACTTTAGGTTTTTAAATGTAAAATTTTGTAAAGCTTTTTAAGAAGAAAAAAGTCGAATAATGAGAAGTTTTGACATCTTTTGTCGAATGACTTGCAAATCAAAAAATAGTTGGTAGAATGGTTGTTGAAAGCGGGTTTTGGTAAAAAAATATTTTGATTTTAGTTTTATACTTTTTTCTATCCTTTATGTCATAAATAGTAATTTTATGATTAATACACAACCTTTCTACACAACTTTATTTCACACTCATCAAAATTCCGCTTTCACAATTTTTGATAGTGTGATAGAATAAAGTCTTGAAAGCGAGTGGTACTAATGAATAAACCAGATTTATGTGTGGCTAAAAATAGAGAAAAGGTTACAATAGATTATATAAATTTAAATTTAGATATAAAACCTGTTTTTAAAGGAAAAAAATATTTTCTTAGAACTTATGGATGTCAAATGAATGTCCATGATTCAGAGGAAATAAAATATTATTTAGAACAACTAGGATTTGTGCCAAGTGAGAAGTTAGAAGATGCCGATATAGTAGTACTTAATACTTGTGCTATAAGAGAAAATGCTAAGGATAAAGTATTTGGTTATTTAGGAAGATGTAAGCATTTAAAAAAGATAAAGAAAGATTTAATTATTTGTCTATGTGGCTGTCTAACTGAGCAACCTAGTGAAATTGAAGAAATTATTAAGAAACATAAATATATTGATATTGTTATTGGTACCCATAATTTAAATGAATTACCTAAGTTAATAGAAAATGCTAGTGGTAAACAAACTGTTGAAGTTTATTCTAATAGTGATAAAGTATATGAAAATATTAAATATAGTAGGGATTCTAAGATATCAGCTTGGATTAATATTCAACTTGGTTGTGATAAATTTTGTACTTATTGTATAGTTCCTTTTACTAGAGGTCGTGAGCGAAGTAGAAAGATGGAGAATATTTTAGAAGAAGTACAATATTTAAAAGATAATGGATATATGGAAGTTACTTTGCTAGGACAAAATGTTAATGCTTATGGTAAAGATTTAGATTTAGGTTATGATTTTGCTACTTTGTTAGAGAAAGTTGCAAAGATTGGTATTCCGCGGATTCGTTTTGTTACATCGCATCCTTGGAATTTTACTGATAAAATGATCGATGTAATTGCCAAATATCCAAATATTATGCCTTATATTCATTTGCCAATTCAATCAGGTAGTGATGAAATATTAAAGAAAATGAATCGGCGTTATACAATTGAAGAATATAAAAAATTATTTGATACAATAAAAGAAAAAGTTTCGAAAGTTAGTATTACCACAGATATAATTGTTGGTTTTCCTAATGAAACAGAAGAAGATTTTAAGAAAACTTTAGATATAGTAAATTATTGTAAATTTGATGGAGCTTTTACATTTATCTTTTCACCAAGAGTGGGAACTGCTGCGGCGTTGATGGAAGATAAAGTACCAATGAGTGAAAAAGAAGAAAGGCTACATAAATTAAATGAATTAGTCAATAAATATTCTTTGGAAAGTAATAAAAAATATTTAGGTAAAGTTGTACCGGTATTAGTAACTGGTCCTAGTGATAAAGGAATTAATAAAGTATGTGGTTATACTGATACAATGAAACTAGTAAATATTGATGGATCTAAGGATTTAATTGGTAAAATAGTTAATGTTAAAATTTTAGATGCTAAAAGCTTTAGTTTAGATGGGGTGGTTTGTTAATGGAACATATTTTTATTATAAATATTAATTCTAATGTTGGTAAAACAGCAGATAGAGTTGAGGAGATTCGTGAAATTTGTAAATCTTTAGATGTCGATTATAAAATATATGTTACTAGTACTAGAGCAGAAACTATAGATGTCGCTAAACAGTTTAAAGATGATGAGTTTTGTGTAGTTTATGCTGTTGGTGGTGATGGTACTGTCAATGCAGTTTTAAATTCTCTTATTGGGGGAAAAGCTTATTTAGGAGTAGTGCCACTAGGTTCTGGTAATGATTTTTGCAGGTCATTAAACTTTTTAGTTACAGAATGCAATGTTATGAAGATTAATGATTTGTACTGTTTAAATATATTTAGTACAGGTATTGATGCTGAAATTTGTGCAGCAGCTGAAAAAATGAAAAAGTTGAAGGTCCCAGGAAATCAAATATATAATTTAGGAATTTTATATGCTTTTTTAAAACATAGAAATGAGCCAATGTTAATTGAAGCTGATGGGGTAAGATATTATGATCCGGCAATGACTATGGTAACTGTCTGTAATGGAAAGTTTTATGGAAATGGCAAAAAAATAGCTCCAAATGCATCTTTAAGTACACCTGGGGCAGATCTTTATATGGTAGCAGGTATGAAAAAAAGAGAAATGCCAGCGTTTCTCAATTCAGTAATTAAAGGCGAACACGAAGAATACGATGGATTAATTAAAACGACCGCCAAAAATATTTTGATAACTAGTGATAGGCCAGTTATAGCTAATGTCGATGGTGAAATATTAGAAAGTGATCAATATAACATTGATGCGGCGGCAGGTAAAATAAAAGTTGTACGCAATGAACGAGTTTTGAGTCGTTTGAGAAAATAGGGTAAACCTATTTTTTTAATGTGTAAATATTTCTTTTTATGCCATCACCTAAATCGAGTGGTTCTAGTTTTTGCCAACCAAACTTTTCATAAAGATTTTCGTGCCTTGTGTGTAAGTAAAGAGTTGTTATATTTAAATTTTTTAAATATTTAGGTATTGAAGAAATTAATATTCTACCATAACCTTGATTACGATATTCTTCCTTAATAAATACATTAGCAAGCCAGGGTGTATAGAAAGTATTATCATTATCGTGGGCTAATATTTGATAAAAGCCAATTAATTCTTGATTCTTTAATAAAATGATTGTAGCAATAGCATCTTTTATATCAAAATTTTTATCAGTATTTAACCAAGACTTTAAAATGTTGTTAATTTCTTTTATATAAATTTTATCTTGGTTATTTATTAGAGTAGTTCTTAGCATATAATCACCATAAATATTATATTATATATTGCGATAATAATAAAGATTTTGGTATACTATATTATACGAGGAGGAATTTTATGAAATGCCCAGTATGTAAAGATGTAACTTTATTAATGTCAGAAAAAAAAGGAGTGGAAATTGATTACTGTCCAGAATGTCGTGGTATTTGGTTGGATAGAGGTGAGCTAGAAAAAATTATTGCTCAAGAAGACCAAAAAGAAAAAAAAGAAGTAACCAAAAGTAGTGAAAAGAGTAATAAAAAAGAAAAGAAAGAATCTTTTTTAATGGAAGTATTTGAAATGTTTGGAGAATAATTATTTTATTTCAATTATTGCTTATTTTTCTTGATAATTAATCTTTTAGATAATATAAACACCTAGTTATTAACATTTTTAGGTGTTTTTTGTTGTGCTAGAGCATTTGATATAAATAAAAACTAGATATTGCTATCTAGTTAATTACTAATTGGTAGCGACGGTGTGATTCGAACACACGACCTGTCGGGTATGAACCGAATGCTCTAGCCAACTGAGCTACATCGCCGTGAAATTGCAATAATAATATATCACAATTACTTTGGTTTGACAATACTTTTTGGTGTTTTTTGTCGATTTTTGGTGGACGATTTTTATTGCAATTGTTGCTAGTCAACTTTAAAATAATAAACCGTTACCGGCGAGTGTTGTGTCTGCTAACTTTTAGTAATTACTGTATTTTTTCTGAGGGTTTTCTTCGGGAGAGGTCTTTAGTGAAAGAGGTGATGCGATGAACGACAAAGTATTTTGTCAAGTAATTATAATTCTGGTACTCGTACTTTTTAGTAAAAGAGATCAAGCAAAAAGACACTAAAATAGTGTCTAACCATAACAGATGCTACCCACCACTATGGGTAACACTACGTATATAATATAACAAAATTAATAAATTTATTCAAGCATTTTCCCTTTTTAGTATTAATTTTTTACCATAACTAGATAATAGAGTTTGATAATCTTCTTCTGTTTTATTTATTTGAATATTATTTCTTTAATTACCTGTTATTATCGCATATATATTAGAAAAGACAATATTTGACTAATATTTGCTTTGAAAATAATTAGTTATCTGTTATAATTATTAGAAAAAGTGAGGGATAAATGTGATAAATACAAAAAGTAAGGGGGATTTAATAATTATATCTGGTACTACTTGTGCCGGTAAAGGAACTGTAATAAAAAAGTTACTTGCTAATCATAATGATATTGTTTTGTCCACTTCTTATACTTCAAGACCTAAAAGAGAATCAGAAGTAGATGGAGTTGATTATTACTTTGTTTCAAAAGAAGAATTTGAAACAAAAATAAAAAATAATGATTTTTTAGAATATGCTCAAGTTCAATATGGGGCATATTATGGAACTCCTAAAAAAGAAGTATTAGATTTACTTGATAGTGGTAAAGATGTAATACTGGAAATTGATGTCCAAGGTGCGAAACAAATAAAAGATTTATATCCGAGTACTATTTTAATATTTATTATGGCTCCATCAATGCGGGAAGTAAAAAGAAGAATTATGATGCGGGGTGATGAAAATATCGATCAAATAATTTCTAGGTTTAAAGTTGCATATAACGAAATAAATCAAATAAATAATTATAACTATGTAGTAGTAAATGATGATTTAGATACAGCTGTAGCTAAAATTGAAGCAATCCTTACAAGTGAAAAACTTAGAGTGGATAGAATAGAGAATTTAAGTGTTGAAAATGAAGAAGAAATAATTCATGAACTATTAATGGATAAAGAATTTGTTAATGAAAAAAATTATGAGTAATAATTAATCAAAGTAGAAAATATATGCTTTGATTTTTTTACAATAAATAAATCTTAGATAAAATATTTTTATTGACTTACAGATAAAAAAATTCTAAAATTAATATAGATAGAGTATCATAGATTATGTATTATTTGTTATACTAATCAATAATGAAGGAGAATAGTTTATATGGAAGTAAAAAATGAGAAAAAAGTATTAGCATTATCATTTCTTGGAGTGTTAACTTTTATAGCAGTAGTAGTTGGAGCAACATATGCATATTTCACAGCACAAGGAGGTACATCAGCAAATACAAATGTTAATGTTCAAACTGCAACAACCGATAACTTATCATTTCAAACGGGAAGTGCAATAAGTTTAACAGCAAATCAAGAAGATTTTGGTGTGGGTGCAGGAAATAAAAGCGGTAGTACTTTTGCAAGAGCAACATTAACCGCGAATAATGCTACAAATAATGCAACAAGAAATTATTATGTATATTTAGATATTACAAGTAATAATTTTGAGTATACAACAGTAGATGAACAAGCAGAGTTGTTATTAAAAGTAATAGATCCTGATGGCACAGAAGTAACAACACTTGGCTCTTTAGAAAGAAAGACAAGTGGGGGAGAAACAGGATTTGATATAACTGAATCTACAGGATTAATCACAATAGCAGATAATTATGAAATAGTGTCAACTGGCACAGTAACCCAAGAATGGCAAATAGAAGTAATATTTGCAAATTTAGATAGTGATCAAAATGCCAATACTGGAAAAAGTTTTAGTGCAACATTAACAATACAAGAAGAAGCATATGAATATACATTAGCAGATGTATGTCCAGATGGAGGAAATTTAGCAAGTTGTATAGCAGATTTAAATACACTAGTAGGAGATGATGTTGGTAATTTATATTATCACGATGGAATAGGAAATTATACAAATGCAAATCTAGAAGCGGGTGATAACAGTTACAGATATGCAGGAACGAATCCCAATAATTACATTTGTTTTGGTTCTGATGAAGAAACTTGCCCAACCGATAATCTATATCGAATAATTGGAGTATTTAATGGACAAGTAAAATTAATAAAATCAGATTTTGCAACAAGTGCATCGTTAGGAACAGATGGGGACTATAATACAATTACATATGAAGCAAGCAGTTATCCAAATTATAGAGGAAGCTTGACAACAATAAATAGATACTATTGGAATAATGTATATAATAATATATGGAGTCAATCAAATTTAAACACAGTAAATCTAAATACAAATTACATAAATTCACTAGGAAGTGAATGGAGCGATTTAATGGCAATAAAAAATTGGAAAGTAGGAGGAATGGATGGCAGCTTCGATATTTCGTCTACAGTTAAGCAGTATTATGATGCAGAAGTAGGAAGTGATTCAAGTAGCACAACATATGATGCGAAAATCGGATTAATGTATGCAAGTGATTATGGTTATGCCGCTAGTCCGTATTATTGGACATGGAATTTGTATGCTTACAGTGGTGCAACAAGTAATAATTGGATGTATATGGGATTATATGAATGGACGATTTCCCGCAGTTCGAACAGTCCGAATCTCGCGTTCTATGTGAACGACGAAGGTCGTGCGTACGCTAGCTACGCGAACGGAGTCTATGCTGTTCGCCCTGTCTTTTATCTAGAATCTAGTGTCCAATTAGAGGGAGGAATCGGAACTTCAAGTGATCCATATCGTCTTGCAGTGTGAGAAACCTTAAGCCTCCGCTGGCGGCAGTCTCCGCCCTGAGGCCGGAAAGTTTAAACAAAATTTTATTGGCACAATAGTGCCTTTTTAATTGCTATTATGGACAATTGGTTAAATTATTGATATTATATTGATGGTGGTTAAAGTGAAAAGTAATAAGATATTATATATTGTAATTGGAATATGTGTTCTTTTGGTTATAGGGCTTTGTGTATTTTTGGTGGTTAATAATAAAGATGAAGTAATGACTGATGCTTTGAAGTTTAAAGAAGATTTTGAACAATACAATGGACGTACTTATGAAGATGCTGGGGATGCAGTTATCGATGTAAGTATTCCTAGTGATAATCCATTTATATATAAGACTGGTAAAGAAATATTGGAAGTTTTAGATAATGAAGAAGCTTATATATTATTTGGTTATTCTACTTGTCCATTAACTAGGGCAGCAATTGAAGTATTGTTAAATGCAGCAACTGAAGAAAATATTACTAAAATTTATTATGTCGATATTAAAAATATGCGAGATGAATATGTACCGGGGGAAAGTATTATTCCTGAGAAAACTAAAGATGGTAGTGAAGCATACTATGAAATACTTGATTTCTTTGGATCTAATTTAGATAAGTATTATGTTTCTTCTGAAGATGGTTTTTATTTATATGATACGGGTGTTACAAGATTGTTATCACCAACATTAATAGCCGTTAGTGGTGGCAAACTTGTAAGTATGCACGAAGAACTGGTGGAAAGTTATGATTATACTAATAGAGAACTAACTGAAGCAGAAAAAGAAGAATTAAAGGAAGATTACTTAGAAGTTTTTAATAGTTTAAATGATGATGGTTCTAGTGAAAGCTAGAACTTTATTCTTGTTAATAGGTAGCAAATATAGTATAATTTAAGAGAGAATGAAATGGGATGAGATGAATGGCCAAGAAGAAAGAAGTAGTAATTGTAGATGAGGAATTAACTCCAACTGTTTTAAAAACTATTAAAGAAAAAAAAGGCAGTGTTATTTGGTTAATTATCATTTTTGCAATATTTGTGGCGGTAGTTATTTATTTGCCAGATATTACAGTTTATATTGATGAATATTTAAATCCAGAGGTAACAACACCAGTTGTGCCATCAACACCAGATAATAGTGATGATGATACTGATGATACCGATACAGAAGTTGTTAAATATGAATTGGTTCAAGGCTTACAAATTGTTGAAGGAGATATTAGTTTATCTAATTTTAGTATAACTGATAATCAAATAAGTTTTGCTATTACTAACAATGGTACTGAAATGTTAGATTTTTCAGAATTAAATTACTTTTTAGAACTTTATAATGCTAATAATATGTTGTTACAAAGAATAATGATAGCGGATGCTTTAGTATCAGCGGGAAGTACAACTAATGTAACTTATGATTTAACTGATACTAATGTTAGTACGGTTTCCTTTTTAGAAATTACTGAAGAGGGATATCCAAGTCATACATTAACACCAGATGAAAATGGTAATGCTACTTTAACTTGTGTAAAAAATTATGAAACAGTTAATTATTTACTTAATGATAATAAAGTTTATTCTATTGAAGATGTATTTGTAGTTTCCGCAACTGATGCTAATTACAGTACTTTATATAGTAGTTATCAAGCTTTAGCAAGTACTTATAATACAATCGGCGGAATTGATTCAACTGTTACAGTAGAAAATAATGTATTAACATTTAGAACAGATATAAATCTTAGTACAGTAACTGAGGGTTCATTTAATAATATCATATATTATCCAAGAGATACTGATGCTAAGGTTATGAGTTTTGAATTAGAGGCGAATGGCTATACTTGTAATTAAGGGAGGGACGTATGAATTTATGTATTAATGATTTCGAAGGCCCTTTAGATTTACTTTTGCATTTAGTTAAAACAGCTAAGATGGATATTTATGAAATAGATACTAAATATATAATTGATAAATATTTAGAGTTTATCGATTCAATTGATAAAAATGATTTAGATAATGCTAGTGAATATTTAGTTATGGCAGCAGAGCTTATTCATTTAAAAAGTAGATTACTTTTAAATTTAGAAGAAGATACTAATAATGAAGATAGTGAATTTAGTATTAATAGTGAAGAAGATTTAAAAAATAAATTGATAGAATATGAAAGATATCAAAGTATTACGGGGGTATTAAAAGAATTAGAAGAAAAAAGGGGAGAGTTTTTTACTAAGATACCTGAAAATTTGAAAGAATTTATCGATGAAGATAATCATTTGGAAGGAACACTTGATGCCGAAATTTTAAAAGATGCTTTAGTAGAATTACAAAAGAGATTAAATTATCAAAAGCCCCTTAATACGAGGATTACAAGAAAAGAACTAAGTGTCGAAGAAAGAAAAGTCTATATAAGAGAATATATAAGTAAACGGAAGAATGTTAAATTTACAGATCTTTTTGAAGATTATTCTAAGGAAATGATTGTAGTAACATTCTTATCTATTTTAGATATGTGTAAAAATAGAGAAATTAAATTGAGTCAAAAAGATAATTTTGGAGAAATATTAATAGAAAAGGTGTAATAGATGAAAAAGATTGCAATATTAGAGGGATTACTTTTTGTTGTGGGGGATGAAGGTATAACTTTAGATAATATTTGTGAAATAATGAATATAAAAAAGAAAGAAGCACAAGAATTACTCAAGAGCTTAAGAGAAGAATACAATAAAGAAGAAAGAGGAATTAGAATCAGTTTTATCGGGGAAGCTTTTAAACTGACAACTAAGCAAGAACATAAAGATTATTATCAAAAGTTAATTACAACGAGAGGAACTAACACTTTAAGTCAAGCAGCTTTAGAAACATTAGCAATTATTGCTTATAATCAACCAATAACTAGAGTAGAAGTTGATGAACTAAGGGGAATATCTAGTATCAATATGATTAGAAAATTGATGGCAAAAGATCTAGTTAAAATAAGTGGTAAAAGTAATTTGCCTGGTAGGCCTAATTTATATCGTACAACTAGTGAATTTTTAGATTATTTTGGTTTAGCTACGCTTGGAGATTTACCAGAATTACCTAATATAGCTCCGAAAGAAAATGAAGAACAAGAATTGTTTACTTCTATTTATAAAGAGGATAAATAATGCAACTTAATAAAATTGAAAGTAATTATTTAAAGAAGGAAGTATTTAGAAATGATACTATTACGTTTAGTAATTTAGAAAATATCGAGTTTGAAGCTTGTATATTTGAAAATATTACATTTAGTAACCTTAATATGCAAAATATTACTTTTAAAACTTGTGAATTTAAAAATTGTATTTGGGATAATGTAGAAGTATTTAAATGTAATTTTTTTAATTCAAAGTTAGTTAATGTAAGTTTTAATGAAACAAAATTAAGTAAGACAACATTTGATGACTCTTTACTTTTAATTATAGATGTAATAGATTGTAATATGAAAGAATGTAGTTTTAAAATAAGTAAAATAGATGATTTAAGAATAAAGGGGAGTAATTTAAGTTATATAGATTTTTATAATTCTAAAGTAGATTCTTTAGAATTATATGATAATAAATGTCAAGAAGTATATTTATATAGTTCTAGAGTAGGATTAATTAAGGGAGATATTAAAACTATGCGGGGATTTTATATGAGTATGGAACAAATTCTTGATTTAGTTACTAAAATAGGGATAAACTTACACGAATAAAGCATATTATTAGTAGGGTGATAATATTGACTTTAAAAAAGATAAAAATAATTAATGTGGTAGTGTTTTTTGCCCTATCTTTTTTATGGCATTTTGTGTATGATTTGTTTCCTAATTTTTTTACAGCGATATTTTTTTCCGTTAATGAGTCAATTTGGGAACATATGAAAATTATTTTTGGGGTAATAGTATTTGGTTCGTTAATTAGTTTAATAATAATGAATAAGTTTAAAGTAAAATATAATAATTTTTATGTTGAAGTAGTTTGTAAAGCTGTATTAGGAGTAATATTTTATTTAATAATATTTATTCCTTTATATAAATGGCTAGGAGAAAATATGTTTATTTCTATTTCTCTTATGTTAATTACTTATATATTTGTTGAATTTGTGGGGTATAAAATTCTTAAATTAGATGAAATGAATATTAAAGTAATGCCAATTGTATTAATAATTTTATGTTATATATTATTTACGTTACTTACATATTATCCAAGACACAATTTTTTATTCTTTGATGAAACAAGATTATCTTATGGAATCCCAGAAAAATAAAAAGAATACTAGAGTTTTTCAAAGTATTCTTTTCCGACGCCACACATTGGGCATTTAAAATCATCTGGTAATTCTAAAGCATCAGTTTCATAGCGATATCCGCAGATCTTACAGACAAATACATTTTTAGTAGTTGTCTTTTTTTCACTTTGGTAAGTTGGAGCAGTTTTATTAGTTGTTCCTTTTAAGTTTTCTTGATAGTATTTGTAAGTCATTGCTTCTAGGCTATTAGTTTGCTTTAAATTGATAATTTTTCCTAAAATTATTGTGTGCGTATTAGTTTGTATTTTGTTATTAAGTGTACAAATAATATAACCACAAGTATTACTGATAATAGGTACCTCATCTATTATTTCATAAGATACATTGGCAAATTTATTTACTTCATTACTTTTCTTAAAGCCAAATGTTTTAATTAGTTCAATATCTGTATTATTAGGTAGAATATTTATAGCAAACTTCTTTTGTTCTAAAATGACTTTAGTTGTGTAGTTAGCATTATTTAAGCTAATAGCAACAGTATCACTATTTATTTGCATTACGCTATTAGCAGTGCAACCAACTAGTAGATTTTGTTCTTTACTAGTTATTATATACATTCCGTAAGATAATTTTTTTAAAATTGATTTATCCATAGTTCACCTCAAAGATATTATAACTACACTTATATTATATACTAAATAAACACATTATTTATAAATTTTTAAAAATTTATAAATTTCGTGTCTTTTTGTAGTGTCTATAATATCATAAAAATTTATATTTGACAAATCTTAGAATGTCATATTTATTTTTAATTATGGGTGTGATATTATAATTATGGTGATGATATGAAAAAAAGAATAGTTTTTATCATATTAACTTTAGTTATTGTAGTTGTCCTAATATTGGTATTATTAAACGTTTTTTCAAAGAAGGAAATACAATTAGTAAATATAGATGATTTAACTTATAATTATAATGCATTATATTCTGCGGATTATACTTTAATAGAGGGAGATATTACTAGTGAAGTTAGTGCTAGTTATAATTTAAGTGATGATAATACTTGTGAATATCAAGCAAGTTATGAAAATGAATTAGGAAGTTATAAAATATATTCTACAAGTTGTGATTATGAAATAGACAGATTAGACATAACTTTACAGATGGATATAACTACAGAATATACTCCTAGTTCTGATGAAGATATGCAGGTTCAAAATGAAGTGGGTATGGAATATGTTGGTAGTTTTGTTTTTGATAACTATAGTCATATCGAAATAGATGAAGTTACTTATACTCAAGAAGATTATCAAAAGTTTGTTAATAATGATATAAAAGAGATTTTATTAGATCCTGGTAATGAAAAGAAGTATAATAGGGATGGAGAAAGTTTAGATCAAAATGATAATATTAATTTAGATAAGTATGAAATAATTGATAAGAGAGAAGTTAATAATCATACAGAAAGTATTAATAATATAAAAATAATATCTAGTACTAGTAGTAATGATTTTAGTACTTATGAAGAAATTGATTATGAAATGTTGATGTTAAGGCTTGAAGATAGTGGTATTAGTGGACTTTATTATATTGGTAATCCCACTTGTATGAATTGTCAAAGATTAACAGAAAAATTAATTAGTTTACAAGAAAAATATGGCTTTAAGACTGTTTATTTTGATATTACTAGTATCGGTTATAGTGGTAATGCTTATGAAGAGTTACAAAAAGCGTTGATATTTCCATATAATATGTTTGAGGATACTAATAAAACTTTAGGGGATTATTTGGGATATACACCGATGATTTTTGTTCTTAGTGATGGCGTAATTCAAGATGCTTTTATCGGCGATGTTTCAGAAGATACTTTGTTAGAATTTTTATATACTAATGGGATAGTGCTTTAGAGGAAATTATGGAAAAACAAGAAAATTTGAAAAGGTTAATAGAAGAAGCAGATAATATAGTTTTCTTTGGGGGAGCAGGGGTTTCTACTGCTAGTGGAATAAAAGATTTTCGTGGGAAAAATGGTCTTTATAGGGAAAAAATGGATTATCCTCCAGAATATTTATTAAGTAGCAATTGTTTTTATCAAGAACCAGAATTGTTCTTTAAATTTTATAAAGAAAATATGAACACTTTAGAGTATGAACCTAATATTGTTCACAAATATTTAAGTAAGTTAGAACGGATTGGTAAATTAAAAGCAATAGTAACTCAAAATATTGATGGCTTGCATCAAAAAGCTGGTAGTAAAAATGTTTATGAGATCCATGGAACAATATATAAAAATCATTGTGTTAAATGTCATAAGTTTTATGATGCGCAAAGTGTTTTTGCAAGTGATGGAATACCAAAGTGTGAATGCGGGGGAATAATTAAACCTGATGTTGTTTTATATGGCGAAATGTTACCGCCTTGCTATAATGAAGCTTTATTAGCTATTAGTAAGGCGGATTTGTTGCTGGTGGCAGGAACTTCCCTTACGGTTGAGCCTGCAACTAGCTTAGTTAGACTTTGTCAAGGAAAGTTAGTAATATTAAATGATACTAAAACACCATATGATAATTTAGCAACTCTAGTTATAAATGCAAAACTGGAAGATATATTTGCAAATTTGTAAGTTTTTAACACAAATTAGATAATTATATGATATAATTTATCTAGGCCTGTATGGCGGAATTGGTAGACGCGATAGACTCAAAATCTATTTTCAGCAATGGAGTTCCGGTTCAAGTCCGGATACAGGCACCAAAATTTTTAGTTGCTCGAACTAGATATAGTTCGTTTTTTAATTATATGGTCGAAAAGTGTTCGAAAAGTGGTCGAATGTTATGTTAAAATAAATTTAAATTGATTTTTTGATGTCAAATTGCTAGCAATTTGTAGATAACATTCCTAATATTACCAATATCAATTTAAGACAAACCATAGCGGTTTGTTTTTTTAAAATAAAAAATATGATAAAATAGTGCTTGAAAGGAAGTATTTATGGAAGCTTTGTTAATTTTAGTTATTACTACTAGTAGTGTATCTATTGGTACCATTGTTAAAAAGTGTCTTGATGTCATTAAAAATGTGGCAGACGAAGGTTATAAAATAGTTATCGATAAAGATAATGAGAAGGTTTGGGATGAAAAAAATGCGAAATTTAATTTATATTTTTGGGAATTATTTATACCTGGCTATAATTTATTTCTTGCTTATAAAATAATAATGAGTATTTATAGACGTAGTGGTGTTTTAGCTGATACATTGGAAATTATGGGAATAGCTAAAAAAATGTCCAAATTAGAATATGAAGAATATTTAAAAAATCCAACAGCTGTTAATGCTGTTTTGGTTCCTGATAGAGTTAAAGAAAGATTAATAGAAGCTATTACTTTAGATGTTAATGCTGATGGATTGAATGGCAAAATTATTTATGATTATGTTGATGGAAATCTTAAAATATTAGAAACAACAGGAAACTTGTTATATTTAACTGAAGAAAAAAGAGAAGAATTAGTACGAAACGGTGGAGTACTTACTAAAAACACTGCAAGTGATGAAGTTTTTAAGAAATTAGATGGAATAGATATCGCTAATGAAGAAAAACAAATAGAAGAAGAAAGATCTGAAGAAGTGGGACTAAAATTATCTAGAAGAAATAAAAAAATTAAGTAATTAATTAAATTTATGTGGTATAATGTATGTAAGGGGAGGAAAAAATGACTAAAGATTACATTACAATTGTTAAAGATGATGGTAATACAGAACAAATGGAAGTTGTTGCAACGTTTAGATTAGAAGAAACAGCTAAGGATTGTATTATATATAAAAGTTTAAATGATAACAAATTTTATGCAGCTTCTTATAATGGAGATTTAGATTATGTAAATTTGAATACTGATTTTACAGAAAAAGAAAAGGAACAAATAAATAAAATATTTGAAGCACTAAATTACGGGGGTGAAAAGAATGCTTGAATTTAATCAAAAACATAAATTTGCGGATTTAACAGAAATTAAGAAAAAAACAGAAATGGCCAAAAAGACTGGTAAAGTAGTACTGGCTGGAATAACACTTTCAGCAGTATTACTATTAAGTGGCTGTGAAAGTGAGAATAAACAAGAAGAACAAGTTGATGTTCAAAACATTTCTTCAACAGCTATTATAATGGAAAATGGCAATGCTTTATTAGTTGATTTGGAATCATATATGAAATATTCAGAGGATATTGGTGCAACACGTTATAGAACATTAGCTGAAGATAGGACTTGGGTTTTATATACTTCTTTAGGAGATAAATTGTTAGTTGACTATGATTCAGTAAAATTTATAGAAGGAGAAGATGCACACCAAAAAGCTGAAATTATGGCTCAATCATTAATATCTGAAAATGGTCAAATAAGTTGTTATGATGATGTATTAAGCCATAGTGAAACTAGATAATTAAGTTTTAAATTGTAAAATATGTAAACACTCGAATGAATAGTTCGAGTTGTTTTTAGCTTGTACTAGATTTTAATATAATTATTTGCTAAAATTAAATAGGGTGGAGTAAAATGAAAACTAATGTTAAACATCGTACTGATTATTTGTCGTGGGATGAATATTTTATGGGAATAGCCAAACTCTCAGCGCTTCGGAGTAAAGATCCATCAACTCAAGTGGGAGCTTGTATTGTGAGCAGTGATAATCGAATTTTATCAATTGGTTATAATGGAGCACCGAATGGGTTTCACGATGAAGATTTTCCTTGGGATAGAGAGGGAGAAGCACTAGAAACAAAATATTTATATGTGTGTCATGCCGAACTTAATGCAATACTTAATTTTCGAGGACATAAAAGAGATTTTGAAGGAGCTAAAATATATGTAGCATTATTTCCTTGTAATGAATGTGCTAAAGCTATTATTCAAGCTGGTATTAAAGAAGTAGTTTATTTAAGTGATAAATATCATAATGATACCAACTTTATAGCATCGAGAAGATTATTTGATAGTTGTGGGGTAACATACCGTAAATTAACGGTTGATAAACATAAAAATATTAATATAAGTTTAGATGAATAAATAAAAAGGAGTATGAAGGGTGGCAAAAGTTAAACGAGATGAAGTTTTAAGTAAAATAACGCCAGATGAAATAGATGACGTTGTTTTGCCATCTTTAAAAAATAAAAAGAGTGCTCCTGAAGAAAAAGAAATAAAGAATAATGAGGCAACTACAAAGAAACTTGAAGAAGAAGCCAATATAAAAAAGGAGCCGAAAAAAAGTTTAAAAGAAGTTTTAGAAAAAGTTTATGCTGAAGAAATAACAGAAGAAATTAAAAAAACACCAAAAAAAGAAAATACTAAACCTGTTTTTGATAGAAAATTTGTAGCTAGAAAAATCTCTAAAGATAAAATATTTGTCTTATTATTTTTATTTATCTTTATTGGTATTGGTGTATATTCCGGAGTTCAAATAGTTTTATGGAAAATAGATTCTGATAAAACAATAGAACAAATTGATATGATTAATGAAACTGTGGTTGTCGAAGAAATAGAAGATACTGATGCTACAGAAATAATTAATCCACCATCGGAAGATGATCCAGTTAATCCATATTGGGATTATATTAAAATGAATTTAATCAATGTAGATTTTACTAATCTTTTACAAATAAATGATGATACTAAAGGATGGTTACAAGTAAATGGTACTAATATAAATTATCCTTTTGTCCAAACTACTGATAATGAATATTATTTAAATAAAGATTTCAATAAAGAGAATAATTCATCGGGGTGGGTATTTTTAGATTATCGAAATAGTGTTGATAATTTGGACAGAAATACGATACTTTATGCCCATAGTAGAATTAATGGAACAATGTTTGGATCTTTAAAAAATATTTTTAAATCAGATTGGTTTGATGATGTTAATAATCACGTAATAAAATTATCGACATTGACAGAAAATACGTTATGGCAAGTATTTAGTGTATATACGATACCTACTACTAGTGATTATTTGCAAATTGATTTTAGTAGTGATGAAGAATTTTTAGAATTTGTTATGATGCTTAAGGATCGTAGCAGATATAATTTTAATGTAGAGTTTAATGCAACTGATAAAATACTTACTTTATCAACTTGTTTAAATGATAAAGAAAGAGTAGTGTTACATGCAAAATTGATAAAGAAAGAGGTAAGAGTAAATGATTGAAGAATTAAGAGTAAGAAAAGGATTTATTGCAGCCCTTGATCAAAGTGGTGGAAGTAGTAAAAAAACTTTAGCTAATTATGGAGTGGATATTAAAGATATTACCAGTGATGAAGTAATGTTTGACTATATCCATCAAATGCGTTCTAGAATTATTACTAATCCCGAGTTTAGCGACAAACACATTTTGGGTGTCATACTTTTTAAAAATACGATGGAACGGGATATAGCGGGTGTTAATACAGTAGAATATTTAAAAAGCAAAAATATTCCGGCATTTTTAAAAATAGATTTAGGGTTAGATGTAGAAGCAGATGGAGTTCAGTTACTTAAAGATATACCTAATTTAGAAAGTATCCTTGATGAAGGAATAAAATATGGAGTAGTGGGAACTAAAATGCGTTCAGTTATCCATGAATATAATGAATATGGTATAAAAAAGATAATTGAACAACAATTTAGTTTAGCAAAAAAAATAATTGCTAAAGGTTTAATTCCAATAATTGAACCGGAGGTAGATATTAATGCAGTAAATAAAAGGCAAATAGAATCTTTTATGAAAACAGAAATTATTAAACAATTAGCTAAAATGAAAAAAGATGATTATTTAATATTTAAGTTTACTATTCCGGATTTACCTAATTTTTATGATTCATTATTACACTATAAAAATGTAATTAGAATAGTTGCTTTATCTGGAGGATATGATAGAGATAAAGCTTGTGAATTATTAAGTCAAAATAAAAGAATGACAGCTAGTTTTTCAAGAGCATTACTAGAAGGGCTTAATGTTAATCAAAGTGATGAAGAATTTACAAGTACTTTAAAGTCTTCGATTGAAGAAATATATAAGGCATCAGTAAAAAAATAAATAGCATTTGGAGGAATAAATTATGGTGAGGATACAAGTGAAAGTTCTATAAATGTGATATATAATTATGAAGTAAAAAATCCAAATGTTGATATAGAAAGGGAATATAATGCTAAGATAGGTTTAGCTTATGTTAGCGATTATGGATATGCAATGAGTCCAAGTGAATGGTCTAAAAATGTTGAGGAACTCAATCGAACCATTACCAGTTATAACAATTGGATGTTTATGGGGCTTAGTGAATGGACCGTTACTCGTCTTTCTGAAAATTATGATGAGTATTTAGACTTTGTTTATTTCCTTAGTGGTGATAGATTTTCCATTAATTACCCAGATACTGAGTTTACTACTTGCGACCGGTATTTTATTTAAATTCCAATGTTAATTTGATTGGAGGAACTGGAACTATTGTAGATCCTTATCGCATTAATTAATGTAATAAATCAAGCTACTTTACAGTAAAATGTAAAGTAGTTATTTTTTTATTTGTTTTTCAAGTAATTTTCTTAAATTGGTGTTATGATAGTAGACATTTGAAAGGGGAGATTACAATGAATGAAATGGATAAAATATTAAATACACTCAAGGATGTGATTGGTATTCAAAGTGAGTATGTAATCCTTATAATAATTAGTATTGTTGCTATTGTAGTTATTAAATTTATTAATAAAATTATCAATCGTTTTTATAAGGCCGGTAGTCATACGGGAAGAGATGTTTTTAAATTCAGTCAAAGGTGTAATTTAATTACTAATATCGTTCTTATTTTTGTAATATTTGTTATTTGGGAAGGGCATTTAGATAATGTAGTTACAATTATTAGTTTTATATCTGCGGGAGCTACAATTGCCTTACGGGAAGTAATTCTTAACTTATTTGCGGGTATTTATATAAAGGTTACTAAGCCATTTGTGGTGGAAGACCGTATTGAAGTTGGAGATATTAAAGGAGATGTTGTTTTAATTACTGCAATGAGCTTTAAGGTATTAGAACTTGGAGATAGAGTAAATGGTGAACAAAGTAATGGGATAATTGTCAACATTCCAAATTCCCAAATATTTTCTAATTCTTTAAAGAATTATACAACAGCATTTAAATATATTTGGACTGAGATGAAAGTAAATGTCGATATGGATGCAGATATAAATGCTCATAAGAAAAAGTTATATGAGATAGTTAATAATAATACAGTGATTAAAAGTATTCCTAAAAAAATGGATAAAGCAATTGATGCCGCGAGTAGTAATTATCGAATATATTATAATAATTTAAAACCTATTATCTATACTGAATATGTCGATAATCATATTGAATTTACTGTGCGATTTTTAGTACATCCTAAAAAAGAGAGAAATGTTTTAGATGATCTTTGGATTTCTATAATAAATAGTGCTCAAAAGGGAGAAATTAAACTTTACAAAAAAGCATAAAGATTTATAAAATTAATGTTATTTATCTTCATTAAATGATATAATTTAGATGGGGATAATATGGATAAAATAATTAAAAATGTTTTAAATGAATTAGATAGGCATGGATTTGAATCCTTTCTAGTCGGAGGTTATGTAAGAGATACACTTCTTGGTATCAAAACTTTTGATGTTGATATTTGTACTTCCGCACTACCGAAGGATATCCATGCCATTTTTAGTATTTGTTCAAATAATTATGGGGGAGCTAATCTAAAGATAGATAATTTAAATATTGATATTACAACGTTTAGAGAAGATGGGACATATACTAATAGACATCCTGAAGAAGTAAAATATATAACTGATTTAAAAACAGATTTAAAACGTAGAGATTTTACGATAAATGCTATTTGTATGGATAAAAATGATAAGGTTATCGATTTACTTGATGGGGTAGATGATTTAAATAATCGGGTTATTAAAATGATTGGTAATCCTGATGATAGATTAAAAGAAGATCCGCTGCGAATACTTCGAGCAATTAGGTTTGCAACGGTACTAGATTTTGCAATCGATGAAAAATTAATGCTTTCTTTAACAGAAAATGCTTTTTTAATTAGTACACTATCGGGGGTAAGAATTAAAGAAGAATTAGATAAAATATTAAGTAGTCCTAATTTTAAAAAAGGATTAAAATTACTAGATGATTTAGGTATAAGTAAGCTTATTGGCTTAAGTTATGGGGATGTTTTTTATACTAATGATTTGATGGGTATGTATGCGCAAGTGAAAGTTGCAAAAATCCCATTTACAAATAATGAAAAAAGCAATATAATTAGAATTACCGAGGTAGTTAAAAAGAGTGTAGTAAATTACGAAACTTTGTTTAGCTATGGATTATATATAAATACTGTTGCGGGCAGGATTTTAAACATTGATATAAAAAAGATAAATCAGATGTATAAGAAAATGCCTATTAAAGATCGCAGTGATATTGCCATTAGTGGTGATGAAATAATCGATATTTTAAAAATTAAGCCCGGTAAAATAGTTAGTGAAATTTATAGTGAGTTAATAACAGAGATCCTTTCAGGAAGGCTTAAGAATAAAAAAGGGGATATTAAAAAGTATTTACTAAAAAGGAAGTGAGTAAAATGTTTAAAGATAATAAAAAATTAGTAGCAGAAACTTTATTTATTAAAGAGGCTTTAAAAGAAAATTTATCTTTAAACGAATTTTTATTATTACTTTATTTTGATAATTCCTTTGATCTAGTGTTTGATATGAAGGTTATTGCAAAAACTTTAAATATGAGTGAAGAACAAGTACTGGAAGCTTATAGTAGTTTAATGAAGAAAAAACTTATTAAGGTAAAAGCTGAAAAGAATAGTTTTGGTAAAATAATTGAAAAAGTATGTTTAGATAACTTTTATAATGAAATTAGAAGTGATGCTAAGAAATGTGAAGAAAAAAGTAGCAAGGAGGATATATTTAGTATATTTGAAAGTAGTTTTGGTAGAACTTTATCAACAATGGATTATGAAATTATCAATGCTTGGATAGATAGAGGATTTAGTGAAGAATTAGTTCTTGCAGCTTTAAAAGAAGCGGTATATAATGGAGCTACTAATTTAAGATATATTGATAAAGTTTTATATGAATGGAATAGAAAAGGTTATAAAACAGTTAATGATGTTAATAATCGATTTAAAGAAGAAAAAGATAATGATAAATTATTTGAAACAAGTGTACTAAATTTTGATTGGTTAAATGAAAAGTGAGGAAGTATTAAAATATTTAGATGATTTATTTCCAGATGCTAGGTGTGAACTTAATTATAATAAAGATTATGAATTATTAATTGCTACGATATTATCTGCGCAATCAACAGATAAAAGAATAAACTTAGTAACTAAAGTATTATTTGATAAGTATGATATATATAGTTTAGCTGAGGCTCCAATAGAAGATATAGAAAGAATTATATATCCAGTTGGAACACATAAAAGAAAAGCAGAGTATATTAAAAATGTGGCACAAGAATTAGTAAAGAATTATGATGGGTGTGTTCCTAATAATCGGGAATTTTTAGAAAGTTTACCTGGAGTTGGGCGAAAGACTTGTAATGTTGTTTTATCTAATTTATATAATGAAGCAGCAATTGCAGTTGATACCCATGTGAAAAGAGTTGCTAATAGATTAGGTCTTACTAAAAGTGATGATGTGTTAGTAATTGAACAAGATTTAATGAAGTTTTTTCCTAAGGATAAATGGAGTAGAGTGCATCATCAATTAGTATTGTTTGGTAGATATATATGTAAGAGTGCTAAACCAGAATGTGCTAAATGTCCATTTGTTAAGTGTGAATTTCGCAGATAAAAACCTATAAGATTTTATTTCTTATAGGTTTTTTTTATTCTAATCCAGTATCAGGACGATTGTTATTGCCGGTATTTCCACCGGTTCCTGAATTTGGAGAATCATCTGTAGGATCATCTGGATCGACGATATCACCGACGTTAGAATCCATTCCGAGGTTAACTGTTATTTTTAATCCATCACTCATATTACTAGTAAATATTGAGTAAGATGATCTAATGATATAGGTTACAGTGCCAGTATCAGTAGGGCTAAAGTTATAATTTGTTCCTTCTGTTCTACCAATATATGTTAAATCGCCATTAGTTTCTTGTTTGTATATTTGATAACCTAATGTACCAATGTTAGAGTTATTATAACTTAATCGTTGTTCATAATACTTACTAGCATAATTTCCATAGTATGTATTGAAATAATTTTGTAAATAACTTGTACTGATTGCATCTGGTGTTTCTATTGCATCCCACGTTAAGTTAAGAGTAGTGCCATCATAAGTGTAATCTCCATTAGTTGGATCATCTAGTTTGGCAAAACGAGTTGATACTTCGGTTGGTTCCGTTCCTTCTTTAAAAAGTTCCGTAGTTCGCAAACTTTCTGGAGTATATTCACTAGCAAGTTGAGTAGGGAATGTTTCTCTTTCAATTTCTACTTCGACAACTCCACTAGGTACAGTAAATGTTTGGTTTTTCGAATATACTCGTGATCCAACAGCTTTCATTATAGCATTACGGGCTCGACTTCCGACATTAACTGTCAGATAATGTTCAGCGGTAGTACGGTCATATCCTACCCACAAAGCAATGCTATATTCTGGTGAGTAGGTTACATTCCAAGCATCTCTGGTTGCTGATGTTGGAATACCTATTGAGGCTGCCGCTTCACGGTCAACATTAGTTGTACCAGATTTTGCTGCAATAGTTGTGCCACTTACAGATACACCACCAACACCATCTTCGGCAGCAGATACTAAGATATCAGTTATAAGGTAGGCAGTTTCTTCACTCATAACACGTTCTTTTTCGTATTTATGTTCATAAACTTCTCCAGTTTCTAAAATTGTTGCTTTAGTAAATGAATATGGTTCGATGTAATAGCCACCGCGACCAAATGTTGCATATGCGGCACTCATTTCAATTGGGCTGATACCTTCAAATCCTCCGATTGATGCTGATTCATATAAGTTATCTCCATAGTCAATACCTAAACTATGAACAAAATCACTAATGTAATCTGGATCTTCAGCATAAACAGCTTGGAAAGCTTGAAGGGCTGGGATATTTCTTGATTCAATTAAGGCAGTTCGCATAGTTATAAGCCCCATATAGGTTCCATCAGAGTTTTTTATAGAAGTGCCATCACTATAAGTTGTTTCTTCATCTAGGAATAAAGTTGCAGGGGATCCATTTAAATATTCAATATAAGGGCCGTAATCAAATAGTGGTTTAGCAGTTGATCCTGGTTGTCTACGTATGTCTGCTCGATTATCCCCCATTGCAGCATAGTTTCTTCCACCAGATAAGGCTACGATTGAACCATCGTTGGTACTAGTAATAGCCATACCTTCTTGAATTGCATCATTAGGAAATTCATAGATTTCGCCTTTTTCAAGTTGATTTAAAACTTCTTGAACTTCTGGATCAATAGTAGTAATAATGCTCATTGCGTTATATCTTGGATTAAGCCCAGTTTTTTCGGTAACTTCATTTACAATATAATCGATTGCGGCTTGATTTGAACTGTTACTGGTATCTCTAGCGGTTACTAAAGATTCAATAGGAATATCTAATACTGCTTCTTTTTCACTTTCTGTAATATAGCCATGGTTAACCATTAAAGTTAAAACTGTAGTTTGTCTTTTACGAACACCTTCTGGGTTAGTATATGGATTGTAAATTGCTGCATTTTGGAACATACCAGCGATTATGGAAGCTTCTGCTAAAGTTAAGTCAGAAACCGATTTGCCAAAATAATATTGACAAGCTTGTTCAACACCAAAGATACCAGCAGTATTAACACTAGTTGAACCAGCAAACCACATAGTATTAACATAAAATTCCATGATTTCTTCTTTAGTATAGTTACTTTCGACTTTAAATACAGCCATGTAGATATCGGTAAATTTTCTGATGATACCTTCAATACCTGAATCTTTTGAGTTAGTATAAACTTGTTTTACTAATTGCATGGTAATCGTTGAAGCACCACCAGCGCTACTATTACCTAAAAGTTGACCAAAGGCAGCTTTGGCAAATCTGGCAACGTCCATTCCTTTGTGTTGGAAAAACCTAGAGTCTTCGGTAGCGACGATGGCATCAACTAAAACTTGAGGTAATTGCTCGTAGGATACTGTATCACGGTCTTCTGCTCCAAGACGAGCTAATTCTGTAACCCCATCTTTATAATATAGAACTGTCGATTCTTTGGAATATAATTTATCTTGATCAAAGTCCGGTGATGAAATTATAATGTATAAAGCAAAGACTAATATAATAGATATAACTGCAATCCCACAAATTAGAATTCCTGATAAGACAATTGTTTTTACTTTAGTCTTTTTATTGGGGTCTTTCGTTTTTGGTTCCTTATTTTTCTTTTTAATTTTTATTTTTCCTAATTTTATTTTTTTCATTTTATCCCTCCGATAATTTTATTTAGAGTACTTAAATAATCTAAGCCTTTTAAACCTAACTTTATTTCATATGCATTGTTTAATAAATATTCATAAGGAATACTTTTTCTTTTTTCCTTATCTAAAAATTCAAGAAAAGTATTACCCATTAAGAGAAAATATTTATTATTCATAGCTATTACTAAAAAAACTATTCCTCCATGTTTATTAATATTTCTAATGTGTTTGATTTGATGATCGTGGACATTACTTATAGGAAATGATGTTTTGTTTTGGGTAACTTTAGCATCAAATTCTACATAGTATCCATTATATAAGCCATTAAAATCGAGTGTTGATGGAGTTTTATAAAAACCATCTTCTATTCTTTTGCCTTTTGCACCATATGCCACTTTGGTAACTCCAATAGGAGTAGGCTTTTTATATATATATGCTATATCATTAAGAGTATAATAGTCATTCGCTTGTTCAATTAAATATTCTAAGTCCATCCCCCGATTACTATAATTAGTAATTTTGGAGTAGGTCTTTTTAATGTTATTTGGGTATAACAAAATAATCACCTTTATAATTATATCATATTTACGCTTTACTGGGTAGAAGACTTCATTACTTGACAGTTAAATAATGACAAATGACCATTTAGGTATTGACTTTTAAACAATTATTGTCTTTTCTTGTCGAAATTAATGCAATTAAGAATACTTTTTAGTAAAATTAGATTGGTGATATAATGCGACCTGAATATTTTATAAATGAAATGTTGAGAAAAATTGATTTTGCCATAATAAATACTTATTTGGTAAAAAATAAGAAAAGGAAAAAATAACTATTTTGGGATAATCGACATATATTGACAAAATACTTAAGTATAGTATATAATTTTTAGTGTTAGAAGGTGAATGTTTTGTATAGTGATAGATTATATTTGACTCCCCAAGAAATTTTAGAGAAAGAATTTAAAATTGATGCGAGAGGATATCGCCCTCAAGAGGTTGATAAGTTTTTAGATATGGTCATTAGAGATTATACGGAATATTCTAATATTATAAAGCATTTAGAAAAAAATATTAAAGATTTGACTGATGATAATATTAAGTTGAAACAAGAAATTAGACGTTTGCAAGAAGTAGCTGCTAGTAATAGTGAAGTACCTTCTAGAAGTGCAAGCAATGTCGACCTTCTAAAGCGAATTAGTCAGTTAGAAAAAGTAGTATACGGAAATAATGAATAATTTTTAGGCAAATGCTGCATAAGTAAGTTATGTAGAGGAAAGTCCATGCTCGCACAATCTGTGATTGATTGTAGTGTTCGTGCCTAAGGAAACAATAACTTAGGGTAGCGCAAGCTAACGGCTTTGAAAAGACCTTAAATGGTCTTAGTAGATATAAAAGTGCCATAGAGACGAGTTGCTTTGGAAACGAAGCAAGTGGAACGCGGTAAACCCCACGAGCGAGAAACCCAAATTTTGGTAGGGGAGCTTTTGCGGAGAAATCAAACAATGCAAGAGCCTAGTAATAGGAGATAAATATTTGCCACTTTACGTAAGTAGAGTACAGAACATGGCTTATTAAAAATTATTTTTTTATTTTCAAGAAAAAAGGAGTGGAAAGTTTTGAACGAGATCGGTGAAGCCCTCAAGTATGCGAGAGAATCTTCGGGTGTTAGTTTGAGTGAAGCCAGCAAAGATCTAAGTATTAAACCAGAAATACTCGAAAATATTGAAGATGGTAGAACAGGAGCTTTTAAAGACATTTATGAACTCAAAGAATATATATCTAATTATGCTAAATATTTAGGTTTAGATGAAAAAGCTTTAATTGATGAGTTTAATGAATATATGTTTGAATATACTTCGAAAATACCAATCAAAGAGATTGAAAAGACAATTGAGTTAAAGATTAAAGAAGAAAAGAAAGATGAAAAGATAGTATCACCATATACTAAAGAAAAGAAAAAATATAATAATTGGGTATATGTAGTGGTTTATGCAGTAATATTTCTAATGATTATAGCAGCGATATTTTGGTCAGTAAAACAAGTTACGATTAATAGAAATGTTGCTGATGTCATTAGTTATAGGAGATAGTTGTTATGAAAAATATGAATTTGCCAAATAAAATTACGGTAGTTAGAATTATTTTGTCAGTTTTAATATTGATTATTTTATTAATTCCTTGGTATTCTTTAGGTGTTGAATGGCCCAAGTATACAATAGGAAATGTTATTGTAGATATTAAATATGTTGTAGTAGGAGTGTTATTCTTAATTGCATCATTGTCGGACTTTTTAGATGGTTATTTGGCACGGAAAAACAATCAAGTAACTGATTTTGGGAAGGTTGCTGATGCCATTGCTGATAAAATATTAGTAAATGGTTTATTAATAATATTAGCTTATGAAAGAATTATTTCAATAATTATTCCTGTAGTAATTATTACAAGAGATATTGTAGTTGATTCTTGTAAAATGATTTCTGGAAACAATGGTAAGGTAGTTGCGGCATCAATTATGGGAAAACTTAAAACTATTTGTATGATGTGCGGTGTAACTTTGATATTATTTTATAATTTACCATTTGAACTTATCAATTTCCCACTTGCTGATTTATTCTTAATCGCAGCAACAATACTTTCAGTTATATCTGGTTGTCAGTATTATTATAATTCAAGAGAGTTTTTGTTTCCAAAAAATACTAAAGCAGCTAAAAAATAGTTGCTTTTTTTGTGCTTCAACCTAGACATTTTTTAGAATTAGTCATAGGATACACTAGAAAGGAATGGAGATATATGAATTATTATAATGAATCGAAGACTTATGAATCTGAAACTAAGAAAGGTTATGATAAAACAAATATGCAAGCAGGAATGGATGGTGCTACTTGTTGTTCAGGAATGATGGGTATGCCTGGTTGTGGTTGTGGTATGATGCCTATTTATGAATGCCCACAAGAAAGAGTATGTCATAGATATATATGCTATGATGTGCCACATATTATGCCATGTAATACGAGAATAATTAATCACCATGTATATAGACATACTTATAGACCAGAATATACTTATTGTGAAGAAAATGTTTGTGAAAATGTTTATGATCGTGGATGTTGTTAAAAAATTTTAATGGATGAGAGGCTTTTCTCATCTTTTTATTTTGATAAAATTGGTTATTGTGTTATTATATTGTTGTGGAGGAAATAATGGAAAGAATAACAAATTTTGAAGAATTAAAAAATCGTTTAGTAGAAATGATTAGCAAAGGGATAGAAGTTGAAGAAGGAGTATATCGTAAGATGGATCCGATGGATTATTATGATATTACAGAAATTGAACCGAAAAAACTATATCAAACACTAAAGGAAAATATTAGCTTAACACCACATGAAAGAAGTGTAATTATCTCATATGCTGCTAAATGTAATTCTATTGCAACAGCTTTACCAAAGGATGTGTTTGTTAAAAGAATAATGGATGAAAAACTTATAATTAAAGGTGTAGAAATAAGTCCAGAAATGAAAGAAGAAGCTGTATCTTTTATGGAAAATAATGATATTCCTTTTGCTTATTATAATTATGTTTCTTATATAAGAAGAGTTGTTGATCAATTAGTTACTGATGTAAAAAGAGATTAATGCTCTTTTTTTAATGTTTTATTTATTTAGCATAGAAAACTTAGGAGATTTATTATATAATATTAGATGATGAGGTGAAATATAGTGAATATATTTGGTGAGTATCAAGATTATTTAGAGAAACTAAATAAAGAAAAATTACAAAGTATTATTGATGATTATAACTTATTAGGTAAGGTATTTAACTATGAAAGTATCAATACTAAAAGACAAAAGAAAGAAGATTTGTTAAAACAAATAGCAGAAATAAAGGACAATTATTTCAAATGTTTTGTAATGTCTTTAGATTTAAAAGATTTTAATACATTAAAACAGTTAGTGTTTAAAAAAGTAAATGATGATTATTTAAAAGAAAATAGGGAGTTTATCAATTATTTACTTGCTAAGAATATTTTATTTCAAGAACAAGAGTTAATGTTAGCTTGGGATATTAGTGATTTATTAAAGAAATTAGTTAAAGATAAAGAAGTTATAAAATATGTTAAAACTTGGAATAGAATTTATAAATTAGTTGATGGAATAATTGTTGCTTATGGAGTTGTAAGTAGAAAATATTTTGATATTATAGTAAGTGGGATAGATAATCATGAGCAAATAATTCCTAAATTAGAATATTATTATAAAAAAGAATATTTAATAGATAGTAAAAAAATAATGAGTACTAAACTTACTAACAAGAAAAGAATTAATAGATATGTAAAAAATGATAAATATAAAATGTTTACAAATAAAGAATTTGTGGAAATGGGTAATAGTACTTATCATCACGGAATAAAAAGCTATAAAAGATTTATTAAAATGCTTAAAAATAATTATGTATTTCGTAATAGTGATATAGAGTTTGTCGATAAAAATATTGTTATACCGTATTTATATAATTCTTTAAATGAAGAAGATGAAGCTCAAAAGAATTTGGAAGAAACGGTTATAACATTATTTGAATTTAAGGGAGATAAATTAAAACAAAAAATGCTTGCGGAAATTATGAAAATTAGAGATGAATTTCCTTTGTGGGAATATAGAGGATTTTCTAAGTTAGAGGTGAATAATGAATAATAAAAAGGGGTATACAGCAGTAGAACTTGTGATAGTTATTGCAGTATTTACTGTTGGTTATTTTGTTACAGCTAATCTTTTGTCGCGAGATTTTGATGTTGATTATGAACAAGATTTATATGATTTAAAGATTGCAGCGATTGAAGAACAAGCTGCCATATATGGTGAGGCTCATACAGAAATTTTTGCTGAAGGTAATGATGCCTATATGACAGTTGAAGAGTTGGCACTAGAAAATGTCATAATAAGTACTAGTGAAGGAGTAGTAGCTGATCCTAGAAATAGTGAAGAAACTTTAAATGATTTACGGGTAAAAATTACCAGTAATGATGATGAAGTAACTGCTGAAGTTTTAGCATAGAGGTATTATGGCAGTAACTAAAACAGATTTTATAAATTATACAAGATGTCGTAGATATGTGGCATTAGAAGAAGTAAAGCACGAAAAGCTAGATGCTGATATTAGTTATGATGAATACAAGAATCAAGAAAAAGAAGATATTTTGAAAGAACTTTTGGGGGAAATGTTTGCAGATGAAGGATATGAAGTTGATTTAACAGTAAAGGTTAATAAACAATTGCAAGCAATGATGCCTTATTATAAACAAGTTGAAATGGAAGCTGGTAGACTTACTAATGAATATTTTAAAGGTAAGTCTGTTTATGCTGGATCGACATTTAATCAAGAAAGTTTTGAATTTAATAAAAATGGTATTAAATATGTTTGTTATGTCGATATATATAATGAAGTTGGTAATGATATAAATATTATTGAAGTTAAAGCAACGACGAGTAGTAAATATGTTAAGTTAGAAAGTAACCATAAAAAGGGAGAAAAATATTCGATATTTTATTTTGATAAAAGTAAAAATTGTTATTATTTGAAAGATGAAATTGAAGGATATCCTTTGGAAAGTGAAATGCCTTTAGAAAATTATGCCAAAAAAAGAGAGAAATTGTTTGATCGCTATAGTGATGTTGGGGGTTATGTATTCGATTTAGCTATTCAAAGATATATTTTAGAAGGAGAATATAGGGAATCTCATAATGAAGAAGCTTTAAAAAATGTCCATTATTATTTAGCGGTTTTAAATCATAAATATATTTTTGATGGCACTTATGAAAATAAAAAGGCTGTTTATAAACCTGATCCTGATGGTAATGAAATAGTAGTATTTATCGATTTAACAAAAGTAACGGAAGAATATCAAAAAATTATTGCAGCGATGGAAGAAAAGTTAGAGCGAGATATATTTGCACTTGATGCTAGTAGTTGTCCAATGGGAAAATGGTGTAGTATAAAAGATCCGAAAGAATGTCCTTATTTTAGTACTGTTTGTGGTTATATGATACCTCTTAAAAATTCTAGTTTAAATTATTTAAATAATGGGGCAGGTTTTAAAACTTTAGATGGTGAAAAAATTAAAGGACTTGATTTAATTAATGAGGGTTATATCAATATGCTAGATGTTCCTGAAGAGTGGATTACTAGCAAGAAACATCAAATTCAAAGAGATTGTCTTAGATTTAATCGCGAATATATTGATAAAGAAAAAATCCAAGCAGGTCTTAATTGTTTGGAGTATCCAATTTATCACTTGGATTTTGAAACGATGCCTTGTCCAATGCCGAGGTTTAAAGGGGAAAAGCCATATATTCAATCGCCATTTGAGTTTAGTTTGCATATAGAGCGCGAGCCGGGAGTTTGTGATAAAGAAAATGATAATTATATATTCTTAGCAAAAACTTTCGATAATGATGAAAGAGAAGAATTGGTTAAAGCATTATGTAAATATATTGATCCCTCAAAGGGAACTTTATTTGCACAGAATGTCGGATTTGAAAAGGGACGTATTAAAGAATTAGCGGGTATATTTCCAGAGTATAAAGATAAATTGATGGCAATGTATAATCGAGGATTTGATTTAATGTGGCTTGTCAATACTAATGCAGCTTTATATGAAGAATTAGGATTTGATAAAGAAAGAGCAAGTTTACCAAATTATTATAATAAGGATTTGAGTGGTTCTTATTCTATAAAGAAGACTTTGCCAGTATTTAGTGATCTATCTTATAAAGATTTAACTGTTAAGAATGGAACTGAGGCAATAGTTGCTTATGCTACTTATAATAGTATGACTAAAGAGGAATATGATTTATACTATGAGGCATTAAGAATATATTGTCAACAAGATACGTGGGCAATGGTTGTTATACTTGAGGCATTACGAAAACTTTGTCAATAATGTGTCAAATTTTGGGGTTTTGCTTGCATTAATTAGAAAAAAGTATATATTATAATAGTATGAAGAAGGAAGTGGGTTTATGTTATATCCATCAATTGACAAATTACTTAATATTGTCGATTCAAAGTATAAACTAGTTCATGTTGCTTCAATTAGAAGTAAACAAATGCTTGAAAATAATCACTATCAAATGAAAGAAAGTGATTATAAAAATAAGAAACCTTTAGGTAGAGCACTTGAAGAAGTTGAAGCAGGATTAATAAAAATTGTTGAAGAAAACGAATAAAAGTGCTTGATTATTTTATCATAATATGGTAAGATAATTTTGTTCTTG
>CALVKJ010000004.1 GCA_944332675.1 uncultured Bacilli bacterium
AAAGTTTGTCCTTCAGCATCGATTACATACCAATTTCTTTCAACAGTTTCTTTTTTTTGCATAAATGTTTTCATACTAATCCTTTCAATTATGTTCCTTATTTAATTTTCCCACGACTAAATAAATCACATAAATAAAATGTACCGATTAAAATTATATGAAAAAAAACGCTAAAAGTCAAATACTTTTAGGCATTTTCATTCATTTTTAGACACTTTTCTATTATTTTCGCTTCAATAATACTGCTATAAAATCTCGGAAGTAAACTTCTAACGATTAACTTCTGTCAAATTTATTTCATCATTACTCTTGCAAATAAGTATATCTTCTAGATTACTTTGATTAATTAAACAATAATAAATTTTTATCATTATGTCAAATTAATCAATATTTAACATCTACTAGATAAAGCCCATCCGCCGGAACGACACTTAAATTTTTTTCCACCAAGGGATTATCAAGCATACGTTCTACATCGCTAACTTTAGCCTTACCTCGTCCAACATCCACTAAAGCTCCAACCAAATGCCTTACCATATACCGATAAAAACCTACACCCACAAATTCGAATAAAACAATACTTCCCTTTTTCTTAAGTTTAGCCTTATATATTGTTGTAGTATAATCAATTCTTGGGCCACTGACAAAATTACGAAAATCATGAGTACCCACAAAAAGTTTCATAGCTCTTTTCATCAATGAAAAGTCTAGCTTAAATTTCCTTTGATAGTAATACCCTTCTTTAAGTTTATCAAAATCACCAATATTTAATTTATAAACATATTTTTTATATTTCACATCGTGTCTAGCATGAAAATCATTTTTAACTAATTTATAATTTTTGATAACAATATCTTCATTCAAGATTCTATTTATTATATTAATATCTTCTTTAGTTATTTTCTTATCAACATCAAAATGAGCACATTGCGCTTCAGCATGCACACCAGCATCAGTTCTGCCACTTCCCTTAATAACTATATCACTTTCAAAAACATCACTTAAAACTTTCTCTAAAGTTCCTTGAACATTTTTTACATCATTTTGCCTTTGAAACCCATGAAACTTGGTTCCATCATAACTAAATTTAATTAAATATCTCATGACTTAATCCTATATATTGCCTTTAAAAGTTCATCTAATTCTGTATAATGATCTAGTCTTATACCATCACTTTCACATTTTAAAGAAAACTCAACAATCTTTGGCAAATCAACATATAACTTTAAAATCTTATCAAATATATCGACAGTTTCATACTTAATTTCATCATTATTAATAACATATATTCTATCAACACAATTTAAAAACAAATCTGTATTTTTATCAATCAAAATAATTTTACGATTATAGGAAGCTATTTTTTTAAAAAGAGTTTTAAAATAATTAAAATCACTTTTAATTAATCCTTGTGAAAAATTCACTAAGACAATTTCTTTATCATGCAGTTTACTAGCAAGTATTACCTTTTCTTTATTTCTAATAGATAAATCACTAAATTTTTTATCTAAAAAACTTTCATCTAATTTAACCATCTTTAAAGACTCAGGCACTTTTTTTACTATTATATCTCGCACTAAAGAATCTTTAAAATCATCACTTGGATAGTCATCTATAATTACACCAACAATATTGCCATTTAAATTATTTAATTCCATAAATCATCCACCAACTCATCTAAATTAAAATAAACTTTAGAAAATATATCATAGTAAGTTAATTGCGTTGATAAATCAACTGCAAATGGTAATCCATAACCGATATGTTTCAAAGTTTTTTCTTCCTTTAATACAACTTCTTTTACTCCTTCTAAAATTATATCCTTACCATCATATACAATTATATAATCTCCATACAATGCTTCTTCAATATCACTAGTGATAAGCACAAATTTGATATTTTGTTTCTTCAAAAGTTCCAATATTTCCTTTTTTTCTTCTTCGCGATATCCATAAAAGGCATTATTAAAAACAATTCTTTTTGAGGTATTAAATTCAAGTTTAGCTTTTAAATCATTGAATTTGATATTATCTATTATGGGATATTCGGCATATTTTCCTAAAAATACTCTATCAATATCATTAGCTAATATAATATAGTTATATTCGTCGTTACTAATCATATATTTTTACAACTTCTCCTTTTTCTAAACTCTTTTTAACATCTATTACTCTTTGGTTAGTACTACCTCTAAATTTACAAGCTAAACTCTTATTTTCTATTTCAAATCTTCCATCAACTAAAACATCAGTATTTTTAAGTAATTCCATTTTTTCATCATTAGCATCGATTATTTCATCATATGTAAACCCTGTGTAACACCATACATTTAAACCTATACTATGAGCAAATTTAGCAATTTCTGCAGCTGCTGAAGCTTGAAAGAAAGGATCTCCCCCCGATAAAGTAATACCAGTTTGATATTTTAGATTCTTCATTTGTTCCTTTATATCTTCAACGTCAAACTCTATCCCACCATCAAAACTCCAAGTTTCAGGATTTTGACATTCTCGACAATGATGCCCACAACCTTGAAACCATATAACAGTTCTAATTCCATCACCATCAACAATACTATCACTTTGTAAATTACTAGCTAACTTTACTTTCATCATTACTCCTCTTTTCTTTATGCCTTTTAACTAAATTACTAATTTTTATAAAATGATGATTTATCCCTGATTTACCAATCCTATAATCCATTTCCTTAGTAATAATGTCTGCCAGCTCTTGATAAGAAAGTTCTGGATACTTAATTCTAGCATCAGCAACTATCTTTGTTTTATCATCAAGTAAATCATATAAATCCATATTTTTCAAATAATTAATATCTTCCAATTGCTTTTGACCAGTCTTAAAAGTTTTCTCCTGATTAGCTATCTCACAATTATTAAGTCTATTAACCATATTTTTATGATCTCTATATATTCTTATATCTTCAAAATAAAATAATGAACTAGTTGCTTTAAAAAGTTTAATTAAATCACTAATATTTTCACTAGATTTAATGTAAACTACTGTTTTATATCCTCGCTTTATTATTTTCGCATTTAATTTAAAATACTCAAGTAGCTTAAGTATTTGCTTCGCAAGTCGTTCTTTTGTAAAAATAAATTCTAAGTGATATCCACTAGTACTAGGATTAGAAATATTACCAACAGCTAAGAAAGACCCTTCAATAAAAGCAATCTTTTCTTCATCGGTAACAAGCGTTTCTAAATCAATCCTTGTTCCCAAACTAATCGAATCTTTAATAAAATCCAATCTTTCTTTAATACTTAAGATATATATTTGTTTAATTTTAAATCTCTTTTGGGTTCTTATTATTATTTTTGGACTAACACTATATATTTCCTTTATTTCTTTATATACTCGTCTAGCAATACTAGCATTCTCTACAGTTTTTACTCATTCATCTTTACTACACTTCCCTAAACAATTTAAAAATGCTATAAGTTCATATCTTGCTTCAACAATATTAAAATCATTCTTAGCAATTTCTTCTTTTAACATTGTAGTAAAAGTCATTATTTTCTACCATCCATTAAATATGAAAATATTAAATATGCTGTCTTCAAAGAATCATGTCTATAATAACCATCTTCTACTGTAAATAGTTTATCAGCAATAACATAGATATTTGTATCTTCTAACTCGTGCATATCTAGTATGACTGGATCTTTTTGTTCTTCATTAGCGTATTTCATAGCTAACTTACTACTCATAATGGCATTATTAGCAATTACTACATCAATACTTCCTTTACCCAAATATTTTTCCAAAAAATCAATATGATCTCTTACTGTAAAATCATCAGTTTCTCCCGGTTGCGTAAATAAATTACATATATACATCTTATCAGCCTTAGCTTTATTTATTACTTCCACAAGCCCTTTATCAACTAAATGCGGTGTAATACTTGTAAGTAGGCTTCCTGATGAAAATATTATTAAATCGGCATCATCCACTGCCTTTATTACTTTCGGATTAACTGTAAACTCTTTATCATATTTTACATAATCAATCCGACTTGCACACTTTGTTACTTGTTCTTCCCCTTTAATTTCTTTACCATCAAGAGTAACCCCCACTAAATTTACATTATCTTCTGTTAAAGGTAACACTGTTCCTTTTAAATCAAGCATACCACCAAGTACTGGTATAGCACTATCAAAGTTACCTTTTAAATCCAAAAGTGCTGTAAGCAACAAATTTTTAACAGAATGATTACCTAATGTCTTTGACTTAGTAAATCGATAATTCATCAAATCTATCACATCTTGATCCACATTTGCCATACTAAGCATTACTTTGGAGATATCTCCCACTGCAGGTATTTTCATTTCTCTACGTAATCTACCAGTACTTGCTCCATTATCAGCAACAGTAACTACTGCTGTAATTTCTACTGGAAATAATTTTATTCCTTTTAAAAGTTGTGAAAGCCCACTTCCACCACCAAATATAACAATTTTTTTCATATTCATCACAAGTTAAGTGTAACATAAATACCCCAAAAGGTAAAGTTAGAGAAAGAAAAAATCCAGTATGTTTACTATTCATACTAGATTATAATTTAATTTAAAATTATTGCTTATCTTGTATTATTTTTTTATTAACTTATTCAAAATAAATCGATCACTATTAAAAAACATTTAGTCCTGTCTATATTTGGCTTTACGGATTTTTTTCAAAAATGTCCTCTAATTAAGATATTAGATACGGATTATCTTGCGTTCCTATTCCCAAAATGTATTGTACATCAGAATTTAGATAAAAGGTAGGCCTTACTGCAAAATTATTATTATAAAGACTATGATACACAACTCCGCTACTATTAATTGAATGTATTGTTGTGTCTTTAACCGGCTCACAACAATATCCAGTTATAGTCCATTCACTTATTCCTAGATATAACCAATTATTATCTATATTAAGAGAATCACTATAAGAGTCAATAGTTAACGACCAGTTTTCTGGAACAGTAGCATATGTATAATCACTAATATATATCAAACCTATTTTATCCTGATAAATTGAATTATAATTTTTTAATTCCTGATTAAACACTTCTTTAGTAGTTTTATAAACCACATAAGAAGTTCCTGAAAGATACCAATTAGCAGATGATATCATATTCATCCATTTTGCTCCAAAACTGTTTAAATATATATCATTTAAAGTAACAGTATTTAATGTATTATTATCCCAACTACCAGTACCATTACTACTCCAATAATAATTTCCAATGCTTTCAGATTTTATTAGTTTTACTTGACCATCAAATACTCCTATTATCCTATATAGGTTATCTGCTGGACAAGTTGATTCATCTGAACCAAAACATACGTAGTTATTTGGATTGGCTCCTATATAACGATAGCTATTATCTTCTGCTTCTAATGTTCCGTATGTTCCCACTCCATCGTGGTAGTATAGTCCATTTTCTCCATCTTCTGTGTAAACATAATTTATTATATAATTAGCTAAAGTAATTGTTTTATCAAAATATACATAGCATTTATCACTAGTATTTGCTTGCATTACAACTCTATTAGTTTCACTATTCCAAGTTAGTGTTCCACCATTCTCACATCTCGACAAAGTTTCATTAAATGTATATCCATCCTGTGGCCAACTCGTATCACTAGAAACTTGATATTCCCCACTATTTGCTTCAGTTTCATACATCATAGTAAGTGCATTAGTATTTATTATTTGCTTGCTTTTCTCAGAATAAATAACTTCACTACTTCTATTAAAATTTAAAATTAAAACTAATAAAAAGGCTATTGAAAGTATTACACCAAATACAATTATCTTCTTACTCATAAAAATATACTCTCCACTCTAAAACATATTGTTATATATACATTTTAAAACAATATGTTTTAAAAATCAATACAACAAATTGTTTTATTTTAGAATAATGTCTAGGTGATTCTAAATGAGAATTAGAGAAATAAGAGAAGATAAAGATTTGACCCAATCACATATTGCCAAGATTTTAAATGTATCCCAAGTTGCATATAGTTTTTATGAAATAGGGAAAAGACAGCTCCCAATTGAGTTATTAATAAAACTAGCTAAATATTACAATACATCAACTGATTATTTATTAGAATTAACTGATGAAAGAAAACCTTACCCCAAATCTATAATAGAAAAAAACAAAAAAACAAGTAACTAAGTACTTGAATTTATAAAAATGGTAATGTCTTTCTTTTTACTCCACCGTTAACTTCATAACAACTATTGATAATTATAAATGCTTGAGGATCTATCTCTAATATCTTTTGTTTAAACAAATAATAATCTCGATTAGAAACTACACACATAATCATAAAGCCTCTTTTTTTCGAATATCCTCCCCGACTTGGAATACTTGTAAAACCAGTTTGAAAATCATTTAATATTAGCCTCTTTATTTTTCTTACCTTTTTTGTATAAATATAAAATACTTTACTATCAGATAAGCCAAACATTAATTTATCAATGAAGTATGTAGAACAAATAAGGATTATAAAGGAATAAACACCTTTAGTAAAACCAAAAACTAACATACTTGCTATAATAATTAAACTATTTGCAACAATCATCGCTTTAGATTCGCTAATTTTTAAATACTTATTTAATATCTGCATTATTATATCAGAACCCCCAGTAGAAAACCCAGTTCGATATATAAGTCCACTACTAACACCATACATAATAATTGCAAATAATAGTATTAAATAAAAATCATCCCCCATAATATAACTATTTAAAAATTTTGCGATTGGCTCTGAAGCTGTAATCATAACAGGATACATAACCGATCCTACTATATTTCGTTTTGTCATCTTCCAACCTAAAAATATTAAACTAACAATTAATAATATTCCATTAGTAATATAGATAAAAGCTGATGCTGACCAACCGAATAATCTTTGTACAACTATAGCAACACCACTAAATCCTGATACAACTAAATCATTGGGAATTAAAAACATATTAAAACATAGAGCATATAAAAATACTCCCAAAACTAGTGATATCCCATCAATTATAGCCTTTTTAGTATCAATATTACTTAACATTCTATCACCTATTATAAATATTATAAAACATCAAATAATTTTTAGCAATTATTATTAATTAAAAGCATATATTGTTTTGAGGTGAATATTAAAAATGAATGGTCAATTTTATCAAAATCCAACATTTCCAAGTAATAATTATACAACTCCACCAGGTAATATTTCCATAAACGAAGTAAATGCGCAAAATGTACCTAGAGAACAAAGTTATATTGAAAACATATTAAGACTTAATAAAGGGCAAAAAGTAAAAGCATATGTATCTTATCCCGATAGTAGTGCTTGGCAAAATAAAGTATATGAAGGAATCATCGAAGAAGCCGGAAAAGATCACTTAATTATTCGTGATACGATGAATAATATTTGGTACTTAATACGTATTATCTATTTAAATTACGTTGAATTTTTTGATCCAATTGTATATTCTCATACTTATTCTGAAAAGACATATTAAAAGAATCGCAAAAAAACGATTCTTTTATTTATTATCTATCTTGAACCAGTAATATAATTTTTAGATATTTCTTCTTTCCGTTCTGATATAAATGCTAAAGTTTTAGCAAATGCTTCTTTATTACTTGTTATTGTTTTAGCATAAGTGCCTCTATCTCCATAAGGAGCAATTGGATTTCCTCCCATTACAGATAATTCTACTAATAATGTAACTGGCAAATAACTACGCATTAAATCACCACAACCTGTTATACTCGGTTCATCTAAATAAGTTCTACCACCAGTTGCATAACCACAAGCTTCACCATAACAATTAGCTACTTCTTCATTTATTTTTTTATTTCTTTCGTAATTTTCATTATTAATAAATTTATAAGGGCGATGATATACTACTCCACCAGTTCCATGATAAGTGATTAATCCCACAAAAGATTCACTTTCATGTAAACCAGATAACATATTAAATAATGCTAAGTTTTCTGGTTCAAATTCAAAATGATTAGCATCTTTTCTCGGGCATCCAATCGGAGAAGGAATATTATTAGGTAAATTATTGTATCTTGCTCCTCCATAAGTTATTACTCCAGTTTGGGCATACATAGCTTCATTTTTGGGATTATCTGGGGTATTGGCATTTAAATCAACACCTGATCCATTAGCTGTCCAATTAATCATTGATCCAGGTGGATAATGATAAGTATCCCAAAGTTTCTTAACACTTTCTTTTAGTTCATAATTATCATCACTTAGATCATCTGGTGTAACACTTGCAAACATCATTTGATGCATTTTTATTGATCTATCACTAGGATTTTCCCGAGTGTGGATATCATCTTGTTTAAAATTCCACCAGTAATCGTGGCAAATTTTTTCTATTTCCTCATCACTTGTACCATCGGGAATAACTTTTTTAATTGCAGTTGTATTAATCACGAATCCTTCCGGATTTTGCAAAGGAATAAAATGAGTAGTAAACTCTTCAGGATTAAAACTAGCAAATTTGCCTTCACCCCGAGCAATACTACTCATAAGTTGAGTTACAAAATCAACACTGATTAATTCATTACCATGGGTTCCCCCCATTACAACTAAATGATTTGGTCCATCCCCAATTGTATAATGTTCTACCGGAAAATCACAACGCGTATAAACAAGAGGTTCTTGCTTAATTACTCTAAAAATATTTCCTTCGTTATTTATTAATTCATTAATTCTTTCTTGATACTTTTGATAATCTAATAATTCATACCTCATACATACCTCTAATAATAATATTTAAAATTATTTTTTTCGTATCCCAGTTTAGTTGACCCTCCGTGCCCCGGATAAAGCACAATATCATCGGAATAATTACTAATCAAGTCTAAACTTTTTTGCATATCTACATCACTACCTGTTGGTAAATCACATCTACCAATACTGTTTAAAAAGATAAAATCACCAACAAACATAACTTTTTCATCTTGAAAATAATAACTTACTGAATCACTACTATGGCCAGGAGTTTTTATTACTTCCAGTCCCATATCTAAAACATCTTTACTTTCCTTTATTTTAAAATAATCTTCCAATTCTCTTAGTGCTCCGATATGATCAAAATGGTGATGAGTAATTAAAATACCAACCACATTTTTACCTTGACAAGCATCTATTATTTTTTGTGCTTCATCACCAGGATCTATAATAATTGTTTTATTATTTTTAGTAACAATATAGCAATTTTCTTCTAAAGAACCTACAACTAATCTTTCTATTTTCATAAACCCCAATTAATAACAAGTATAATAATTACTAGAAAAAACTGTAGAATCAAAAACACTTATACTATCAGTAGTAATATTGCTACTATCGATTATCATATTTGTTCCATCAGTTAAAGATAAAACATAATTATTATCTATCATATTAACTTTGCCAAAATACGCATTAGTATCAAGTTGCAATAATCCAGAATTAACTAAATCTTCTATCGTAACACAAGTTACTTCATTACCTTGTAAAGATTGACTTGTAAAATACAAACTAGCAACATTAACAACTTCTTGACTTGTTAGCAAGAATTGTTCTTCGCTACTTCCACTAGATAGCAAATTCTCTAAACCCAATTTTTCAAAAATATCATTAATATTATTTATTATTGTATTTTGATCATTTACAGTTAAAGTATTTACATCTTTAGCATCATTAAATTTTTTTTCTGAAACTAAATCACTACCAATATTGCTAGAAAGATTTACATCTAAATTCAAACTAACACCATTAGCAACTAACGAAATAGTACCAACTGTATCTTTTTGTGTATCACTAACATTAGTTGTTGTAATATCTACATTCATACTTACTTCTGAATCATTTAAATCTGATTCAAAATCAAATGCAATGTTTTTGACGTTATCACTAGCATTACTAACACTTAAATTAAATGTATAACCAGTAACTTCAATAATACATTTAAAAGTATAATCTTTAGTATTATAAGTTATATCAAAAGTACCTTCTGTATTTTCATAATATAATCTTACATCATCACCATTAACTGTTACATCAATTACTTCTTCATTAATTGTTAGATCATAATTATCTTTACTAACTTCATCTAAACTAATTACTAAATCACTAGTTGTAAAATCAAAACTTTTTAAATCTCCACTAGGTATTTTTACTACAACTTCTAAAGAAAAATCTGCTATTGTTGATGCATCAATAATTGGTGTAGAAATATTTAGTGTTTCTAAGAATGCCACCATATCAGCATATTCTTCAATTAATTCATTTAATTTATTAGCAAACGCTTCTTTATTACTATCATCTACTCTATAAGTATAAATTGCAGTAAGCCCACTAATTTTAGTAGTAACATTAGTTTCTTCGATAGCAGTACCAAGATATTTTGCAAAATTTTTCAAAAAACTTTGCATATCCATTATTGTTTGTAACCCTGATGTATCTATACTTGCAAAAGGATTACTTTCTAAACTACTATATAAAGCATCAGGATATAAATCCTCAGAAACTAAATACATATTTGCTTCATCTATATACATTTCAGCATTAAGTAAAGAATCATTTTCCTTAAGTAATTCTAAATTTAAATCCATTATTTCTTTTGTGCTAGAAAAACTAAAATCAAAATTAAATGTAGTATCATTAAACATAGATAATTCTTCCATATTTGTATTTATTTGAAAATCCCCACTAGTAACACTATCAGTTTCGGGATCATAATTATAACCCGCAAACATATTATCAACAAAACTTGAAAATTCTTCAATCTTTTCTTCAATATACTTTGGAGCAGTAAAATTATAATTAATATAAACTACTGTAGCTATTATAGCTAAAACAACAACACCAACTATAACACCAATAATAATAAATAATTTCTTTTTACTCTTAGGTTTATCAGTATTATTTTCTCCTCCACCAACAGCTGCAGCATTATTTAAATCACTTGATATAGAATTATTATTTTCTGCAATAAAGTTATTATTTACCCCCATTTCATTATTTGCAGTAGTTTCTCCTACTCCAACATCATTTAAATTGTTATTTGCAATACTAGTTTCATTATTAGAGCTAGGTATTGCATTTTCATTACTAACATTACTGTTAGCATCAAAAAAATCATTTTTCATAAATCATACCCTTCCTATTTAATTATACTATGATTATAACATTTATTTCGACAATTTTCCAACATAGAAAAAACTGATACTTAATATCAGTTTAATCAAACCATTGAGTTCTTGAATAAAACCAAGATCCTTTACCAGGAAATCCTGGAGGTTCTATTAAATTAGCTGTATATTTAGCCCAAGTTGTATAAGCTCCAACAGATACTCCAAAATGTAGGTGAGCACCAGTAGTACAAGTATCATATCCGCCATTCTTCTTAGCTGTTGAATAACCACCAGACAAGGCAATAACATCATTAACAGTAACAGTATCCCCTACACTAACATACATTTCTAACAAATGGGCATATTGGGTAGTATAAACTTCACCATTTACTACTGTTTGAATATATATTTGATTTCCCCCACAAGAGCTACGACTTACAGTTTTAATTACCTTTCCAGATGCTGCTGGATAAACTTCAGTTCCTTCAGAAACTCCAATATCTATACCACTATGGTAACTACTTTGTCCAGGAACACTTCGCCATCCGAATAAACTAGTAATACGACCTTTAGTAACAGGCTTTAACCAACCATAATTATTAATATACCATTCATAATCAGAATCACTCAAACGTGCATAACAAGCACTAATAGTTTCTGTTTCGGTACAACCCATATCCTCATACATTTTTATAGTATTTTCCATAAGTTCTATTTCCCCATCAAGATCCATAGAAATATCAGAAAATTGGATAATACTTGCATCAATTTCTTCTAATTGTCTTTGATATTCGGCAATATTTGCATTAAGTTCTTCTTCATACTTTATTAACTCTACTTGTTTTTGTTCATTTTCTTCAATTAAATCTTCCAACTCTACTAATTTTTCTTGATTATAGTTAGATAACATTTCAATGGCATCACTACGCATTATAAGTTCTGTCATACTACTAGAATCTGTAATAAATTCCATATATGAATTATTACCTTGTAATATTTGATAATATGCCATCAAATCTTGAGTTTGTTGATCTAATTCAGCAATTTTTTCATTTGATTCTTCAATACTTTTCTTAGCCTCTTCAACATTTATTTTAGTTTCTTCAATTTTGGCATAAGCATCACTTATTGCTTTGTTTTTCGCTTCTTTTTCCGCTTCTGAAACTTCTTTTTCGTGTTCCGCATCAGCTTTTTCTTGATATAAATTTTCAAGTTCCTGACGCATTCCCGCTAAAGTATCAGTATTACTTGCTGCTTTAACATACATCGGTTCTAAAATATATAAAGCCAATATTAAGAATACAAATATATATCTAATAAAATATTCACTTAACTTCTTTATATTCACGTTTACTCCCTTCTTATTATATCTTTAAATACTTTCTTACAGCTTTTAAACTACCAAGCATACCAACTACAGCTCCCAAAACTACTAATACTAAAGATACCCAGAAAACAAAGTTATATGGTTCAATTAGTACTATCATATTTGAGAATATATGACCATTTAAAGCTCCATATAAAATAACATAACCATAAATTGTAATACAAATTGGTATTATAGCACCGATAACTCCAATGATTAAGCCTTCAATTATAAATGGAATTTTAATAGTAATATTACTTGCCCCAACTAAACGCATAATTTCAATAGCACTTCTTCTACTAAAAATCGTCAGTTTAATAGTATTACTAATTAAGAATGCTGTTACTATAATAAGAGCAATAACAATAACTACAACAACTTTTTCAACAACATTGAATGCCGAAATAATTGAATCAACCATACCTTCGCCATATTTTACTGTATCTACACCACTAATAGAACTGATATATTCGGCAGTATCAGATAAATGGTTAACATCTTCAACTCGCACAATGAATGAATCCATCAAAGGATTTTCATCTAAATAATTTAAAACTGTTTCAAAAGTGGAATCATATTCACTCATTTCTTCTTTCCATTCAGTTTTACTTTTAAATTCTATTTCTGCTACATTATCTTGACTATCAATATCTGCTCTTATGTTATTTATATCTTCTTCCGTAACTGTATTACTTAAATAAACTACTATACTAAGTTCATCTTCAATTGACTTAGTTGCATTTTCAATATTAGCAGCACAAATAAGAGCAACTGAAACCAAAATCAAAGTAATTGTTGTACACATAATAGAAGCAAAACTTAAACTGAAATTTCTAAGAACACTTTTAAAAGCATCACGAATGCTTCTTCCAAAAATTCTAACTGCCCTCATGTGTCTTATAACTTCCTTTCGCATAATCGCCAGCTAAAATGCCGTGTTCAATTAATAGGACTCTTTTTTTCATTCTATTAACTATATCTCTATCGTGCGTAGCCATTATAATAGTTGTTCCCAAATCTTTATTAATACCTTCAATAACTTTCATAATTTCTTTACTAGTATCAGGATCCAAATTACCAGTTGGTTCATCACAAATAAGTAGTTTTGGATGATTAACTATAGCCCTAGCAATACAAACTCTTTGTTGTTCCCCACCAGATAATTCTCCCGGGAATGATCTTACCTTATCCTTAAGGCCTACTCTTTCCAATGCTTTCATTACTTGTGGTCTTATTTCACTAGCTTTCATACCAACACATTCTAAAGCAAAAGCTACATTTTCATAAACTGTAAGTTTTGGTAATAATTTAAAATCTTGAAACACTATACCTAATTTTCTTCTCAATTTATAAACACGGCCATTACGTATCTTACCAACATTTAACCCACCAACCATAACAGTTCCACTCGTAGGTTTTTCTTCTCTATATAACATTTTTATAAAAGTAGATTTACCACTAGCAGTAAGACCAATAACAAAAACAAATTCTCCCTTTTCAATGGAAACCGAAACATCTGCTAAAGCAGTAACACCATTTTTATAAACTTTATTAACATTTTTTAATTCAATAAACTTCATATGGTCCTCCATAATAAATTATATCATAAAAGATATTTAATTAAATGGTAAATTTATGAAATTTTACACTATTTACTATAATTTTACCTATTAAAATTTGTATAAAATATAAAAATTTTATATAATATACCTAATGGAGATGAAAAAGTTTGAAAAAAAATGAATTTATCGAAGGAGCCTTAATTGCTACAATTGCTATAATTTTATCCAAAATTTTAGGGGTATTATATGTAATTCCTTTTTATAATATCATCGGTGAAAATGGTGGCTCTTTGTATGGTTATGCTTATAACATTTATAATTTCTTTTTAATTATTTCATCTGCTGGTATCCCACTTGCTATTAGTAAAATAACTAGTGAATACAATACTTTAGGTAAACAAAAAGAAAAAACATATATGTTTAAATACGCCAAAAAAATAATATTTATTTTTTCCGTAATTTGTTTTCTTATATGTTTTCTAGGAGCAAACTTCATTGCTGATTCCATTGTTGGTAACTTAACTGGTGGAAATAGCGTTAGTGATGTTGCCTTTGTCATTCGCTGTGTATCATTTGCAATATTAGTAGTTCCCATATTATCAATATCTCGTGGATACTTACAAGGACATAGATATATTACTGCCCCCTCAATTGGTCAAGTTATTGAACAATTAGTCCGCGTATTAGTAATTGTAATTGGATCATATGTTGCTCTTAAAATATTTAATCTAACAACTGTTCAAGCTGTAGGTATTGCAGTCTTCGGAGCTTGCGCTGGAGCTTTAGTATCATATTTATATTTAATTATTAAAATGCACAAAGTTAAAGATAAAATCTTTGTACCAGATGCTACTGTAACCAAAACAGAAAAAAAGGAAATTTTTAAAAAATTAATTGGTTATTGTATTCCTTTCATTATCATCAACGCCGCCAATAGTTTATATAATACTGTTGATATGATTTTAGTTATCAACGGTCTAAATAACCTAGGATATGCCGCAACTGATGTTGAAACAATCAGTAGTGTCTTTACAACTTGGGGAAGCAAATTAGTAAGTGTAGTAACTGCAATAGCTACGGGACTAGTAATAAGTCTTATTCCTTCAATAGTTGAAGCATTTACTAAAAAAGATATGCAAGAGGTAAATAGTCAATTTAATAAAACTATTCAAGTATTACTTTATGCTATATTACCTCTATCAATATTTTTAAGTATATTTGCTAATCAAGTTTGGACGATCTTTTATGGTGAAAGCTTCTATGGGCCAAAGATTTTCCAATTCACCATTTTACTGGCTATTATGGATAGTGCTTACATAATGATTTGTAGTGCTTTACAAGGCTTAAGTAAAACTAAACTAATTTATACTTCCGTTGCGTGTGGACTAATTACTAAAACAATTCTAGATCTACCGCTAATGTATTTATTTAACTATTTAGGAATATATCCTTTCTATGGTGCAATATTAGCTTCAGCCATCGGATATACTTTATCGCTAGGTATACCACTTGCAACGCTTCATAAAAAATATCATTTTGATTATAAACAAACTTTAAAATCCCTTCCTAAATTATTTTTTACAATCATTATTTTAGTAGTATTAGCGCTATTAATTAGGCATTTTATATTTGCTCATATTACTACTAAAGTATATATGCTTATTGCTTTAGCTATAACTGGTCTAGCTCTTGCTGCAATATATTACTTAATGAATCATAAACTTTTAAATGAACTCCTCGGTGAAAGAATACTGAGTAAATTCAAAAAGGTAAGAAAATAACTACTTTCTTACCTTTTTTAGCATTTTATAAGCCTTTAAAGCCACTTTATAAAGCATATACTTTGGTTTACTTATAATATAATCAAATTCTCCTAGTAACTCAACAATCTCTGGATTAAACCCTTTTTTTATTTCATAAATATTATAATATGGTGAATTCTTATCCAAATCCCCTGATATACCATAAAAATTGACATATTCTTTCTTCAATTTTATTGCATCCTTAATATGTTCATTATAAAAAGCATATTTTGGACTAAACACACGATACTCTGTTGCTGTACCGCTCATAAAAGTAATACCCTCATTACCAATAAATATCGACATTAAAGCTCCAATATCAACATTACCCTTTTCTTTTAACTCTTTAGCTTTATCAATTTTTTCTTGTAGTTTAGCTAACTTTTTAACTAAATCTTGATGATGTTTTTTAACCTTACTACCATTATTAATTTTTTGCATCTCTAATTCAAAATCTTTTAATTCTTTTTTAGTTTCTTCATATTCTTTAAGTAATATTTGATAATATTCTAAGGTATCTAAATAAACAACATATAATTTAATATAATCACTCATTAAATCATACATTTTTTTATAATAAGAACTAGGACGAATAATAAAGTTATTTTTATCAGCTGATTCTTTAAGTAAATTTGTAAAATTATCAATTTCATCGTTTCCCACGCATCTTACTTTTACACCTTGACTTAATGTTTTAATTATATTTTTTCGCGTATTTTTAGTAAATGTTTCTAAAGTTTCCTCATAGGTATCAGCAAGTTTAATTCGGCATAAAAACCTCGGCTGCAAAGTTTCAAAGTTTTTCGTAAACCCTAAATGTTTAAAACCTAAATTTACAAAATTAGCAAATGCCTTTTCCCCGCACTTTTCTTGTATTTTACCTTCTTTATCATATAGTGCATAAATTACATTGGGATCAACTTTTAATAAAAATCCATTATTCCTTTTTACATAATCCACGACTAAACTATGAAACTCTTTTAATAAATCATAGTCAAATACATCAACTAAATAACCTCGCGGAGCATAAAATAAACTCATATTAAAGGGTTCCTTTTTTTCTAATAACAAAGTTACTCCTTTTAAATCTTCTTTATCGTATACCCCAATTAAATGTGATATCCAACCAGTAGATTTCTTTAATTCTCCCCATTCTGGTAACTGATAAATTGAAATATAAGGATTTTTTAAAGCAAATTCTTTATATGTATTCTTATCAATAATTTTTAATTCCATAATTATCTTCTTATCTTTCTATAAATACCTAACAATGTCGGTAGCATTTTATATAGTACTTTTTTATTAACTAAATCAAATTCTCCGATAAATTCAATATATTTATCTCCATATTTTCTTTTAAAATCGTGTAATTTAGCTAAATTTTTATATGTTGTATGTGGATCTCCTGGTGTACCAAATAAATCAAAGAAATCATATCCCTTATTAAATGCATCCTTTATAGCTTCGTAATAACAACGCATTACTGCACAAGTAGCTCCCGCTAATTCATCTCCACCTTGGAAAAAACTCCAAATACGATTTTTAGTGGAAATGCATATAATTGTACAAATTACTCTTTTTTCTTCCGGATATTTACTAAATAGATCTTGTTCTTTTTCTAACCTTTTTATTTTATCATTATAATCCGCCAATTTTTTCTTATTAACACTAGCAATATTATCCTTCAAATCCTTTAATTCTTTTTTTATTTTAGTCATCATCTTTTTTATATCGATTGTAACATTAAAAAACTTAATATTATCTTTAAATTCATCAACCAAAGTTTCATAATATTTTTCATCGTGTGGATTAAAACCATCTCGTTCACTAGTATTTTTAATTAGTTTATAAAATTCTTTAATTTTAATTTCATTATCAATTTCTAAATCATATTGATAACTTCTTTTAACAGATTGTAAAAAAGATTTACTCATCCTAGATTTAATTACATCCCAATCTCTTTTTAAATCTATTCGAAAAGTATATCTTGGTTGATTGCCTTCATAAAGACGATAAAAACCTGTATGAATATAACCTAAACTTAACATATAATTATAAAGTTCATAATTATTATTGCCCCCTTCAATAGGATTGGCATCTTGATCAATATCTTGATATGGTATATCAGGATCAAACTTTATATAAATAAATTTATTCTTTTTCATATATTCTTTTAAATATTCTGTAAACTTTTTTATCAATTCTTTATTTTTATAATCGATAATAAATCCCCGCGGAGCATAGCCGTAACTAAACCCAAGTGGAGTTTTTCGCTCTAGTATTAAAGCTGTTGCTACCAATTGATCATTATCATCAGTCATTCCTACATAATGTGGTGTTTGGCCTTTTATTTTTTTACAAAATTCCCCCCATTCATAGGATTGTAAAAAATGACTTTTTTCATGATTACTTGTAAAACTTTGATATTTTTCCTTAGCAACATCCTCTAAAAATTTCAATATAATCACCCTAACAAAATAATAACACACAGTTATAAGCAAAACAAGTTATTAAACTTATTTTCAAATCATCCTTTTTCTGATATAATTAATTAAGGTGATCCTAAGTGAGTTTAGCAAGCATAATTTTACTTATTATAATTATTATTGGTGTTCTAGCCCTTATTTATGTAATGACTTATAATAATTTAGTTAACTATAAAATAAAAATTGAAAAAGCTGAAGGTATAATTGATGAAAATCTTCGCCGCAAATATGATTTAATTGCTAAAATGAATATTGCTATTAAAAAGGTCGTTAACAAAAAAGATTATTTAAAGGAATATATTGAATTAAAAGATAAAAGAATAAGCAATTATGAATTAGATAGAAAATTAACTGAAGCTATGAACATTATTTTAGAAGTTAAAAATGATTATAGCGAACTTGACACTAAAGAGTTTAATAGTGATTTAAAAGAAATAAATGCCATAAATGAAACTCTTACATCTTGTAAAACCTATTACAATAAAAATACAACCGAACTTAATCAAATAATTCGCAAATTTCCTTCAAATATTGTTGCTAAAATTCATCGTTATAAAATAAAACCATTCTTTGATGGTAAAAATATGCAAGATGCTGTAATTGATGATTTTAAACTATAACAAAAGTCCTCAGTAATTTGAGAACTTTTTATTTTGACCAATCAATCGGAGCAAGGCCTTTACTTATCAAATAGTTATTTGTTTTCGAAAAAGGTTTACTACCGAAAAATCCTGAATATGCCGAAAATGGTGAAGGATGCGGACTAATAATTATATAATGATTAGGATTGGTTATTAATTTTGCTTTTTCCTTAGCGAAATTCCCCCATAAAATAAATACCACTGGTTCATCTTTTTTATTTAAAATCTTAATTATATAATCAGTCAACGGTTCCCAACCTAAATTTCTATGACTTGCTGCTTTATCCTTTTCAACTGTTAACACGGCATTAAGCATCAATACTCCTTGTTTTGCCCAACCAGTTAAATCTCCATCATTCCGTGGTGGTATTACCAAATCACCTTCTAATTCTTTATAAATATTTTGTAAAGACGGCGGTAATTTTACTCCTTTTTGGACACTAAATGATAAGCCGTGAGCTTGATGTTCGCCATGGTAAGGATCTTGCCCTACAATTACAACCTTGGTATCTTTATAACTAGTTAATTTTAACGCATTAAATACATAATCCTTCGGCGGATAGATAACCTTTTTATCATATTCTGCCATAATCATTTTATAAAATTTTTGAAAACCAGGACTATTCCAAATTATTTCTAATTTTTGATCCCAATCATTACCTATCATTTTATTCCTCCTTCAAAGCTAACTGACAAGCCTTTTTTACATCTTCCAATGTCTTGCCACCAATTAAAAACCTACTATTATGGCAAAAAGTAAGATATTCTGGTAAATGTTTAGTCCAAGATTCCGGAAAAGGCTTTTTCAACTCAACTGTATCACTACTTTTAGGTACACCTTGTGCTAAAAATCCTCCTCTTTTTGAAGGAAAAATTACATAAATAGCTTTTGTATCTGGTAAAGTATCTGTAAAATGTAAGCCTTCATCTAAAATAATAATCTCTTTATCTATCGCTTGCTCATAAATTTTCTTTACCTTTTCTTCTTCTTTTTGCTTAACTTTTTCATTTTCAATTAAATTAGTCAATATCTTATAAGCAAAATTTAGTGCTTGTTCAAATTCTTCATCCCCAGTTTTCGAATTATCACTTGGATTAAAGCTAGCAATAGCGGTACATAAAGTATCAGCTTTACCAGTATTATCTGATAAATCTAAAGCTTGTATTAACTTTTTATCTATTTTTTTGTATATCGCTTCCCCATATAAAACTGGTGCAAAAGCGGCCCAAACTTTACCAAATGCTGCATAAGGAATACCATTAGCTCTCTTAGTATTATCACTAGAATGGTGATCAAATTCCCCGTTTCCAATATCATAAACGATGCCTTCAAAATGATCTGGAACTATATTTCTTCTAATGATTTTAATATTAGGATTTATCATCTTAATAAATGCACTAGCAAAAACATCATCCGCATGAAAAGTACCACCATGCGTTAAGCCAAATTTACATTTCTTTAAGTCATTTAAAGTCAATTTACCACCTACTTATGATATGTTTCATTATTAATTATTTTAAAAGCCCGATATATTTGCTCTAGTAATATTCCTCGAAATAATCCGTGCGGAAATGTTAAGTCCGAAAAACTTATAACTTTAGAACATTTATCTAAAATTTCTTTATTAAGTCCTTCTGAAGGACCAATAATAAATGTTATATTACTATTAATAATTAATGTCTTTTCAATTACCTTAGCAAATTCTTCACTATTTAATTTTTCTCCTTTTAAATCCAAAGCTATATTATAATCACTTCTTTTTATAGCAGCACTTAGACTTGCTATTTCTTTTTCATGAATGGGATTATCTTTCAATTCAACTATCGATACTAACATATATTTACTTATTCTTTTGACATAATCATTAATCATTTCTTTTAAATAATTCTCTTTAATTTTTCCTACACATAAAATCTTAATCATACTTCTATCACTTTCGTTACTTCATTTTGCCTAGCACAAATAATATTATGAAAATCTATACCATATTCCATAAAAGTATTATTAATGGTTTCTAATGCTATATCTTCTAAATTATTTGTTTCACTCAAATGAATCAATATAATTTCTTTTGTTTTATCACCAATTAGTTTGGTAAGATAAAATGCTGCTGCTTTATTTGATAAATGTCCATCATCACTTAATACCCTTTTTTTAAGCCACGCCGGATATGGTCCGTGTTGTAAGAGTTCAATATCGTGATTACTTTCAAACAAATAGATATCTAAATTTTTTAAATATTTAAAATTTTTCGTATTTATATATCCTGTATCGGTTATATAACCAATTTTAACATTGTTTTCCTCAATAACAAAATTCCTAGAATCTATCGCATCATGACTAGACTTAAAAGAAGTAATTTTTATATCATCTATCATTAACTCATCCTCACATACAAGGATGTGAGGATAGTCATTTAAATCTTCAATTTGATAAAGTAGTTTTTGGCTAAGAATTACTGTTGCTCCAGTCTTCGCAATTAAAGTCTTTAATGCTGATACGTGATCACTATGATCATGACTAATAATTACATAATCAATCGATTTAATATCAACATCAATGCTTTTTAAAGCATCGCTTATATATTTATAGTTACGACCCGCATCGAGTAAAAATCTTTTGCTGTTTGCCTCTAAATAAGTTACATTCCCTTTGGAACCACTTGATAACACAGAAACTTTCATTAGTAAATACTCAATGGATTAACAAATCGATAACTACCCTTATATGGCCAGCCATAAGATACAGACAAGTGAAGATGAACTCCAGTTGCATAACCTGTATCACCCATTGTTCCAATTACATCTCCTTTTCTAACTTTTTGACCAACTGAAACTAATAACGAATCCATATGAGCATATAAACTATATACATTATTAGCATGTTCAATAACAGCATATGTACCATCACTTCTTGAGTGAGTTCCAACAACAGCAGCTTCAACTACAGTACCATCACCAATTGCATAAATAGGTGAACCACGTCCAGGACCAGAAATATCAATGCCATAATGCATACTTCCCCAACGATATGCATATTGACTTGTAATTCTATATGGGTAAGCAGTAGGCCAGCCCCAATCACCAGAGATATAAACACCAGAATATGAAGGACCAACAGTTGTAACTTGTTCAACAGCTTCTCTAATCGTTTCGGTATATAAGAAGTCTACTTGTTGGCTTTCTTCTCCGTTTATTACCTCATAAGTTTCATGAATTAACTCAATACCAGATACTCCCGCTTGCGTAATTTCTTTATATCCATAACCTTTAGTATTATCCACAACCGTTTTACCTGGTAAATCAATAATAGATTCTTCAATTCGATATACGTTATAAATAAATGTAATGATCGGATCAAGTAATGTAACATTAACAGTATCACCAATTCTAAGCATTACATCTTCACTCCGATAATTAGGATTAGCAATCAAAAATTCTTGGGGATTTAATTTATAAGATTCACTAATACTTTCAATATTATCACCAGCTTGTACAGTATAACTATCCATTTCAGCATCTGGTCCAAACAATAACAATTGTGATAATTCAGCAGCATCAGTATATATTTTTTCATTTGCACTAATGTAAGCTTCTTTAATAGTTATAGTTTCTTCAAAATACATATTATTGATAATTTCCCCAATATCTGTAAGTTCTTCTGTTTCTCCATTAATATATGTATTAAAACTTTCTTCTGTAACAAACGCTAAAATATATCTTTTAATAGCTTCTTCAAATACTTCTTTGTCTAATACATTTATTGTATAGTCTTCCGGTACTTCTTCTCCCTCTTGATAATCTTCAGCATCATATTTAATAGTAATGACATAACCTTGTACAGTAAAGTCATCCCTTGCTTCAATCAAATTATAGATTTCCGTCGGAGTTTTATAATTATCACTATACGTATTTACAGCTACTATCTTAAATGCATTGGGGGGATAAACACTATCAACATCATATTTATCCTTTATTTCTTGTTGTTCATTGTTAATTAAATCATACAATTCTTGTTCATTTTCAATTAAACCAATTACTTCCCCATCCAAATATATTTGGTAAGCAGTATTTGCATAATTAATTTCTGTATTCATCATTCTATCAATAATAAATAATACTATAACTATACAAGACAGCACAATTGTTATAATTATATCTTTAGTTTTCATTGCTCATCTCCATTTACTTTTAATTGACTCTTAAAACTAAGCATATTAAGTTCAAATAAAAGATTAACTGTACCTAAGCCTCCCTTTCTGTGCTTAGCAATAATTAATTCTGCTGGCACAATTTTTTGATTAAAATCTTTTGCTTTATCATAATAATCTTTTCTATTTATAAAAAGTACCATATCGGCATCTTGTTCCAAAGATCCTGATTCCCGTAAGTCTGCTAACATTGGTTGGTTACTTTCTCTTTTTTCAGCACTCCGCGAAAGTTGTGATAGTGCAATAACTGGCACATTTAACTCTAAAGCCATAGTTTTTAAAGCACGAGATATTTCTGATACTTCTACTTGTCTAGATTCCACTCTTCTATTACCACTACTAATAAGTTGTAAGTAGTCAATTACAACCAAACCAAGCCCCATTTGACTATTTGCAAGTCTTCGGCACTTAGCTCTAATTTCTTGCACAGTAACTCCCGCATTATCTTCAATAAAAATATTAGTATCAGCAAGCTGACTCATTGCTTCATTATATCTTTTCCAATCTTTTTCTTGCATATTACCAGTTTGCAATTTATATGAATCGATTTGTCCAATTGATGCAATCATACGATTAATAAGCATATCTGCGGACATTTCCAAATTAAATATAGCAACAGCTTTTCTTGTATGCATCGCCGCATAGCTGGCCATATTAAGTGCAAGTGCTGTTTTACCCATACCAGGACGAGCAGCCAAAATAATCATTTCACTACCTTGTAACCCTGTAGTAATTTTATCAAAATCTGGAAAACCTGTTTCAAGCCCCGTTATACTTCTTTTATTCTTAGCAAGTTCTTCTAGCTTTGCTTGTGCTCTTCTCAAAATTTCTTGAATTGGCACAAAATCTCCGACTGTTCTTGCTCTAACAACATTAAGTATATTTTTTTCCGCATTATCAAGTAAACTAGTTACATCTTCATCCTCATAAGTATTATTGATTATTTCTGTTGCTGTTTCAATTAAATTTCTTCTAACAGCATAATCTTTAACAATTTTTATATAAAAATCCAAATTAGCACTAGTAACAACTGAATCAATAACTTCTGATAAATAATCAAGTCCCACAGTATTTAACTTCTTATCTTTATCAAGTTCATTTTTAACAGTCATTATATCAATTGGAACTTTTGCATCGTGAAGATTCTTTATGGCATTAAAAATAAAACGATTTCTTTCATCGAAAAACATATCAACAGTTACTTCTTCAACTATCTTGGCAACATCATATTCATTGATAAAAGCAACACCAAGTACACTCATCTCAGCTTCTAAATTCTGAGGCATTTTTCTTGCCATAAGTCCTCCTTATTTATTTTACTAAACTAATTTTCAAATTAAATTTAACCTTTTTATGCAATTCAACTTCCACATTAGTAATACCAAGTGCACTAATTGCATCATTTATTTTAATACATTTTTTATCTATTTTATATCCCATTTCTTTTAATTTATCACTAATTTGTTTACTAGAAACAGTACCAAATACTTTATCATTTGCACCAGTTTTTACTTTAAATTCAATAACTTTATCATTTAATTTATTTTTTATTTCTGTTAATTCATCTACTAACTTTTGTTCATTTTTTTCTCTTACATCAATTTCATAATCCAATATCTCTTTACTCTTTTTTGTATATGGAACTGCTAAACCATTTTTAATTAAATAGTTATTAGCATATCCATCACTTACATCAAGGATAGCATCCTTTTTTCCTTTACCTTTAACATCTTTAAGCAAAATCACTTTCATAAAGTTACCTCCCCTAAGCACTAATATTATATCATTATTACTTAAATTAGTAAAATGAAAATACTGTGTAATATTTAACACAGTTATTTACTTTCTATTAAATTATCCTCTTTATATTGATAATTTAAAGCATTATTTTCACTAACAATACTTTTACCTAATTTATTTTCTAAATCTTTCCTTGTATTATCTGCAATACTTCCTCCAATATTAGCAATTCTTTTATTAGCATCCATCCCATAAGGCTTATATTCTTTAGCTAATTCCCTAGTTGCTAGTTCCCCTAAATCAGTGAGAGCCACTTCTAAATCAGTCATATTATCTCTTAATGACTCTTTTCTAATACCTTTAAATTTTTTATACTCACTAGCAGTCATACCCGACCAAGCTTTATAAATTTCATTAGTTAATACCGCATATTCATAACCTTCTGTTATCCCACCTTCCTTCCATACGTCAGTAAGTTTATTTCTATTAATAATTGCTTTAATTCTTCTTTCAATCCATCCATCATCATAACCACGATTGCGATAATATTCTATTGCCCGTCGCATAGCAATCTCTGGATCAAATACCTCATCAATTCTTTCACTACCTAAATTAGCTAGCCACAATTTAAATGGCTCGGCCTTTGGACTAGAAACTGATTCAATAAGTCTTAAAATACCTTTAGTATCTAAAGTATCTGTTTCCCGCAATTTACCATCTTGAGCCTTCATTTTCAACCGTACGATAAAATCGTACAATTGACTTCCTTCTTCTTGAAGTTTATTTTTTAAATCTGCCCAGTATCTTTTGGGAACAGTGCTATTTGTTAGTGCACTAATTACATCAACAACACTAAAATAATAATTTTCCTTTTCACTATCCCAGATACTTCTAATTTCACTACCCTCAAATAAATTTGTAATTGTTTTCAATTTTTCTTCTTTCATTAAATATACCTCCTTTAAAAACAACTATTTAATTAATTTTTTATCAACATACTCATAAGGCAAAGCATTTTCCATAGATATAGCACTTTCATTAACTTCCTTTTCATAAGCATCTCTTGTTTCTTTAGCAACACTTCCACCACGTTTAGCAACATTTAAATTTTCTTTTAACCCTTTAGGATTTTCTTTTCTAGCAATATTTCTCGTAGCTATCTCACCAACATTCGTTAAAGCAACTTCAATATCAGTCATATTATCTCTTAATGATTCTTTTCTTAACCCTTTAAAATCTTTGTATTCTCTTGCAGTCATCCCCGACCACGTCTTATAAATTTCATTAGTAAGCATTGCATATTCTAGTGGTTCACTAATTCCACCTTTTTCCATATATCCGTTAATTTAAACCTATCAACTATTGCTGATAATCTTACTTTAATCCAATCATCATCATAACCTTTAGCACGGTAATATCGAACTGCTCTATTAATTGCAATCTCTGGATCAAATACTTCATCAATTCTCTCACTACCTAAATTGGCAAGCCATAACTTAAATGGTTCAGCCTTTGGACTAGGAATAGACTCAATAAGTCTTAGGATATCTTTTGTTTTCATAGCGTCCCTTAATCTCATTTTTCCATCCGGGGCTATCATTTTCAACTGACTACAATTTGTAGTCACTTCGCTTCCTTCTTTTTTTAATCTCATTTTTAATACTGCCCAATACTTTCTAGCATCTTTAGGATTTGCTAATACATTAATTACATCAACAACACTAAAATAATACTCTTCTTGTTCGTTATCCCAAACACTTCTTACTTCATTACCTTCAAATAAATTTGTTATTGTTTTTAATTTTTCTTCTTTCATTAAACATACCTCCTTTTAAAAATTAAAAATAATAATTTAATTAATAAACGATCATCTCCCTTCACTATAATATTGTCTTCAAAAAGCCGATTTCCTTTTTTTTAATCAAATTTTCACAAAAAAATTATCAAAAATAAAAAAAGTTGACAACATTTAAGTTATCAACATTTTTATTTAACAAAAAAATATAGACTATTACATCTATATTATTTTACATATGGTATTAAAGCCATAAATCTTGCATATTTAACTTGTTGAGCAATATGTCTTTGGTGTTTAGCACAAGCACCAGTCATACGACGAGGTAAAATCTTACCCTTATCATTAATATATTTATTAATAATCATAACATCTTTATAATCAACGCTTTTACCAGCACACATTTGACATATTTTTTTCTTCTTACGATAATATTCTGCCATTGTTTAATCCTCCTTTTTAAAATGGTAAATCATCACTACTTAAAGTAAATTCGTCACCAAAGTCTTTATAAGGATCTTCAGAAATATCAGTTGTTTCAATATTACTACTTGGAGCACTTGATGCACTTGGACTATACGAAACACTATTATCAACTGCTGGAGCACTATCTCCTCCACCTTGTCTTGAACCTAAAAATTCCATTTGTTCAATAACAACATCTGTTGTATATCTTTTACTTCCATCTTGCGCATCATAACTACTATTTCTAATTCTACCAGTAGCACTAATTAAACTACCCTTACGACAATACTTATTAATAGTAGTAGCAAGTCTATTAAAAGCAACACAGTTGACAAATTCAACTTCTCGCTCACCATTTCTGTTAACAAATTCTCCTTGACAAGCAAGTGAAAATCTTGCTATTTCCATATTACTTTGGGACATTCTTGATTCTGGATCTCTTGTAAATCTTCCAATCAATATTACTTTGTTCATATTATTCTCCTTCTAATTTGATAATTAAATGTCTTAAAACATTTTCATTAATAGAAACTTTTCTATCAAATTCAGCAATAGTTTCATGTGTAGCTTCTACAGTCATCACAAAGTAATAACCACTAACTTCTTTCTTAATAGGATAAGCTAGTTTTTTTCTACCCATTTCTTTGAATTCGATAACTTTTGATGGTTTAATGTTTATAAGTTTTTGAATATCTTCACTAGTCTTCTTTATAGCATCTTCTTCCATAGTAGCTTTAACTATAAACATAATTTCATATTTAGTCATCATTTCACCTCCTTATGGTCTATCTCGGCTTCCGAAGAAGCAAGGAGTAATTTCTTTACTCGCAAGTATTATAACAAATATATGTTCTAAATTCAATAAAAATACATACAAAAAAGAGCAATTTCTTGCTCTATGCTACTTTTTTTCTAGTACTCTTCTTTTCTTCTTCTTTTGGTTTCCTAAATATTGGTGTAATTACATAATCATCAATACACATTACTATAAACGAAGCACAAGTTGTAAATAAAATATTAAATACGATACTTGCATGATAACTCATTTCTGGGAATAAATAAGCTAGTAAGAAGACAAATACTATATGAATTGCATAATAGTAAAGCGATAACTTTCCTAAAAATGCACAAACACCACTTTTATTATAAAGTACTGAAATATAATCTTTATTTGTAAGAAGTACTACACAAAATACAAATAGTATTATTCCATTAGTAAATTCACTCCACGTAATTCCCGCATAGATAGTATATAGGAAAAATATAGCAATACCAATATGCAGTAAACTAAATGCCATCATCATTACTTCACTGAATTTTTTCTTTCTAAAGTATTCAACTACATAATACATAAGCATTCCTAAACACATACCAGCCATAACTCTAGCAAGTCCATTTGGAAATCCTATAGCATTAACCATTGTTCTATCCCAGCCAATTTCCGTTAATCCTACACTAGCATATGTAAGTATAACAAATACTGGAGCAAAGAATCCAGTAAAGAAATCTTCACTTTTAGAAACAATATAATATAAAATTAAACTAGCAATAATTAATGCAGAAATATACCATAACGGACCATTCCAAAGTTGGGAAACACCTAAAGTCGTATCAAATGTAATTGACTTTAACTCTAAAAGTCCCACAGCTCCAATCTGCGAAATCCCTAAGAACTCCCAAATAGAATCCATAAATACTCCGAATATTTGTGTTATTTTTGTACCATTTATGGCATTACGAACAATAAATGCCAGTAGCACACCGATAAATAGTGCTGGATATAATGCCTTAAATCTTCCCCCAGCATATTTCCAAGCTTGCTTTGATGGAGCTTCATCCTTAGTATTGCCTTTTGCTTTTTGTTTTTTATAATGCGACATTAAAAAATATCCTGATAAAAACATAAAAAACGCTAAAACTCTGCCACCAGTAAATATTAAGTTTTCACCAGTTTCACGCCAAACAAAGGTATTTAAATGACCTAAAGCAATAGCAACAGTAAAAATAAAACGCCATAATTCAATTGTTGTTATTTTCGAATTTTTCATAATCAATCCCTTTCTAGTATCTCTACTGTATCAATAGTATAATAATTATCAAATTTTGTCAATTGTAGAAAAAAAAGAAAAAGGATTTATTCCTTTTCCTTGCTTGTTTTAGATTTCTTACTACTCTTTTTATTTGCAATACTCTTATTAGTTTCTTTCTTTTTTACATTCTTTTTTTCTTGTACTTCTACTTCTTTAGTTTCTATAATTTTTTTATCCTCACTTACGTTACTGTTGGCCTCTTCAACTACCATTGGATTTAAATCTATTACCTTAGTACCAGCTACAACATCGTGAAGTCCTCTAAAATCTTTACGAAGTACAACCATTAACATAATTATCGTTGTTACAAGCATTTGCAAATAACTAACAACCATTGACAAAGTATAAAAACCATTTTCCTTGAAAATATATACTCCTACAATCAATATTATAGAAAATACAATATTATTAAGAATTAATGAACGTAAGAAGTAATTGCCGATATTTAACTCTTTATCTTCCTTATTAGCAACAACTCTTATTTTCATAAGTTTTTTACCAAGAGTTTGACCTTTTAAAGCCCATTGTAATACCACAAAGTATAAGATCATTCCCACAACTGTAATACTACTACTTACAACTTTATACTTACTAACTTCATAATTTAAAGCTATTGTCTTTTCTTTATATTCTTCTGTATCAGTATCAATTTCTCCATCTTGCGCTTTTTGTACTAATTCTGTATATTCATTATAACTATCCATATATTCATCTATATATGGATTAATAAAACTTTGACTAACTATAAAAGACATCAGTAATGTAACAATTAAAACATCTATTACATAAGCCATTACTCTTTTTAAAACTAAATCCATAAATACACCTAATCCCTACTACGACCAAATAATGATAACAAATGAATAAATAAATTAATAAAATCTAAATATAAATCAAGTGCTCCATAAATAGCTAAGTTTTCTTTTGGTAATCCGCTATTTTCTAACATTTTAATCTTTTGGACATCATATGCCGTAATACCTATGAATACTAAGACACATATTATAGAAACGATCATTGATACCATTGAATTATTTAAGAATATATTAATTAACGCAACAACTAAAACTGCAATTAAACCAAAGAACAAATAAGTTCCTAGTTTTGTAAGGTCAACGTTAGTTGTATAACCAATTAAAGCCATAACAGCAAAGATAACTGCTGCAACTAAGAATATCAACATTATTGAGTCTATTGCATAATAAACAAATATTGATGCAAAAGTAAGGCCACTTACAAATGAATAAAGTAAGAAACATACCTTTGCTGTTGCAGGTTTCATTTTCATTACCCTTGCAGATAATACTATAACTAGTACTAACTCAACTATAACAAAAATCCAATATCCCATTCCTCCATAAATATTTTCTAACATTACTTCATTATTAGCAACAAAATAACCAGTTAGAAATGTAATAAGTAAGCCAAAACACATCCATAAAAATGTTTTACTTATCAAATTATCCTTCATCTAATCCTCCTTTTATAATTTATACATTAAAGCGGAAATAACATATATCTCCATCTTTAATTATATACTCTTTTCCTTCAATTCGCAACTTTCCCGCTTCTTTGACGTTTTTTTCACTACCTAGTTCTTTTAAATCATCAAAACTCATTACCTCAGCTTTGATAAATCCGCGCATCATATCACTATGAATTATTCCGGCACATTCTGGAGCTTTCATACCTTGCTTAAATGTCCAAGCACGAACTTCATCAGAACCAGCTGTAAAAAATGTTGCTAGTCCCAATAAATTATATGTTGCAAATATTAATTTATCCAAACCACTATTAGTTATACCAACACTTGCCAAAAATTCATCTCGTTCTTCATTTTCAAGTCCCGCTAAATCAGCTTCCAACTTAGCGCACATTACAATTACACCAGCGCCTTCAGCTTCCGCATAATTTTTAAGCTTCAAAGAATATTCATTATCTCCAACAACTATTGCTTCTTCATCAACATTTGCTACATATATTATTGGTTTTATTGTAAGTAAATTAAAGTTTTTTAAAATACTTAGAGAATCTTCATCAAAAGACAATCTTCGTAAAGGAATATTATTTTCCAAATTAGTTTTACATTTTTTCAATACTTCTACTTCAGCTTGCATCGCTTTATCTTTAGTAGCTTCAGCCTTTTTTTCAATTTTACCTAATCTATTATTTACTACATCTAAATCCGCAAGTACTAATTCTATATTAATAATTTCTATATCACTTACAGGATCTGTCTTACCGGTAACGTGTGTTATGTTAGCATCATCAAAACATCTAACAACTTCCACTATTGCATCAACTTCTCTTATATGTGATAAAAATTTATTACCTAACCCCTCACCAGTTGATGCTCCTTTTACTAATCCTGCAATATCCGTAAACTCAAATGTTGTAGGAACTATACTTTTAGGTTTATATAATTCTGCTAGATAGTCCACTCTCGTATCTGGTACAAATACCACTCCGACATTTGGTTCAATGGTTGCAAAAGGATAATTCGCCGCCAGAATATTTTGTTTAGTTATCGCATTAAAAAGGGTTGATTTACCAACATTGGGTAACCCCACTATCCCTGCTTTTAAACTCATTTTAATCCCCCATTTCTATAAAGCAACACTAGATCCTACTCCTAAAGGAATACCAGTTATATACCAAACAATTATTATTACTAAGAAAACTGCAAGACTAATAACTGCAAAAGGCATTTGATATTTTACTGCTTCTAACATTGTTACAGGTTTATTACTTTGATTATAATTTTCCATAAATGCTAAATAAACAATAAAGTATACAAACACTGGTGTAAGTCCAATTGCAACGGATCCCCCTAAACGATAAACTAATTGCGCAAATTCTGGACTAATGCCAGCTTCCATTAAAGTAGGAACTGTTGCTGATAATATCGACCAACTATTTATAGCATTAGGTAAGAACAGTGATGAAATAACTGTAGCAATAAACAATAGTATTAAAAGTGGCAATCCTCCAAAATTAGAGTTAATTATCAAATTAGCAAACGCTGCAGTAATAACATTACCAATATTAGATTCTTTAAAGATATTAATAAATATCGAAACAGCAAATATCATTACAAGTATTTTACCAATACCATTTAATGAATGCCCTAAAGCATCAATAAATTCTTTATTATTATTTATTGTTTTAGCACCAATTCCATAAGCTAGCCCTAATATAACAAATAACACAGCTACAACAAAGACAAAACCATTACTAAAAAATGAATCATAACTAAATAACTTATCAATATATAAAGTTTGACTATAATCTAGTAAATTACCTGAAAAAGGAAGTCCAGGAATAATATTATAAATAAATATTAACAAATATATAAGTCCTGCTCCTAAAGAAAATATTAATCCCCGCATTTTTTTCTTAGTTAAAACTAATTCTTCTTCGACATCTTCTTCTGGGAAATCATACTTAGGTACTTTTTTAGCAATATAATTTTCACTAATATTAGTAATAACTACACTCATTACAATTATTAAAACTAACATAACAAGAAGATAACTAAATTGACCAATTGCGTAATCTCCAACTATTATGTGAGCATTAGTTAAAGTCAATGTAATTAAACTAGAATCGACACTAGTTATAAAAAAACTTATTCCACTACCACAAGTTAATGCTGCAAAAGATGTAATAATACCTATTATTGGACTTCGCTTTCCATAAAGAAACAACAAAGCACTAAGAGGAATCAATACCACATAAGGTAGATCCCCAACTATACTAGCAATTATGCAAATAAGAACCAACACAAAGGTAACAGTTGTTTTCTTAGCTTTTTTCGTAAGCAGGATTATAAGTGTTTTTAAAAATCCACTTTTAACCATTATCCCAATACCAATAAGAATAATAATTAAATTTGATAAAACCGCTAAATTAGCAAAATTAGCAACAGTAGATGTAAATATATATTTTAAACCACTTAAACTAAATAGGGATTTAACAGCTTCTGTAGTTACTTCATAATCTCCAGTAATACTTGACACTTTACTATAAGTTGCTTGTACATCAAAAAAACTTAATATTCCACTTAAAATAATTACTACAAAACAAAGTATTAGTAGCATCATCACCGGATGTAAACCAATTCTTTCCTTAACTCGAAGTTTTTTCATTTTTTATCACCTTTTTAAGTTTACGCATAAACTCTAAGCGGTCCATCATTATTTCTCGACCACAATTGTTACATTTAATTTTTATATCGGCACCATTCCTAGTAATTGTCCACAAATTTGTGCCACATGCATGAGGCTTTTTCATAATAACCTCATCTGCCAAATTAAACTCAACATTATTATTCATTATTCATCCTCGATATCTATATGCATTTTTGCTAAAATATCTTCTAGTTCATTAACCCCATCAAAATATACTTCTATTTTATTCTTATGTACTCTTACCTTAGTATTGAGCGCATCCATAATTATATTTTCAAACATTCTATATTTCGTATCATAATTACTTTTACTTTTAACTTTAGTTACTTGTTTTTCTTCCTGACTTAGTTTTTCTAAATCATGAACACTCAAATTATCAGTTATTACTTTTTTAGCTAATAGAATTGCTTTATTTTCATCATCTATTTTACTTATAACTCTAGCGTGCGACATAGACAAATTTTTCTTTTCCACTAATTTTTTAACTTCATCAGGTAATTTAAGTAACCCTAAAATATTGGTAACATAAGTTCTACTCTTACCAAATTTATTTGCAAACTCTTCTTGCGTATATCCCCTTAATTTAATTATATTACTAATAGATGTTGCTTCATCTATTGGATTTAAATCTTCTCTTTGAATATTTTCTACCAAAGCAATTTCCATCATTTCTTGATCATCAAAGTCTTTAATTATTGCTGGTATCTTTTTTAGTCCTGCTATTTTAGCAGCCTTAGTTCTTCGCTCCCCTGCAACAAGTTCATATCCTTTGATACTTTTCTTAACAATAATGGGTTGCACTACACCATATTCTTTAATAGATTTTGCAAGTTCATTTAAAGATTCAATATCAAAAGTTTTCCTAGGTTGATACGGATTACTTCTAATATCATCAATATTAATCTCCGTTACATTTTTTTCATTTTCTTCAACAATATCTTTTTCAAAATTATCAAAATCAATTACTGTATTTGAAAATAATTGTTCAAGTCCTTTCCCTAAAGCTTTCTTCTTAGTTTCCATCGCGACTTATCACTTCCTTTGCCAAGTTATGATATGCTTCAGTTGCTCTACTTGTAGGATCATATTCATTGATTGGTTTTCCATGTGATGGTGCTTCAACTAATCTAACAAGTCTTGGAATAATTGTATTAAATACTTTATCTTTAAAGTATTTTCTTATTTCTTCAATTACTTCAAGTCCTATATTAGTTCTACCATCAAGCATTGTTAAAAGTACACCTTCAATTCTTAAATCTGGATTCATACTAGATTGAACCATAATTATTGAATTTAAGAGTTGCGTAATTCCTTCAAGAGCAAAAAATTCACATTGCACCGGAATAATTACACTATCACTTGCCACCAAAGCATTCATTGTTCCTAAACCTAGTGATGGTTGACAATCAATTATTATATAATCATAATTATCTCTAATTTCATCTAACTTTAACTTAAGTTGCATATTTTGTTGAAAAGTTTTATCTTCAAGCATCATTTTAACAAATTCAACATCAACACCAGCAAGATTAATTGTTGCAGGTATAATGCTTAAATTATGAAACTTAGTCTTCTTAATAGCTTTTTTAACTTCACATTTGCCTGTTATTAGTTCATAAATATCATTCTTAAAATCATTAGAGTTTAACCCAAGTCCAGTTGTAGCATTACTTTGGGGATCCATATCAATAAGTAACACACGTTTCCCAAGTTGCCCTAATGCTGCCGATAAATTTATACTAGTAGTTGTTTTACCAACTCCTCCTTTTTGATTAACAAGTGATATTATTTTTGCCATACTACACCTCTATAACTTTTGTACTCTTCTATTTTATCATACATTCACTTCATTTTGAAATGTTTTTAAGAATTATTTTTAAATTAAAAGAAAAAAGCCTTAGAAATAAGGCTAATAAATATTGTTTACAAATAAATTATGATAATTTGCTTTCATCATTAATTATATAAACATTTTTTACACGGTCACACTTTTTCAAAAAAGTTATAAAACAAAATTTATTTAACACATAACAGAATTGGCAGTAAAATAAGAATTAAAAACATCAGATTTGTTACCCAAAGTATCAACTACATACAATGAATAGTTTATTCTTTCTCCTCTTGAAGCACAAATTACTACACTTGGATTATAATCATTTAGTCCCACCTTAGTATAGCTACTTTCTCCATTGATAGATAAGTAGTACTCAGCTATACTTGTTTCCACATTCAATGATACACTAGATATTGTTACATAGCCATCCCCATTATTACCTACATCTGCATCAATTATTTGCAAATTAAGATTTTTATCAAAATACACATAACACTTATCAGATACATTGGCTTGCATAATTACCCCATTTGTTTCACTATTCCAAGTTAAAATACTTCCATTTTCACATCTCGACAAAGTTTCATTGAAGATATAACCATCCTGTGGCCACGTGGTATCACTAGATACTTGATATTCTCCACTTTGATAACCTGTTTCATACATCATTGTAAGTGCATTAGTATTTAAAATGTTTTTATTGTTTTCTTCACTACTTATAATAAGCTTTTCATTATTATCGCTTATAAATACATATAAACAAGTTGTTAAAACTAATAAAATACTTATACTAATAATTAAATATTTCTTTTTCATATTCACCAATCCTTTAGACTATTCTACCAAATTTAACCACACTATCTTTGTCGAATCTTGTCTACTATTAATATAATATCACAAATGACGCTATTAGGCTATATTAAATTGAATAATTGTTAAGCAAAATATGAGTTAGGTGATACATTTTGATAAAAGAAACACTTTATTTTCACGATGATGAATACTATTATGAAATAGTAAGAACAAATATTAAAAATATCGATTAGAAAACAAATTAACTCAACAAAATCTAGCAGATCTTTCTGGTGTATCTCGTAAATATATTTGTGATATAGAAAACAAAAATAGAAACAAACACATAACAATAGCTATTCTTGGCAGGATAGCTGATGCCCTAAATCTAAACATAGTTAAATTTTTTATAAAAGAAGATGAATTAAGAGTTGAAATTAAAAATGTAATAGAAACATTTAATAAAAATAAAGAAAAAGAAGTAGTAAATATAGAACAAAAGTCAAGCAAGTTTGACTGACCTTGCATCACTACAAGGCATTTCTACTTCATAGGACTCTTTGAGTCCTCCATAGACCAACTTCGGATGGTCGCCACCCTACTAAATTTTTGTTTACTTTGTTCACTTATTTATATTATAAACTATTCACATACATTTTTAAACCCTCAAACATTATATTTACACTAGCATTTATATCTCGATCCTGTAACGCACCACATTTTGGGCATTCCCAACTTCTTATACTTAAATCCTTTACTTCCTTATTTTGATATTCACATACTGAACACACTTGACTACTTGGATAAAATCTATTTATGATAAGTAGTCTTTTATTTTGCCATTTGCATTTATATTCCAAAACTCGTTTTATTTCTGCAAGTGGAATGTTGCTTAAGGATTTTGCTATAGAGTGAAGTTGATACATACCTTTAATATTTAAATCTTCCATAACAATAATGTTATTTTCTTTAACTATTTTGTTTGTTACATTGTGTATTAAATGCTTACGAATATTCTTAAGTTTCATATATGCTCTTTGTAATTTTAATTTCACTTTATATCTATTTTTACTTCCTGATTTACATCTAGCAAGCCACCTTTGTAATCCTTTTATTCTTTTCTTTACTTCTAATGAAGATAAACTGTTTTCGCATTTGTAATTATAGCTCGTTATTATTATATCTTTTATTCCTAAATCTAGTCCTACAATACTTCTTGGAACAAATTCGGGTAATATTAGTGGTTCTTCCACTAACACACTTACATAATATTTATTTGCTACTCTTCTTATTACTGCACTTTTTATATTACCTATAAAATTTGTCTTATTTCTATATCCTCGAAATCTTACTTCTTTTAGTTTTGGTAATGTAATTATTTTATTTTGAAAATCTACTTTTATACTTTCATAATTTTTATCTTTATAGGTACTTTTTATATTATTTGTTTTATAACTATTTCCTATATCTTTGTTTTTAAATCTTGGAAATTCATTTTGTTTATTAAAGAATCTTTTATAAGCATCTTCTAAATTAAATAGCGACGTTCTTAAACTACAACTATCCACTTCACTTAACCAAGAATACTCTTTACATAAAGCTGGTAGTTCTTTTATTTGGTCATAACAAGACTTAGATTTACTACTTGTTTTATAATCTTTTATTTTCTCATCTAAAAAATGATTATAGATAAATCTAGTACATCCAATAGTTTTGTTAATTAATTCTTTTTGCTTATCTGTTGGATATAATCTTAAAACATATCCTTTTAATATTTTCTGCATAATGTCCCCCTGAATGATAAATTAATTATATCAAACAAATGTATGTGCGTCAAGTAAATTTTGCAAAAAATATGACTTTCCTATTATATAAAAAACAAGAAACTATCAAGAATCTTGTTATTATTTATTTAACAACCAATCTATTATATTTTTATGGATTATGCCATTTTGGGAATAATCTAATTTATCAGTAGAAATTACATATTTAGGATAATTATCATTAATATTATCAAATGCACTAAATTCTCTTTGTTCTGTATTTTCGTCCGCTAAAGTATAGGTAACTTGATAATATTCTTTAATATTATGTTTAGTAGCTATAAAGTCTATTTCTCTTCCGTCATTATTACCAATGCTTACTTCATATCCACGATATATTAATTCATTATAAACGATATTCTCTAAGTAAGCTCCATATTGAGCTTTTTTATTTGTATTAAGTATTTGTCCTAATCCCAAATCCGTTAAATAATATTTATCTTTTCTAGATAGCATCTTCTTTCCTCTTATATCATATGCTGAAATTCTTTCCATTAACATTGCTGATGTAGCATAATCTAAACACTCATAAATTGTTTTTGAAGATATTGGAATATTTTCTTTAGAAAATTCATTCATCATATTTGCTGGAGAAAAAGATTGACTAGGAGTAGTTACTAAATATTCCATAACTCTTTCAAATAAATCTATATTTTTTATATTATTTCTTTTTACAATATCTTTTAAAACAATAGAATTAAATACATCTCGCAGATATGATATCATAGCATCTTGACTTACAAAATCAAATCTCTGAGGTAATCCCCCCCATAAGATATAATCGTTAAAAGCATCTTCGATATCGCGAATATCTGTTATGTTTTTCAAATCTATAACTTCTTTAAAAGAAAAAGGTAGTACTTTAAATGATACGTAACGACCTGATAGTAATGTTGCAAGTTCTCCTGACAAAAGTTTAGAATTAGATCCTGTAATAAAAATAGAAACATTTAAATTTGCTTTAAAAGAATTGATTGCTTTTTCCCAATCTTCAAGCATTTGTATTTCATCAAAAAATAAATAATATTTTTTATCATCAACTATTCTTTTATTTACATAATCATTTAAATCCAAATAGTTTTTTATATATGAATAAGTCACATCTTCAAAATTAATATATATAATATGATCATCATCAACATTAGTTTTAATTTCATCTATTATTTGTTTTAATAAAACTGATTTACCACATCTTCTAATACCTATTAATACTTTAATAATATCCAAATTGTAAAACTCTCTTATTTTCGATAAATAGTCTTCTCTTATTAGCATTTATATCACCAATAACATAATATCACAAGTATTACTTATTTGCCAATATATTTTCCCGCAGGAAAATATATTGGCTTTTTTAGTTTTATATTTTCCCAAAAGAAAATAAGAGATAAACATCTCTTATTAATTATCAATTGTTTTCCATTCAGTTGTACCGCACTTTGTACAAATCTTCGGAGCTAGTATCTTTTTACCCTTTGGTAACTCCATATCAGTATCAATTTTACTACATAGAATACCACTTTCTGGATCTATATAAGCTACTCCAAATTTGGCATCTTTACAACTATCACATTGTGCATTTTTCATTTAATCACCATCCATGATTATTATGGATTAAACATCACTTTTTATACAAAATACTGCATATAAAGGAACAGACTTAATATTATTTTCAAAGCCAAAATTTTTAGTAGATATTCTAATACCATA
>CALVKJ010000005.1 GCA_944332675.1 uncultured Bacilli bacterium
TAAAAAAGAAGTAGCTATTTAAGCTACCTCGTATGGTAATTATCTTGTGCCACACACACTATTTGACAATTAACCAAGAAAACAAGACTAAAGAGCTTTTATTTCTCTTTTCGTCTTGTTTATTTTATTTTCAATATTTACTCTTTGAACTACAAATAGCATAACTATTACATTAACAGTAAAACTACCACCATAACTAAGTAAAGGAAGTGGTACCCCAGTTAAAGGAATTAATGCAAGTACCCCCAATAAATTAATTAGTATATGTAACGTCAAAAACCAAAATGTTCCATAAGCTAAAACACTACAGCGTAAGTTTTCTGATTCTTTAGCAATCTTTAATATTCTAAATAACATATATGCATAACAGAGTATTAAAAATATTCCAAATAATAATCCTAATTCTTCTACTATTATAGGAAATATAAAGTCTGTATGACTTTCTGGTAAATACAAATATTTTTGAGTAGAATTACCAAGGCCTACTCCAAACAAACCCCCATTGTTAATTGCAATAAATCCATTACAAACTTGATATCCCGTAGTTTCTGTATATCTTGAGCACGGATTTTGAAACGTCAAACGATCCATTTGCATACTATTAAGTAAATCACTGCCAGAATAAAGAATAACCACCACTGCAATAACTAAACCTATTGCTAAAACCTTTATGACTCTAATCATATTATTTTGTACTATTGGAACACTTATAAATGTTAGAAACACGATACCTGCAATAATCGCAGCACTTCCAAGGTCCGGTTGCATAGCAACAAGTCCTGCAACAATTGCCCCAAAACCTAAAGGAACCAAATAAACATAAATATTTTTCACCTTTTGATAATGTAATTTATTATAATATATCGCTGAAAAAACAATTAAAATTGACTTAGCAAATTCACTAGGTTGCAAGTTAAAAAAACCTAAATCATACCAACTAACAGCATTATTTGTCATTTTTCCGTTAATGAATAAGAATGCCAAGGCAAGTATTATAATTATCAAAGCTGGCCAAGCTAAAAAGCCATAATTACGCGTCGGCAATTTAATTATTAGTGTAAGACCAAAAAGTAAAGACACTGAAACAAATATGGCTTGTCTTATAAAAAAATGATAAGGAGCATAACCATATCTTACAACACTAGATACACTAGATGCACTATAAATCATAACTAAACCTACCACAATAAAAAAAATAGTTAATATAAAAAGTGGTATATCCATCTTCGAAAATAACTTGCGCATATCTTATCTCCTTAAAATAACTTAAAAATATTTTATAATAAAAAGTATTACATATCCTCCTAAAATTAAAAAAAGCATTAATGCCGCCAAAAATTCAGCAGCAATCATTATTCCAGTAGCATTTCCATTTCTTCTTTTAGACTCAATTAATATGATTAACAATAGAGCAACAAGCATTTTAAATAGATTATGAGGAATAAAAATAAAGTTTGCTAAAGCTAAAAGCAAATATATCAAACTAACAACCTCCTAAATCAAATTCTTGCGTTTCCTTCTCTAAACATACTATTTTATATTTACAATTAATTTTTTCAATCGAACAATCAAATGTATTGTCGTGATCAATATTATCAATTGTAATTGTATTATTAGAATTTAAAGTAGCATAAAGATAATTATCTCCACTCAATATTTTTTCATTAAATTTTGTTACTAGTTCTTCTATACTAATTTCCTCTCCATAATTTTGATAGGTATGTTCTACATAAACTAAATCAAAAACATCAATAGCTACACCGGAATCAAGATATAATAATGTGTCTTCTCGATAATCTTCCACCATCTTCTCTGCTCTTTTATATCGCCACAAAAGAATTGCTCCTCCTACTAACACTACAAGCAAAATAAATATAAAAACCTTTTTCATAAGCCCTCCTACACTAACATTTTATCATAATATCGAGGAATTTTATTAAAATTTTAAAATTTTAGGTAATTTTAATGTCAAAATTTGACTATTAATAATAAATTATAATAGATAAGGAGGTATATATATGTATTATTATGGAAATAACGGATACTATGGCGGAGGTTATGGCGGATACGGTTATCAAAATCCTTGCTGTGGCTCTTATGCTGGTTATACTAGCGGTTATGGTATCGGTGCTGCTATTTGGATCGTATTATTTATCCTACTAGTCATCATTTTAGGAGCAGGATGGTCTTGGAATAACAACAACAATTAATAAATTGAGGAGTTTTAACTCCTTTTTTTTGCAATTTTTCTCATATTTTGTTAAAATATCTCCAGGTGATGCAAATGAAACTACCAAATATTAAAATATTAGATGAAAAACATAAAATATTACATCAAAAAAGTAATGAAGTAACATTTCCTGTAAGCAAGGAAGATAGACGTCTTGCTGAAGATACCATAAAATATTTAGAAATGAGTCAAGATGAAGATATTGCTGAAAAATATAATTTACGTGCTGGTATGGGAATGGCTTTCGTTCAACTAGGTAAACTTAAAAGAATATTTGTAATAGCTAATGAACGTGAAGACCATACTTTTGAAGAATATGTAATAATTAACCCTAAAATTATAAGTAGAAGTGAAGAATTAATATTCGTCGGCGAAGGAGAAGGCTGTTTAAGTGTGAATCGTCCTGTCGAAGGCATTGTACCTAGAAATGCTCGGGTTACTGTTGAATATTATGATTATGAAGGTAACAAAAAAACTATCAGAGTTCGTGAAGATTTAGCAGTAGCTTTCCAACACGAAATTGATCACCTAGATGGTATTTTATTCACCGATAAAATTGATCCTAAAAATCCTTATAAAGACCGTGAAAAAATGCGAGAAATCTAAAAATACTGGTTGAAATTAACCAGTATTTTTTAAACTTCTAATTTTGCACTAACTATTTTACTTACACCTGATTCTTGCATCGTTATTCCATACAAGGAATCACAATATTCCATCATTCTCTTTTTATGCGTAATGACAATAAATTGACTATTCATCTTTTCATGGCTTAAATATTTGCCAAACATATCGACATTTACTTCATCTAAAGCTGCCTCAGCTTCATCTAGAATAACAAATGGTGAAGGTTTAACGCGTAGCATTGCAAAAAGCAAACAAATTGCTGTCAAAGCTTTTTCACCACCTGACAAAGAAACCGGTGAATTAATCTTTTTTCCTGGAGGAATCGCAATAATATCTATTCCTGTATTAAGTAAATCATCAGGATCACTAAGTTTTAGTTCTCCTCTACCACCTTTAAACATCAATTTAAATATATCGGCGAAGGCATCTTTGATATCCATAAATGATTTTTTAAACTTTTCAACCATTATATCATCCATTTGTTCAATTATCTCTTTTAATTCCGAACTAGAATTTTCTAGATCACTCTTTTGATTATTTAAAAAATCATAACGTTTACTAAGTCTTTCATATTCTTCAATAGATCCCAAATTTACATTACCTAAACTATTAAGTTCTCTTTTTAAATTATTGACTTTTTCTCTTGCTAAATCCGGATCCATATCCAAAGTATAAGATACACTAGCATAATCATATGTCAGATTATATTCATCATTTAATACATCTAATAAATTATCTAGTTTAACTTCTAACTTACCACTAAGTACTTCCTTATTTTTAAGCTCATTATTGACACTATTATAATTACTATTAGCTTCTCGCATATTCTTTTCTAAAGTATTAATTTGATCAACAATATCATCTTTTTCTCTTTTTATTCGTTTTATATCATTGTTGATGATATCCCTATCTTTACTAGTTTTATTGATTTGTTCTAATAAATCAACTAAGTGATCATTTAACTTATTAGATTTTAAATCTTCCATTCCAGCAAGTTCACTAGTCAAGTTATTATATTCATCAGTAATCCTACTAAGAGATGTCTTTTTGTTAAATAACTCATCATTAAGCAAAATAACATATTTATCTAAAACGATTTCTCTTTCTTCAGCTTCAGCTATTTCTTTATCATAATTTTCCAATTCCTTTGTCAAAGAATTAATTAAAACATTTAATTTATTATAATCATCTTTTAACTTATTGAGTTCATTTTTTTCATTTAACATACTATTTTTCTTAGAAGTACCACCTGTTATAGAACCTCCAGCATGTTGAATTTCACCATCTAATGATACAATTCGATATTTATAATTTATAAGTTTACCTATAACATTTAAGGTATTAGCATTTTCTACTACAATTACTTGACCTAATTGATTTTCTATAATACTCCTATATTTTTCATCAAACGTTAGCATATCTGATAATATACCGATATACCCATGGATATTTTTTATATCATCAATTATCTCTTTATTTACATATCTAGACTTTATAATACTTAAAGGAAAAAATGTTGCTCTACCAAGTTTACGTTCTTTTAAAAATTCAATAGCATTTATGGCTGCCGTATCATCATCAACCACTATATAGTTTGCAGCATTACCTAAAGCAACATCTAAAGCAACTACTAAACGCTCAGGTATTTCAATTAACTTACCAATAGTGTTATGAATGCCAAAAAGCCTTGGATTATTTAAAATATTTCGAACAGACACCGGCGTATTTTCTGCATTCAATATATTGTTTTCTAAAATATCGATCTTATTTTGAAGTAAATATAAAGCTTTACTCTTTTCCATCAATGAATTATTAGTATTACTTCTTTTTACCTTTAATACCAATAATCTATTTTTTACTTCTTCACCCTTTTTACGCTCTTCTGCAATACTGGCCTCAATTTCTGCTACATCCCTTGTTGTTACATCTATATTTTTCTTAAGGGATAATTCTTGTTCCTTTAGTTTTAGTAAATTATCATCGATTTTTTTATTATCAACCTCATATTTTTGCCTTTCTAAAGTAATTTGCTTTTCACTATTTAGGCTATTTAAAGTATCACTAATGCGTAATAATTCTTCTCTTTTTTCATTTATTTTATCTTCTAGTTCAATATTTTGCAGTTTTAATTTTTCTAACTCGGCATCTATATCACTAGTTTTTAAAGTCAAAAGATTTTCTTTTAACCCTTCTATTTCTGTTTTTAAAACACTATATTCACTATTTATTTCATTGATATCTCGCACAATTAATGCTATATCGATATTTTCTAATTCACCTTTAATTTCTTTATATTTCTTAGCTACAATACTTTGTTCTTTTAAAGGCTCAACTGTTTTAGATAATTCCGTGATTATTAATTTAATTCTCGTTAAATTTTCCTCAGTCTTTTCTAACTTTTTTAATGATTCTTCTTTTCTCTTTTTATATTTTAACACTCCAGCGGCACTTTCAAAAATAACCCGGCGATCACTAGATTTACTATTAACTATATCCGTTACATTACCTTGCGAAATAATATTAAATGCACTAGATCCTGCCCCAGAATCGATAAAAAGATCAGTGATATCCTTAAGTCTTACTCGCGAATTATTTATAAAATATTCATTTTCTCCCGTAGAATAGACTATTCTTTTAATCTCTACTTCCGCAAAATCACTGTGTAAATATTTATCAGTATTATCAAAAGTCAAAGCAACCATTGCCCTCTTTTGACCTTCTCTTGATTCGCTACCACTAAATATAACATCACTCATTGAATTTTGACCACGTAAATTTTTAACCGATTGTTCTCCCAAAACCCAACGTACTGCATCGACAATGTTACTTTTACCAGATCCATTTGGCCCTACAATTCCTGTAATTCCAGGATGTATTTCCAAATCTAGCTTATCTGCAAATGATTTAAACCCCTGTGCTCGTATACTTTTTAAATACATAAATCACCTATGACTTTTATTGTAAGCATCTAAAGCAGCTCTTTGTTCAGCTTCTTTTTTGCTACTGCCTCGTCCCTTCCCATAAATTATATTGTCGATTTTAACTACTACTTCAAAAACTTTTTTATGAGCTTCGCCATATTCTTTTACTACTTCATATTCAACTGACTTTTTACCTGTTTGCACTAATTCTTGTAACTTTGTTTTGTAGTCAGCATTAAAATCCATTTCCTTTTTTATATAAGGAATGATAATCGTATCAATATATTTTTTAGCAACTGAATAACCTTGATCTAAATAAATAGCTCCCACTACTGCTTCAAATACATCAGCAATAATCGTATCATTTAAATTATGCATTTGCCCATGTCCTAGGCGAATATTTTCATCAATACCTAATTCCTTAGCATATGTTGCTAAAGCTTTTTCACAAACATAATTAGCTCTAAGCTTAGTCATCTCTCCTTCTTTATAATTGGTATGCAAATAAAAATACTCACTTGTAACAACTTCTAAAACAGCATCTCCCAAAAATTCTAGGCGTTCATAGTTATCACAACCTTTATGTTCATTGGCATAACTACTATGCGTAAGAGCAGTTTCTAATAATTTACTATTTTTAAACTTTATATTAAATCTTTCTAAAAATTCCATCCTACCAAATCCAATCCTAATTAATTATAGCAAATTTTTTGCCATTTGAAAACAATTTACAAAATACTAATTTTATAGTAAAATTTAATGGGTGGTAAGTTTGAAAAAAATATGCATTTATTTAATACGAGCTTATCAAGTTACTCCGCTTCATACTCACAGTATGTGTCGTTTCACTCCAACTTGTAGTGAATATACAATCGAAGCAATTGAAGAATACGGAGTAATTAAAGGAATAAAATTGGGTATCAAAAGAATCCTTAGATGCCGTCCTCACGGCGGATTCGGATTTGATCCCGTAAAAGGAAAGGAAAATAACATTAAATGAATTTAATAAAAAAATTTTTTTTACTAGGCTTATCAGCATTTTTACTAACCGGTTGTAGTTTAACTAAGGATAGTCTAGAGGATGCAACCATTTATACGACGGTGTATCCAATTGAATATTTAACTGAATTTTTATATAGTGATTATGCAGAAATCGATAGCATTTATCCTAATGAAGCTGATGTTGCCTCTTATGAACTAACTGAAAAGCAATTACAAGAGTATGCCCGAGGAGATCTATTCATTTATAATGGATTGGGTAACGAAAAAAACATTACCAAAGATATGATAAATATTAATGATGATTTATTAATTATCGATGTTGCCAACGGGCTAAACTATTCTTATGGTATTGAAGAATTATGGATGAGCCCTAATAATTATTTAATGCTTGCTAAAAACATTAAAGATTACTTAATCGAATATCTAGAAAGCACCACTATCATTGATTATGTTCAAACCAAATATAATGAACTAGCAGAAATACTATCATTAAAAGATGCTGACTTACGAGCTATTGGTAAAGAAGCTTATGAAAATGGCACTAATACTTTAGTAGTTAGCAATGATGTATTTAAATACTTAGAAAACTATGGATTTGAAATTATTTCCCTAGATGAAGAAACCTTAACTGAAAGCACACTTAATTCGATCAGGGAAGACTTTGATGATGGAACATATGATACAATCATAGTTTTAGATAATAACTATACAGAAAATATTAATAGTATAATTGAAGATTATGAAGCTAATACTATTGATGTATCATCGATGACCACATTTAAAGAAGGCAGTAACGACTATATAACTGTAATGCAACAATTTATTGATGACATTAGAAACTTAAGTTTAACTGATTGACAAGGGTCTACTTTTATATTAAAATATAGAAGTAGCGTTTGGAGTAGTACTCAAGAGGCTGAAGAGGCGCCCCTGCTAAGGGTGTAGGTCGGGAAACTGGCGCGAGAGTTCAAATCTCTCCTACTCCGCCATAAAAACAACAAAAGACTAGAATTTTTTATCTAGTCTTTTTATATTTTCAAATATTATTGTATCGCTTAGCCCCTGAGCCTTTTTCAGACTCTGAGCATTATCTATTGTATACAAATGCAAAGGAATACTCTCTTTATTTAATTTATCAATGATAGTTTTATTTATTGCATTGATATTATAAGCAACAAAATCTGGTTTATATATTTTTAAATATTTTAATTGTAGCAATATATTCTTAACAAATCCAGGCAATTTTGTATTATCCAAATTCCCTACCAATACACCACATTTAACATAAGGATTTCTTTTCTTATACAAATAAGGTATCAACGGATTAAAGGATTTAATTGTATACTCACCCTTATATTTTTGCATCAATTCACTTACTTTTTTAACAGTTTTTAACGGATGCTTATAATGTTTTATTTCAATATCTAAAAATACTTCAGCATTAATTAATTGTAATACGTCTTCTAATAACGGTATTTTCTCATCCGTATCTTTCAATTTATATTTTCTTAATTCTTCATACGTACACTTATCGACATTTTTTCTTATTCCCGTAAGACGAAATAAACTTTGATCGTGGAAAACTACCACTTGATTATCTTTAGTAAGTTGGACATCAAATTCAATTGGCAATTTTAAATTTTTTGCCTTAGCAAAAGCTTTTAAACTATTTTCAGGAATTTTTTCATTATGTAATCCCCGGTGAGCTATATACATTTTTGGCATTTCTTCTTGCTCCTTTAAAAAAATAAAAAGCCCGCGATTACCGGACTTATGTTTTCTAACTGGTGACCCGTACGGGATTTGAACCCATGAATGCATGCGTGAAAGGCATGTGTGTTAAACCACTTCACCAACGGGCCATTTGTACTTTAGAAGTACGTGTATAATTCTACCATAAGAATTACTTTTTGTGAATACTTTTTTCACAATTTTATTTAAAACTAAATAAATTAGTTAAAAATCCAATGGTGGGCTTGGGGGGACTTGAACCTCCGACCTCACGCTTATCAGGCGTGCGCTCTAACCAGCTGAGCTACAAGCCCATTGAAGACTAAATACATTTTATAATATTTACGCGTATTTTGCAAGTGTTTTTTTGATTATTAACTCTTTTTTGCAAATACATACTGATTATACTATAATTTGTTTTAGTTGTAAATAATTAAGTTGTAATTTCCGGTATATAATTGATAATTATATCCATTGCCCCATACCAATTCCATTTACTATTAACTATATAAGTATCTGTAATACTTATATTTATTAGATCCCCTGTACTCGTTACACAATCTTGATAAATACCATTTTTGATTTTAGAATTACACATTATATTTTGATATAATTGATACCTTCCCATTTCTAAAGATGGCAAACTCAAAGTCAAAGTTTTAAAATCACGTATTCCCACAAAATTAATCATATTTTCTTCTTTAAAATTTCTTAAAGAAAAATTTGTGTCTTCCTTAAATTCTGAATCAAAATTAAACAATAATGTATTTTGCTTAGATAAATTACTCGTCGGCTGCATTCCCCCATTGCCAAGTCCCAAAACAACACCGGAATTTATTAAAAATTCATCTGCAATATCAAACGCTGCCCCTTTAGCAATAATATATAAATAATTTCCATTAATAACTAAATTACCGGTACTTGTTGTAATACCGTTACCACTATTACCATAAATAAGCATTGATCCTTCGCCTTCTAAAAATATATCACCCACTGACTTTATTGCTGATGTTGATGTTGTGCCATCGCTTAAAATATTATTAGAATTTTTTTCTAAGTTAATTATTATTTTCGCCGATTTACGATTATCAATTACACTATAGCTCTCATTTACAATTGTAACCCCATCAAAATTTAAAGTTACATCATCTGCAGTATCTATATAAATTGCTCCGTTATATAAAATTCCCGATATATTATATACTCCTCCATTATTTATATATACATTATTGTCAGCTATCCGAACATCTTTACTATTAGACTTTGAAATTACTCCTAATTCGATAGTATTTTTTGTTTCTTGAATCAAATCATTTTCATTTAAATACATTTCTATTATTACTTGTTCAAGTCCAATTAATACTAAAAAAACTATCATCACAATTACAATTATTAAACCATTTTTAAGTAATTTCATATGCTACCCTACTTTATATAATTATTATATAATGTTGGAATTATATTTTCCAGTATAAATTACTCATTTGATAGCTTCCTGTAAATCATTTAACGTTATTTTTCCTTCTCTTAAAATATTTACTTTTCCATTATCAACAATTGCAACAGTTGATGCTTGTAAATCTGAACTGACATCACCTTTAATAAATATAGCTACATCATTTTTAAATTCAATTATCAATTTAGCAAAATCCGCAGAATTAGCCATTCCAGAAATGTTGGCACTAGATGTTGCTAAGGGATAATTTAAACAATCCAAAATTCTTAATGCAATTTTATTTTTAGGTATTCTCACTCCCACTGTATCACTTCCCGCAGTTAAAACAGAACTAATATTATCTCGTTTTTTTAAAATTAATGTCAATGGCCCTGGCATAAAAGCATCGATTATTTTTGCTTCACTATCACTTACATAAGCAATATCTTTTATAGCTATTTTATTTTTGACCAAGACACTAATAGGTTTTCTAGCTTCTCTTTTCTTAGCTTGATAAAGCTTTTCTACAACTTGTTCATTTAAAGCATTTCCTCCAATCCCATATACGGTTTCAGTAGGAAAAATAACTATTTTATTTTCATTTAATGCTTGAACTACTTGCTTTAATTCATCACTATTTATTTCTTTACTCCAATCAAATATTAACATAAAAAACTCCTCTATCAAACAACAATCAGTGCCCCGTACGGGCACCAAATATATCTTTTTATCCCTTTTTATAAGGCGTATTTTTCATTTTTACGGTGAAAAATTACTCCGACATAAAAATAATAACATATTTTTTATATTTGCGCAAAATGTGGTATAATATCAAATAGAGGTGTGTCTTAAGGATATTTTCAATGTTAAGATAATTGTGTGAAATCTAAAGTAGAAAAATATTATTTACACATCTCTTAATTAAAAAACATAAAAAATGAGAGTATTTTTTACTCTCGTTTTACTCTGGCATATATGAAAAACATAGAAAATAAGGAAAATTTAAACATTAAAAAAGCCCGTAAATACGGGTTTTTATATACTTAATGGTGTCCCCTTAGAGATTCGAACTCTAGACCCACTGATTAAGAGTCAGTTGCTCTACCAACTGAGCTAAGGAGACAAAATTTAAATTACTCATTAAGTATATCATAAAATAAAGAAAAAAGAAAGACTTTTTTATCTTTCTAACTCCGAAAAATCGAGAACTTGATCTTCACTAGGTCTTTCATTAAATTCTATTTTTTGCACCTTTGAAACACTTTTACCTACTGCATCAGTTGCTGTATACTTAATCCAATATTGATCCTTACCAGTTTCGGTATTAACTTCGTGATAAACTTGATGAGTAACTGTAACTCCAGGTTTATCATCTTCTACCTCTAAATGATCATAAGTTATTTCATCTATACTATTAACATAATAGACGCTTTCAAAAAACTTTAATGTTGGAGAAGCAATATCTTCTGGATTATTGACATCTTCTAAATAATCACTACTATTAGAATTAAAAATCCAACCATATTTATCTTTTTCATATTCTATTTTATACCAATAAGTATTACCAACCGGTTCCACTTCGATAACTTTATACACTTCACCTTTTTTTACTTCACCCAGAATATCCGAAGTAGCACTAGCTTCTTTTCGAATATTTATATAGTCATTTTCGATTTCAACGTGCCAGCCTTTCTTTATTTCTTCGATATTTCTTTCATTAGCTCTTCCCGAAAAAAAGTAATATGCCCCAAAACCACCACCAATTACAGCTAAAATCAATATGATTATTAATAACTTCTTCATTATCCTACTCCTTAAAATTATTTTATCAAATTATTAATTAAATGACAATTACCTAAGATGGTAAAATCCTATTTAATCTATTAATATCATTTTTATCATCCAGTTCTTGAGCCCGATAAAAACCTCGACTTACTAACTTACAAACTTTCCCATCCTCTGATAATGAAACACTAACTAATTCTGCATTTACCGCAACACCATAAACAAGAAAGTAACAAGCCAAAAAATCCTTCCAAACCTCTTCTGCTTCCTTAAAAAAATCAGCTGTAAACGGTTGTAAATCAAGCCTAATACAATAAAAAACATTATTTTGTCCAGTTTCATACAAAGCATAATTATAAATCTTAGAAATATTAATTATATCTGGCTTATAGTCAAACTCATAACTACCATATAGAACATAACGTTTTAAATTTTCGTTCTTTACATTGCCTTTTAAAAAAAGAGTGGTACTACCTTCATAAGAATTAGCTATACTTAAATTAGAATTAGAAAAATCTTCAACAATTTCTCCATCCTCAGTAATTATTTGCATATCAAAATCACTATCTTTTATTTGACTATCTAATAAAGAAAATAATGGATTTTTAAATATAAAATTCGTACTCAATTTTACTCGATAATTAACTTGTATTCTTCGCATAATTATCCCCCTTACATTTTATTCTACCACATATAACTATTTTATGATAGAATATATTTAGGTGATGTATATGGAAAAAAATAAATATCAAAGATCTTCTAAAGAAGAAAAGAAAAAAGCCCGGGAAGCATTTTTCAATACTGAATATGGAAAAAGTCTTAAAACAAGGCTTAACCGATTAGTAATCTATAGCGTATTATTAATTGCTTGTGCCATTTATTTTGTTATTGATAATATTATTAACGAAAACTCTGTAACTAATTATATTTTAGCTGGCTTCTTCGTAATATTTGCTCTAATATTTTTATATGGAAGACATTATGTTATTGTCAAGAATGCTAACGATTATATGATTAAAAACAAAAGAAAAAAATAATTAATAAAAATCCTCAGATTTAAGCATAAGCTTTAATATGGATATATTAAGGCGTTTAAAAATACTTAGAACTGAGGATTTTATTTGGATTACTTATTTTTTTATCGCTGCTTTTGCCATATTTTCCAATGCTTTTGAAAGAGATTTCGTGATAACCAATAATAGTTCTTCTTATAAGAAAAGCAAAGTAATCAATATTACTTTGTTTTTCACAACTTTTTTTATTTATCTTTACTTTGTCTTATTATTTACAACAGATTTAAATAATATGGAAAAGAATTTCAATAATTCTAGATATCGTAATACTTTTCTTCAACTGATTGCTGCTTTATTATTTCTAATTGGTACTATCATATTTTTAACTCAAGAAATACTTTCACTAAATGATACAACCAATCCTACTCAGTAAAATACCGATATGCTTTATGAAGTTCTAATGGATTATTATAATATTGAGCTAATTCTGATACTGTTACAACTTGATAACCCTCAACATAAAGATATGGCAATATTTTCTCCATTGCTTCCACACTTGATGCGTGAATATCGTGAAATAATACTATATAACCGGCTTCAATGTGTTCTAATACATAATTAAGTAAATAATTCGTATCTTTATGCCGCCAATCTTCAGTATCGACATTCCAAAGAATAAACGAAACATCTAAAGCGTTCTTAATTTCCTCATTTATAGATCCATACGGCGGTCTTACCAAAGTAAAAACGGTACCCGTTATGCTTTTTAATATTTCATTGCTCGTAGCAAATTCACTTTTTATGGTTTCAATATCTTGTCTTTTAAAATTAGTATGTGCATATGAATGATACCCAATTTCATTACCATTATTATAGACATTTAATACTGTACTTCGATACTTTTCTAAAGAATTACCTAACATAAAAAATGTTGCATTAACTTTATTAGCATTTAAAATATCTACCAAAGTATTAGTATAAGGACCCGGACCATCATCAAATGTAATTGCAATCAACTTTTTATTGGTATTAATTACAGAACCATCTTCATTAGTATAACTGCTATCTAAATCAACCGTAATATCTAAATAATCTTTAATTTCATTATAATTAACTACCAAAAACAAATCTTCTTTAGGACTAGGATCAATCGCATAATTATAATAATAAATAATTAATTCATTATCTTTTAAATAATACACATTTTCCCCACTATTTGTATTTAATACATCAGCAATAAATTTAGGATATTTTAAATATAGTAATTCCGTAATTTTTGCTGTAAATTCTGGCATTTTATCTTCTTTTATCAAATCTTCAATAGTAATTTCTTCTCCAGTTACATAATTAAAGATATGAGATTCATACTTATTATCTTTCGTAGTTAAAATAGAAGTTACTTCTTTTTTTATATCGATTTCTTCTACTAATTCTTGTTCTTCCACAGTATCAATATATTCATCAATTTTAGGACTTCGAACAATATTTTCATTAGGTTTAATGACACTCGTCGAATTAGTCTTCAATTCACTTGATAAAGATCGCATATAAAAAGAAGAAGCATAAACCAAACAAATTGATACAATTAATATGCTAAAAACTAATATATTTGTAACAATGTTTTTTTTGTTTCTTAGTTTATACTTCATACTTCCTCCACTAAATATTTTTAACGTCCCTTCTAATAAATACTACAAAGGCAACTATTAACATAATTACTAAATAAGTAAGGCATATAAGCAAAGAATGCCCCATAGTAACTCCATATATTGAATGTCCTCCGAATAGATACACAGTCATATCCCAATTGATAGTTACAAAATAATTTAATATTTTTATATCGTACAAATAGGCAAAACTATTAATTATTTCTGAAGCTATCATACCACAAAACGTTAGTGTTATAGCAAATGCTGTACTATTTAATATTACTGAACAAGCAAATGCTAAAGTAGCAAGTAATATTATTTGTGGTAAATTAGCTAATAAATTAACTAGAAAATAACTAAATACATTTAATATCTCTAAGCTCTTTGTTGATATATTATAAATAACTGCAGGAATGCTTAAGGAATCAAAGCCCATAAAAATTCCCCCAACTAGCAATTCCATCAAAAACAAGAATATTATAATGATTGGAATAGTTAATAATACAGTTAAATATTTTGACCACAAAATACTAGTTCGTTCGTGTGGAACTGTAAGCAAAGATTTAATTGTTCCCTTATTAAATTCATCACTTACAATACTTCCAGCAATCATTATGACAAAAACAATAATCAAAAATGAATATTCTGTAAAAAAATTCATAATAACACTTCTTAAAGTATCACTACTTTTAGTATCTATTTTTTCTTCCAATATATACTCATTTTCATAATGTTCTTTTACTATATCTTCATAATCATCTGGATTAATATCTCCATCATATAAATAATCGGCCATAGCATATAAATTATTTTCAATATCTAAAATAGCTTGATTTAAATAATCATCTCCGAAAGCAATATCTTCATCAAGCCGGTAATTGACAAGCTCTAATTGTTCTCGGGATATATAAAGCATTTTATTATATTCTAATCTATCACTATCACTCAAATTATCAGTTTCTAATAAATCTTCATAATTAGCAACATTTGCTTCTAAAGTTTCTTTTTCTTCATTCACAAAATATTTCCAATCATCATTATAAATTGCTTGCATAACCAAAAGCATTTCTTCATTTAAACTAGAAATCTTTGCACTATCACTTTCACTTTGATGCATTTCTATATAATATTCAATATCAAGATTTAAATAGTTATTCATAAATGCTTGATATTGCCAACTAGATTTATCATATCTCGAAGATAAATTATATACATCGAGTAATGCTAAATTATAAGCATAATCCTCTAAAGAATCAGTTTCTGGATCATAATTATTAATATAATTATTAACTTCATCTATATCAATATCTTCATAATAAATATAACTACCATTTAATTCATCATAATAGCAATATATAGCATTAGTAATAATAACAAATATTAAAGCTATTAAAAGAATTATATAAGTACTTAATTTATGAAATATTTTAAATAATTCATTTTTAATTAGTTTAATCATTTTTTACCCCCAGTCTTTTTTAAGAATGCTTCTTCTAAAGATAATTCCTCTTCTCTTACTTCATATATATCGATATTTGCTTTAACTAAAGACTTTATAATATTAGCTACTTCTTTACTTGTAGCAGTAACAACAAAGCTTCCTTTTTTTACTTCTAAAGCATTTTTAATTGGCAATTTTGTCGTATCACTAACTCTAAATAACACTCTATTTTCATTCTTTTTAAATTCCTTTACAGCGCTAGATTCGATGATTTTACCATTATCGATAATACAAACTTTATTACAAAAGCTTTCTAGCTCCGCTAAATTATGACTAGATATTAAAATACCTAACCCATCTTTAGCTAACTTTTTAAGCAAATCCCGAAGATCTTTTATCCCTTCAGGATCTAATCCATTAGTAGGCTCATCAAGTATTAAAACATTTGGTGAATTAAGTAAAGCTCTAGCAATACCCAATCTTTGACGCATTCCTAAGGAATATTTACTTACCTTATCGTTAATTCTATCTTCAAGCCCCACATATTTTACTACTTCCTTGATGTGATCTTTACTGATATTTTTATAACAATCAGCTACCAAACATAAATTTTGCCAACCAGTTAAATACATATAAGAATCGGGATTTTCCACTATTGCTCCCACTTTTTCAATAGCTTTGATATAATCTTTAGTAATATCATAACCATTGATTAATACTGAACCCGTATCGATTCTTTGCAAACCAAGAAGCAATTTAATCGTTGTAGTCTTCCCACTACCATTAGGTCCAATAAAAGCTAGGATATCTCCCTCAGAAATGCTAAAAGATACATCCTTAAGTATTTGTTTTTTACCTATTTTTTTACATAAATTTTTACATTCTAAAACATTTTCCATAATAACCTCACTTTAATTATATCACATAATACTTGAAGCTTACTCTAAAACTAGTATTATTGACATAACTTACATTCGCTATATATATTTATTTACTTTTAATCCCCTATTTCCTTTTTTTATCTTTTAAAAGTTTTTAAATAAACCTCTTTTAGACGTTCATTTGACACATGGGTGTAAATTCCTGTGGTATTTAAACTAGCGTGTCCAAGTAATTCTTGGACACTTTTAATATCTGCGCCATTATTAAGCAAGTGCGTAGCAAACGTATGCCTTAACGTATGGGGAGTAACGTGAGTCTTTATAGCTAAATGTTCAATTAACTTGTGTATTACTTGTTCAACTTCTTGAATACTAAATTTTTCTTTTTTATCATTTAAAAATAGATACTTACTACCCTTATTAAAACCTGTATTTAAATATTTATTTAAATAATCCTCAGCATATTCACCATAATAGACAATTCGCTCCTTACTACCCTTACCCATAATTTTAATCGATTTATTAGTAGTATTAATATCACTCATTTTAATATTTATAAGTTCACTAACCCGACATCCTGTTGCATAAAACATTTCAATTATAAGTCTATTACGAACACCTATTTCCGTACTCATATCAATATTATCTAAAATAATTGCTAATTCCTCATAACTAAGATAATTAGGCAACTTTTTTTCTAACTTTGGATTTCGTACATTATTAAATATATTATTTTCTACTACACCATTACTAAGCAAATAATTATAAAAACTTCTAATAGCACTAATTCTCCGTGCAATTGTACTATTTTTTAATTTGCAATCATCTAAATACTTTAAATATTTTCTTACATCTTCTCGTTTCAAATTTTTATAATCGATTTTATGTTTTTCCCCCAAGCAAAAAAAGTCAGCTAAATCTTGGCGATAGCTGATAATTGTATTACTTGAAAAATTTAATTCCTTACTTAAATATTCTAAAAACTTAGCGACTTCTCTTTCCATCATTATACCTATCTAAAATTTCTAATTCATCTAATAATTGTTTTTTCTTACTCGTTAACTCCATAATTTTTCTCTCAGCATAAATTATATCACTATTTGCTTCTGTTCTGGCCATACTAAAAGTTTTAGGATCATCTCTTAAATTTTTAGAAAGTGTAATTTCCTCTCCAAAATCTAGAATTGCTATATCGATTTTTTCTATTTCTTTAGCAATTCTATCGTTTTCATATGCAATATAAGCTGTTATATCATCATAAGTTACAGGATTCATCAAAGCAATCTCCTCATCAGAATAGCTTTCTAATTCCGGATGTAAAGCACGATAATCCGCAATCAATAATTCTTGTACTTTCCTTTTAATATCGTCCATAAACCCACCTTATTCACCTTTGGAAACTTCTAAATATGCATCGACCACTTTACCAGCATTAGCATTTTGATCACTATCCAAATTAACTAATATTACTTCAACATTCCATATATGTTGAGTTTGCAAATTTGAAGTAATCTCATAATTATTTGCTATATAATAATTTCCAACTTCAGTCGTAATATCAAATCCTTTTAGAACTTCACCATTTCCATTAGTAACTTCTTTATAAACCAAACCCGGAATATTTGTTACTTCCATTCCATCTGGATCAGTAACCTTTAATAGTAATTCAGCTTCTTCAGTTGGTGTTGTATAAACAAATTCATTTTCCACAATATTCAAAATTACATTATAATTATAACTAACTTCTTTGCTAGAATCACTAACTTGTAGTAATGCTCCCCCATAAGTTCTACCTGATATATCTCCCATATCTTCCCCAAAGTTTTCTTCAGTAGCCTCAATATTAATCGGATCTCCCGTACTAAATATTAACCAATCTGTTACTGCTGATTCTGCTTGAACTTGTGGTGAAAGTGTCGTTACTTGAATCATACTAAAATAAGCAAATGTTGCTGTACTAAGCATCAAGATTAACACAAGCACATAAACCGTCATTAATATTCTTTTCCATTTTTTATTCATTTTTATTCCCCATTACCTTTTATATTCTCTATTTTAAGAATACCATTATTATAAAGAAAAATCAAGTCTAATCAAGACTTCTTCGTCGTAATTATTTTTAATAACCATATATATATCGGTACAACCAGATTTAAAGCTAATGTTAATGTACAGGTTTTAAGTAAATCCTTTGTAATAAGCAAATAAACAAAAGCAAAAATCGCTAAAATTAAAGCCCCTGAACAATAGATAAGTTCATCAGACCAATTACTTTTCTTAACTTTATAATTATCTGTTATATCATAAATTACATAAACAATATTTGTAAGAACAATAATCACATAAAGATATGGTAAAACTCTATTATCAGCAAAATCACTATAGATAAAATAAACTATAAAAAAGAATAGTGAATCGATTCGAATAACGTGAAAAGGTTTCTTAATAATTAATTCTTTAGTATATTCATTAGCATACTTATTTTTTCTTCTAATTTCCCTTTTTACAAATAAGAATAAATATACTAACCACAAAATTAGGCCACAATACTCAATTACTTCCATTTTTTACAACTCTCCCAAATAAACATCCACAATAATCCTGACGATATAAATTGTACTCTTTACTTAATTCAATACTCTTTTTATATCCATCTTTCTTTTTAAAATCACTATATAAATATTTTACACCATAAATACTTTCTAATAAAGCCCCAATTTCATTTATTACTTTACTATTCTTGTGAGGACTAACAGTTAAAGTAGTTCCAAAATAAGTAAATCCCTTATCTTTAGCTAATATTGCTGCTTTTTCCATTCGCATTCTAAAGCAAACAGCACATCTTGCTCCCCCTTCTTTTTCTTGTTCTAAACCCTTTACTTTATTTTGAAAAGTAGCATTATCATAGTCGCAATCTAAAAATGATATATGTTCATTATTAAATTCTTTAATAAATCTAATTTGTTCACTCTTACGACGGATATATTCATCCCTTGGTTCTATATTAGGATTATAATACAACACAGTTATATCAAAATATTTAACTAAAAATGAAAGAACAGTTGTTGAACAAGGTCCACAACAACTATGTAATAATAACTTTTCCCTTTTTTCTAATCCTGCAATTATATCTAATAACTTATTGTGATAATTCATCTTGTTCACCTTCTACTTGATTATTTTGTTCCTCCAGTGCTGCAAAAGATGTAAAAATTATCGTATCACTTCCCGCATAAACCCCATCTAAATGTAATACTCCTTTTTCTTCTAAACTAGAATAGATTAATTTATATTTTTCTAAATTTTCAAAGTTAACTAAATCAATATACACTAAATTACCGTCATTCATTCTCATAATAAATCTACTATCATTGATTGTTACCTCGTTTTTTACATCTGGACTATATTCTATCTCACTAATAAGAGAAATTATATCCGCACTTGTATCACTCATCTTAGCAATTAATTCCTTATATACATCACTAGGAACATAATTTACTAAAGTTGGAAGACCTAAAACATTGGGATTATCATAAACAATTTCTTCTTCATTTGATAAAACTACACTACTATTTAATACATTATAAAATAAAGTCTTAGATTCTGTAACTTTTATAGTAATTGTACCATTTAAACTCTTTTTAACACTAGCACTTTCAATAAAATCTAAAGCTTCAACATTTTTTACAATCTTGCTACTACTAGTTTTAAATATATTTGGGTAATTCTTTATACCTGCAGCAGTAATAATACTTGCTTCACTAACTAAAGAGTTTCCCTCAATCACTATATTTTTAATAGGTAAAGTTAAGCAATAATAAAAAGCCATTATAATTAAATATAATGTTAAAAGTATAACTAATAAAGCTTTTTTATTTAATCTCCGCTTAACTTTTTTTGACTCCATAATATCACCATTTAACTATTACTTGTTCTAACTTTAATTCTTCGTTAAATCTCAATTTTACTTCCTTTTTAATTACCCCAATCAATTCTATTATATCACGACTTTTGGCATTATTATAGTTAATAATAAAATTAGCGTGCCGTTCAGATACTTTAGCTCCGCCGATGGCAAGTCCTTTTAATCCTGCGTGTTCAATTAAATATCCAGCTGAAAAATTCGGTGGATTACGAAATACTGATCCTGCATTTTTATATTCTAAAGGTTGTGTACTTTTCCTTTTTTGCATATTTTCTTCTATTTTTTCTAGTTCTTCTACTACACTTCCCTTTATTCCTAAAAATGATGCTGCAATAACTATAACGCCGTTATTTTTAAGTTCTGTATAACGATAATCATATTTAATATCATCTTTTTTTAAAATGCTTATATTGCCATTTCTATCCATTACCGTAACACTAATTAAATAATCAAATATCGATATTCCATATGCTCCTGCATTACCAACTATAGCTCCCCCAAATAGACCTGGTATACCCATTAAAGATCCATAATTAGTAAATCCATCATCAAGCATCTTTTTTACCATTACTCCAAGACGAATACCTGCTCCAACACTTATTACATCTTTTTTTACTTCATATTGATCAATGTTTTTAAGAGAAATTATCGCTCCTGCAAAATCATCATCAGGTAATATTACATTTGATCCTCCACCTAAAATATACCAAGGAATATTATTAGAATTTAAGTATTCCAACAAACCTTGCAAATGCGTAACACTATAAGGTAAAACTAAAAATCTAGCAATACCGCCAATACCATATGTATTATATTTTTTTAAATCAACATTTTCTAAAACTTCGCCATATTCTTTCATCATAGCATTTCCTTAATCTTTTCATATATAATCGTCGATGATTCCTTTGTATTTAATTTTTCTAAATTACTTTTAAGTTCATCATACTTTTCTGAATTATTTACTAGTTCATTAATTGATACTTGAATTAAATCCGTCGTAAGATTTTTTTCCTCAATTAATTCTGCCACTTTCATATTAACTAAATCCAAAGCATTATAATATTGATGATTATTAGCTACATATGGACTAGGTATCAAAATTGAAGGTATTTTCAAAGCTAAAATTTCACTAATTGTACTAGCACCAGCTCGACTTATTAATAGATATGCATCTTTCATAAGCCCCGCTAGGTTATCAAAATATGGTACAACTTTTACATTCTTAGGAAAAGTAGAATTTTTAACAAAATCATCATAATAAGCTTTACCAGTTACATACAAAATTTTATATGCTTCATCTCCCACAATTTGTAAAAATGCTTTAAACTTTTCATTAAATGCACTACTACCTAGAGAACCCGCAACTATTATTATTAGTTTATCACTTGCTTTAAACCCAAGTGTTGTCTTAGATATTTTAGGTACACTCAAAGCATTTTCACCACAAGGATTTCCTGTATAAACAACCTTACGAGCAGTTTTAAAATAATCTTTAGAATTTTTAAAAGATACTCCAACTAAATCAACATATTTAGCAAGTGTTATATTACTCTTACCAGCAATACTATTTTGTTCGTGAATAAATGTCTTAATACCTAACTTATGAGCAGCTCTAATAACTGGATAAGTAACATAACCACCGACACCAATAACCACATCAGGTTTAAAATCCATCATAATACTTTTACATTTTTTTATTGCTTTATTAATTAAGAATATATTCTTAAAATCCCTTAGTATTTGGGTCTTACTAAATCCGTATATTTCAATTGCCTCATATTTTATTCCCATATTAGGTACAATATCTTTTTCCATACGATCGTGAGTACCAATATATAATACTTCTAAATTCTTTTCTTTTTCTTGAAATTTTTTTATAATTGCCAAGGCCGGATAAATATGTCCTCCCGTACCTCCAGCTGAAACGATAATCTTCAACTTAATCACCTTAATATAATTATACACTAAATAAAGTCATATTTATAACATTTTCCTTTAGTTTTACAAAAAACTGATAAACTATCAATTTCCTTGACACATTTATCAGTTTAATTTTAACATTATATTTATATCATTCTCAGTTAGTTTAAAGAAATTCACAACAAGCAAAATATAGTAAATCGTTTTTTATTAAGAAAATTTTTTAGCACATTTTTCCAACTTTAATGATATTTTCTTAAAACTGTTCGTTAGTTAGAAATTCGATATGGATCTGCTTGTGTACCAGTTCCTCCAAACAATTTGACATTAGAATTTAGATAGAAGGAAGGACGGATCGCACAGCCTAAGTCTGTACCATTGCGATGTATGTGAGCATCATAACGTACATAAAACGCACTATCAGAAGTATCAGAACGCCTAGTAATTGTCCATTCATAAAATCCCATAAACATCCAATTATTATTTCTATTTGTATAATTATTAAGGCTCCCCATATTTGTATTCCAGTTTTCTGGGCTTGCTGCATATCCATAATCACTTAGATACATAAGTCCTATTTTAGCATTATATGTAGTATTTATTTTATTTGGCCCCACTTCGTAATTATATACTATTTTTACCGAATTATTAAGCACATTATCATTTGTTGCTCCACCAACTTGCCAATTTGTCGTTGCTATTAAATTTTGCCATTCACTTCCTAATGTATTCAAGTAGTTTTGATTTAAGTTTACTGTATTTAGTTGACTTGCACTCCATCCATTTGTTTCGTTAGGATTCCAGTGATACACACCAACGTCATCAAACGATAAAATACCCTTATAATAACTTGTTGGCATATTTGCTTCTTCTGCTGTAACATCATAATTTCCATTTGTTCCCACTTGAGACATCGTTGCATAATCGTGTTTTATCAATTTTACTTGGCCATTAAATACTCCAATTATTCTATATAAGTTATCGGTTGGACAGGTTGTGGCATTACTGCCAAAACATACATAATTATTTGGATTAGCTCCAGCATAGCGATAGCTATTATCTCCTGCTTCTTGGTTAGCATTAGTATAACTTCCTGTTCCATCGTGATAATATAATCCATTATCACCATCTACAGTATATAAATTGGTTATATATTCTGCTAAATAAGGCGGCTCTTTTGTGGCAATACTCGTACTATATTCACTTGATACTCTACCATTACTATCTGTTACATATACTTTTATATAGAATGTAGTATTACCAGTTAGATTATTAAACGTATAACTTGTATTATTACTTGTTTGATAATTACTTCCATCATCTCGGGAATAATGATAGCTTACGATACTTCCATCTCCACCAGTGGCATTAACATTTATCGTTATTGAATTATATGTGCTATCAACTGTTACGCTATTTACTACTGGTAATTCGTATGTATCTGTTGTTACGGTTGTTTCATATTCATTTGATTCTCTTCCTGCTGTATCTATGGCTTTTACTCTTATTGTATATTCTTTATTATCTGTTAGATTATTAAATACATTACTTGTTTGATATGCTCCATTATCTATGGAATATTCATAATGATCTATTGCATTTGTTCCGTTTGTTCCGCTTGGTGTTAATGTTATACTATTCCAAGTTGTTGTAGCATCAACACTTGCTACTACTGGTAAGACATATATTTCGGTAGTTATTGCTTCATAATACTCTGTTGATTCTATATTTTCTCTATCAACAACCTTTACTTTTATTTTATATTCAGTTGAGTCTGTTAATCCATCAAATGTGTAAGTATTTGATATGCTTTCTTCCCAACTTGCTCCATTATCCTTACTATACATATATTTTACTATTTCATTACTTCCATTACTTGCTGTTACATTAATTGTTATACTATTTAATGTTACACTATGACTTACACTATCTACTGTTGGTATTTCATATTCACTTGTTGTTATATTTGTTGAATACACATTTGATTTTATCTTATTTTCATCTTCTACATAACTATATATGGTATATTCTGTATTGGCTTCTAGATTTGTAAATTCATAGTTTGGTGTATCACTTTCAACATATTCTACATCTTCTGCTGATGCCAAAGTATTACTCAACTTTTTTAAAGAATTAGTATTATTGTATGCTATTGCTTCGCTTGTTTTTTCTATCCCATAATAATATTTACTTACTGCTGCACTTCCATTTGTTATATCTAATGTTGCATCGATACTATTATAAGTAGTTGTTGCATCTATATTACTTATTTGGGTAAGCTCATAACTACTCATTTGTTCTTGGGTTAGATATAATTTACCCGTCAATGTTTTATTGGTATTTGCATTTTGATCACTATTTAAATTGACAAATGTTACTTCGATATTCCAATCTTGGATTGTTTGGACATTTGTTGCACTTATTTCATAATCTGGTACTAGAAGATATCCTCCTGTTCTGGTGGTTATATCAAATCCATCCTCATAATGAACTAGACCTGTGATATTTTCTACAGGATTTCCATTGGGATCTGTTACATTTAGAAGTATTTCTGGTGTTTGATTTTCTGTAGTATATTCAAAATTATTATCTTCGATTATTAAATAAATATTATAATTAGCTGTTGCTTCATTTGAAGTATTATTGGCTCTTAGTATAGCTTGAGCAGTAGTGCTATCGGATAAGTTTCCCATACCTTGAGCAAAATTTTCTTCAGTGGCATAAATATTTATTAAATCACCAAAAGAAAATGATAAGTTATCAGTGGTGCCTGTTATAACATCGGTATCAATATTTGCTCCACCACCACTTTGCGCAGTGAAATACGCATATGTTGCTCCGAGTGTTACTGCAATTAGCGTTATTGCCCCGATTACCATAAAAACTATATTTTTCTTATTTTCTACTCCCATAAATTTTCAATTCCTTCCTTTATTATTGATTAGTATAACAGATAATACACAATCTATGTAAATCCAATACTCTATCTATAATAATTTTAGAAAAGTTTTACCTATAAGTCAATAAAAATATTTTATATAAGTTTTATTTATTGTAAACAAAAAAGCAAGTCCTGTTAACTTGCCTTTCCTAAACTATAATTTAAGTTTTTTGCTAATCTCTTTTTTATCCAAACCTATATTTTCTAATTCCGTTATTTTTTCTTTTATCTCATCAATAATAGCATCAACTTTTGCTGATTTTACCTCTGCAACATCTTCTGTAACAAATGTACCCTTAGTTGATTTAGATATTATTACACCACGTTGTTCTAAAGTATCATAAGCCTTTTTGATGGTATTAGGATTAACCCCTAAATTTAAAGCTAATTCGCGAATAGCTAATATTTGTTCTCCTGGTTTTAAAATATTTAAAGCTACTAACTTTTCAATTTCTAAAACTATTTGTTCATATATCGGTATTCTCGACTGATAATCAAGTGCTATATTCAACTACTTTGCTCCTCATTTGCATCACCATATTCCACCAAAAATTCTTCTAAGACACTTCGATTAATGTAAAACATATCTACACCACTATAAAACTTAATTACATCATTTGTCAACTCATCGTATTTATGTTCTCTTAGAAATTGTAAAAATTGTATTTCATTATTTTGAATTATATCTCCAAAATTTTCACCTAAAGATGGATCTCCACCCCAAATATAGCCATCAAAATTTTCCAAGAAAGAATCATTAAAGATATTTTTAACATAATTTAATAGTTCTAAGTCATCAATAATGTCAATAGATAATTTCTTAAGTTCGTGATCTTCATACTTATAAAGGGTAATAACGTTACTTGCAAGACTAACTGATTCATTATAACTATCCAAATAATCAACAATCATTTCTCTAGTACTTATAGTATTAGGTATAACTAATCCTTGATTAGATGAGGATGTAATATGAATAATATTATCAATTGTATATTCATCCCCTAAATTATTATCATCTGCATAATCCATAATTCTTTTATACACTTCTTCTGTTATTTGTCTTGATACATAATAACCACTACCTAAATCAACTGTAATATTAGTATAAAGTGGTTCATCTCGTTTTTGAATTATTTCATTAATTAAATCTTTATCTTTTATTACAACTTCCGGATAGTAATTAGTGTTTTCATTATAAAACTCTACAGTAATTTCATCAGGTACCCTTAAAGTTACCGGATTAATACTATAAATGAAACCTACTAAAACATAGATAAGCATAAATGCTGCACTAACAAGTATTGCTTCTAGCAATGTTTTTAAAATATTAGTTAGTTCTCTTTTAATAATTAAATCATAAATGAAATAATAACTAATACAAATAATAACTGCTAAGAATATTAGTAAAGTATCACTACTATAAATTACATATGAAATATAAGTTACAGGAATAAATGTTAAAAGTTTTATTACTTTATATAAATACTTGTTTTTAAATCCAACTTCCGAGTTTTCCATCTTACGATGTTTAAATATAAAGTATCCTCCGATTAAATAGATAATGCTAAGAATTATTGTTTTTATTACACTAGCATTAGCAAACCCTTCGTTATAATAATTTACTGGAGTTGAAAGTGTACTATCATACTTTTGATCAACATCATAAATATATTTTCCATTTTCTAAGTTTGCTAAACAAGTTTCATTTCTAACACAATATATTTCATCAGGTAAACAAGCTTCATCATTACATTCTAATTTTACATTATTAGAATTTTCATATCTTAGTGAATAATCCATTAAAGTAAAACAAGGATATAAAAATAATATCAAAGCAACTACTACTAAAAAGCTTATAATATTACCAGCTACACTTATACCTATAACGGAGGCTATAAAAACAAATATATAAGTAACTAACCAGTATATAAAATAATCAAGTATTGCTCCAGCAGGAATAAATAAATCTGTTAACCAGCCAAGTAAAGTAAAGCCTATGGTATTTAATAAAATTATTATAAATATGAATGCTATACCACCCAAGATATTGGATCCATATATTTGTTTTCTAGTAATTGGTTTTGACATAATAAAATCTACTGTAGATTTTTTAAATACAAAGCCAAATAAAACGAATGCTAGTAAGAGTGGTAATAAAAATGCTATCAACGAGGTTACTGTACTAAGGTCATAAAAATCAATTACATAATTTTTACTAAGTAAATTCACTCCAACCATCCATAAATTGATAAAAGGAATAACACATAGTAAAAATATTAATAGAGATTTAGATTTTTTTAAGTTTTGATATAAATATTTAAAATTAAACCATTTCTTCAAACGCATATCCTAACGCCTCCATCTGATAAATAAATATTTCTTCTAAAGTAAGAGGTAAATAATCAAGTATTACTGGTTTTAAGTTTTCTAAATATTTCCTACTTTTTTTATTATCTTTCATAATAATCGTAGCAACTTTCCCCATTTTTTTATAATAAAGAATATCTAGTCCACTAAATGTATCTTTAGAAAAATCTGTCTTTAGGGATATTTGCACCTTTATCATATCAGTTTTTAATTTATTTACATCACTTTCAAAAAGTATTTTTTTATCATTAATAAGACCTAAATTATCACAAATATCTTCTAGTTCTCGCAAGTTATGACTAGTCATAATTATTGTAGTATCCTGCTTAGTCATTTGTTTAGCTATAAGCTTTTTAAAGTATTGTCTAACTATTGGATCTATTCCATCAAATGTTTCATCAAAAAATATGTATTTAACATTAGTAGCTAAAGCACAAATTATTGCACATTGTCTACGCATTCCTTTAGAAAATGTGTTGACACTTTTATTAAAATCTAACTTTAATTTCCTTGCAGTATCAAAAACAAATTCTAAATCAAATTTTTCATACATACTTTGATAAAACTTAGCAGTATCATATAAACTATAACCTGGATAAAAATATAGATCATCAGGAATAAAGACCATTTCCTTTTTTATCTCTTCATTGTCATATGAAACCTTTCCATCAACGCATATCTCCCCTGCATCAGCCTTATAGATACTATTGATACATCTAAGTAATGTCGATTTCCCCGAGCCATTTGCCCCCACCAAACCATATATGGCATTATCGGGAATATTACAATTAAGACCGCTTAAAACATCAACAGTTCCATCAAAACTTTTCCTTAAATTTTTGATTTCAATCATATATCCTCCTTGCACTATTTGTCCTAGTACAACTAAAATATATCACATATTCTTTTTTAATGCAACACTTAATTTATTATCATCGATAATATATGTTAAATCTTGATCAGGATTTATTACTCCATATATTAAAACTTCAATATTTCTCTTCTTAAAGCTTTCAATTACTAAGTTATTACTAATTGCATCAAGCAAACAAATAAAATCAAAATTATAATCACTATCACTATTTAAAATATAATTTAAAACTCCTACTTTATATTTAGAAGTAGCTTTTTTAATTTTACCAATTACTCCACTATCAAAAGACATCAGCATTATTTTTTTATTATATTTATTTAATATTTTTAAAAATTTATTTACATTCATATTAAAATCTTTTATTTCTAACAAAAATATTTTTTCAGTTTTAATTTTTAAAATACTTTCTAGTTTAACAGCATCATTTTTAATATCTTTATAATTTGTATTTTTTACTAGTTTTCCTTTATATAATGTATCGTGATATATTACAAAAACGCCATCTTTAGTAACTCTAACATCCGCCTCAATTCCAATATATCTATGACTATTTAAGCCATTAATTATAGCTTCATAAGAATTTGGTTTAACCATTTTACTCCAAAGTCCACGATGAGCAATGAATTTCATAAAAAAACACCTAATAAATTTTATTAGAGTGTTTCTAAGAAATTACTTAAAAGCTAGCAAACTACTAAGATATAGCAACAGTAAAACTACTAAAACTACTGTTTTACCTACTCCTTTAATTTTATCTTCACGCATTTAAATATCCTCACATTCTAAGAAATATTTTAGCAAAAAGATATATCCCTGACAAGATTAAATTACCAAATTTTACATAAGTAGACGTATTATTACAACTAATTATTTTCTTCCCATTCTGCTGTTAATATCAGATTACTTTCCACTGGAGTACTAAAATCGTATTCTTCACCATCGACAAACCATCCTAAAAATGTATAACCTTCTGCTGTGGGATCACTTGGTCTATCCACAACTTCACCGATTCGCACTTCCTCAGAAGCAATACCAGCTCCAATACGAACATTAAAAGTTACTGTAAATGTTCTAAAAAAATTAAGATAGACATATATTGCTAAAACCGCCACAACCAAAACAATTCCCATCAATATAGTTTTCTTCTTATCTAACTTTACCATTATCTACTCTTGCCCCTTTCTTCAATTTCTTCAGTAAGTTCTAAAACGTGAACTTTTTTTAATTCTAATTCAAGTACATATAATTTCTTCATATACTTTTCTACAAATTCTTTTTTCAAATATTGATTATATTTATAAAGCAAAATATTTCTTATCCGATCTAATTCTGTATAAGCCACTAAAACATCTCCACTTGTTGTTTCATCCCCCGCCATAATTAAACTGTAAATTATTTTTAACAAACGATTATAAGCCTTAACAATTTTATCTTCTAAAATACCACTTACCATATCAGCATCTAATACTGTTATTTTTTTTATTTTTTTATAACCCTTTTTTGGTGAAAAAGAATATCCTGTTTGTTCTTTATAAAGTAAAACTTTTTTTTCTTCGTCATCATTTTTTAATATATAACTATTCATCTTTCTCTCCCATCAAATCCGGTCTTAACTCTTTAGTTTTCTTTACTTGTTCCGCATAACGATATTCAGCTATTTTTTTATGATCCCCACTAATTAAAACTTCTGGAACACCCAATCCTCTGTATGAAGCTGGCTTAGTATACTGTGGATAATCAAGTAAATCATTACTAAACGATTCATTAGTTAATGATTCTTCATTTATTACTCCTGGAAGTAAGCGCACAACTGAATCAACAATTGCTGCTGCAGGAATTTCTCCCCCAGTAAGAACGAAATCTCCAATACTTATAATCTCATCAACTTGTGTTTTAATACGTTCATCAAAACCTTCATAGTGCCCACATATAAGTATCAAATGCTTATAATTTTTAAGTTCACTAGCAATACTTTGATTATATGTTTTACCCTCTGGTGATAACAATATAACTAAAGAATCTGGTGTTTTAATAGCATCTAAACATTCAAATATTGGCTCACACCTTAAAAGCATTCCTGCTCCACCACCATAAGGTGTATCATCAACTTGCTTATTATTAAGAGGTGAATAATCTCGAAAATTAATAACATTTATTGTAACTTTTCCTTTTTCAATTGCCCTTTTAATAATTGATTCAGATAAAAAACCTTCAACAATATTTGGAAACAATGTCATTATATCAATTTGCATATTTCACCTCCACTAATCTAATTATACTAAATTATTAAATCTTTTGCATTATTTGTATATAATATTTTCTTCTCTTTATCAAAACTTTTTATATATGCTTCTACTAAAGGAATTAAATATTCTTTATTCTTATATAATACTCTTACATAACTAGAACCAGTTCCTATATAAGCATCAATTATCTCACCAATATTCTTACAATCATCAATTACTATTGCATCAATTAAATCATCAAGTAAATATTCATCATCACTTAAATTTAAATCAGCTTTTTTTATATATACATTAAATCCAATATACTTCGTAATTAAATTTATATCATTTAGATTATTTACTCTAATTAAAACATAATTTTTATGTCTTCTTACACTAGTAATAGTCATCCATTCTTCTTTAATCATTATTTTATTACCACATTTAAAAGCTAAATCTTGTTTTTCAAAATCACTAAGTATTTTAAGTTCTCCTTTTATTCCAAAAAAATTTATTACTTTACCTATACACACTAATTCATTCATAACTTACCTCATACATTAAAATGCTAGCAGCAACACCAACATTTAAAGATTCACAATTAGAACTCATCTTGATATTTACAAATTCATCACATAAGTTTTTAACATTTTCACTTATCCCATTACCCTCATTACCTAAAACTAACGCAATATTTTCTTTTTTAAGCTTTCTGATATCTTTGCCACTTGCAACATCCGTACCAACCATCTTATAATTCATACCTTTAAGAGTAGGTAAAAAATCGAGCAAATTTCTTCTTAAAACATTAATATGAAAAATCATTCCTTCTGTTGCTCTAATTACTTTAGGGTTATATAAATCAACTGAGGTATCACCCAGTATAATATTAGTAAAACCAAAAGCAATACAAGACCTAATAATAGTACCTAAATTACCAGGATCTTGAATACCATCTAAAACAATTATATTGCCACTTATTTTATCCTCTGGAATAAACCTAACTACTGCAGCATTTTCACTAATTGTTGCTTGGGAACTAATCTTTTTCATTATTTCTTTAGTTACTAAAAAATCAGCTGATTCATCAACAGTACTAATAGTTTCTAAAACTAAATTTTGCTTTCTAGCTTCACTTATTAGATGATCTCCTTCAATAAAGAATCTTCTTTCTTTATCTCTTACTTTTTTCTCTTTTAAACTATTCCAATACTTAACGTGTTCATTTTGCAAACTAGTTATATTCATCTAATACCTCAATTTCTTCCTTGCTTCCTTATAATTAGGATAAGCTTGCCCTACTAAAGCCCAAAAATTCTTACTATGATTACCTTCAAAAAAATGACATAACTCGTGTACTATTACATAATCAAGCAATTCTACTTCTTTTTTTAACAACTCTGTATTTAAAGTAACTGTTTTTTTGGTTACATTACACACACCCCATCTAGTCCGCATTTTTCTAAATTTTAGTGTGAATTCCGGCAAGTGGGCAAAACACTTTTTGGCAATATCTACTTCTTTAGTAAATATTTCTACTACTTTTTCTTGATAAAACTTATCTAATTCCTTTAATGATGGTGTATAAACATATTTATCATCGAATGTTACTTCAGTAGCATCTTCTTTAATTTCAATATAATATTTTTTACCTAAATACCAAAACTTATCATCATCTTTTATCCTATCTTCCATTTTCTCATACATATTCAAAATATCTTTTTCATTTTCACTGATAAGTTTAAGTATACTATTAGCACTTAAAAACATCGGAGCATTAACATAAAGTTTCAAGTCTTCCTTAACTCTAAAATATATATTTTTATTATTTTTTCTATTTACTATTACTTCTATTTCTAATCCATTACTTGCTTTGTACGTCATTTTTTAGTATATCCCTTATTTCTTCGAGTGTTTTTAATTCCGCACTCTTAGTATCTTTCTTTTCTTCCTTTTTTTCTTTTTTAGCAGTTACTTTATTTACTACCTTAACAACCATAAATAAACAAAAAGCTACAATTAAAAAGTCAATGACACTTTGAATAAATGCTCCATACATAATTTGCGTATCACGAAATGTTATCGAAAGATTAGAAAAATTGACTCCACCAAGAATTAAACCAATAATTGGTGTAAAAATATTATTAACTAAACTTGTTACAATTGATGAAAAAGCACCACCAACAATAACTCCAACAGCAAGATCTAATACATTACCTCGAGCAATAAACTTTTTAAATTCTTTTATCATACTACCACTTCCATAATAATTTTACCACATAAAAACTGGTATTGCTACCAGTATTTAAACGACAATTCTAAATGGATTTTGTTCCGAGCCATCTCCTCCGGAAATTTCCACATTAGATTCTAGATAGAAGGACGGGCGAACAGCAAACGCATGGCGCACATAGTCATTATACACGTCACCGCCGTAGAGGGAAAGCACGACGAACGCATCGAACGTGCTACCCGTATCACGGGAAATTAACCATTCATCTGAGCCTAAATATAACCAATTGTCTGTTCCATAATTTAGTGAACCTAAATCTGTTGTCCATTTTTCTGGATTTGCTCCATATCCATAATCTGATACATACATTAAGCCTATTTTCATTGTTTCTTCATATCCACTTTGTCCTGTTCCTACTTCTAAATCATATGTTTCTTTTGCAGTACCTAAATCAGAATAATTAAATCCTCCAACTTGCCAAGTTGATTCAGCTATTAGACTTTGCCATTCACTTCCTAGTGTATTATAGTATGTTGTATTTAGTGTTATGTATATATCTGGTTTGGTACTTGCATCCCAAGCATTGGAATCTGCATCCCAAGCATAACCTCCATAACTTGTTGCCTTAATTAATTTTACTTGATTATTAAATACTCCGATTATTCTATATTGGTTATCTTCGTTTTGGCAATCTGCTCCTGTTGCTCCAAAACATACATAGTTATTTGGATTTGCTCCACTATATCTATATGAGTTATCCTGTGCTCCATTTGCTAAATCGGTATCGTGATAATATAATCCATTTATTTCTGGATTAGTTTCATTATATGTTTTGGCAATATCACACGCCATTGTTCCAGGTGTACACGTTTCGTGATAGGCTAATCCTTCATCTTCCATTGCTTCTTCTTGAATTATTAAACTAGCACTAAATGTTTTACCAGTATTGGCATTTTGATCACTATCCAAATTTGCAAATATTATTTCTATATTCCAATCTTGGGTTACTGTTCCAGTCGATGTTATTTCATAATTATCTGCTATGGTGATTAATCCTGTTTGGGTTGTTATATCAAATCCTGTTTCTCCCCCACTTATTTTTCTTTCTAAACTTCCAAGTGTTGTTACTTCTGTACCATCTGGATTAGTTACTTTTAATAGTAATTCTGCTTGTTCATCTACTGTTGTATATTCAAAATTATTACTTGTAATATCTAAATATACATAATAATTTCTTGTTGCATTATTTGTAGCATTATTGGCAGTAAGTGTTGCTCTTGCATATGTACTACCACTTTTATTTCCCGCTCCACTACCAAAATCTTCTTGATTTGCTGTTAAACTTATGGCACTTCCCACCTGAAATGATAAGTTATCTGTTGTTGCAGTACCTGCATTAACATTGATATTTCCCGTTCCTCCACCTTGAGCTGTGAAATATGCATATGTTGCTCCAACTACTACAAGAATCAATGTTATTACTCCTAAAAATGATAACGTTAATACTTTTTTCTCATTTTTAACTTTCATATAAACTATTCTCCTTACTATTTTCTATATTAATTTTAGAAAAATTTTACCTATAAGTCAATAGATTTATTTTTAATTAAAGTTAATTTATTGTAAAAAAAATCAACCCCTGCGGGTTGACTTAACATAAATTTGCACTATTTTACATTATTTTACATTAACAACAAATTCATTATTATCTAAATCAACTACCAAAGTTGAACCAACTGCTATATCGCTATCAATTAGCTTGTGTGCAAGTAGAGATTCAATATTTTTGGTAATATATCTTCTTATAGGTCTTGCTCCATATCTTTCATCATATGCTTCATTGATTATCTTTTCTTTAACAGCATTAGTAATTTCAACACGTAAGTAGTTTTGTTGTAATCGTTCATTAATTTCTTTAATAATCTTATCGACAATATCTCCGATAACATCTTTCTTAAGTGAGTTAAATACAATTATTTCATCTATACGATTGATAAATTCAGGACGGAATGTATTCTTTAATTCATTCATTACTAATTCCTTAGCATTATCTAATCCTTCTAGAATATATTCACTACCTAAGTTACTAGTCATAATAATTATAGTATTTTTAAAATCTACTGTTCTACCTTGAGAATCAGTTAATCTTCCATCATCAAGAATTTGCAGTAATATATTAAATACATCTTTATGAGCTTTTTCTATTTCATCGAATAATACTATTGAATATGGATTTCTCCTTACAGCTTCCGTTAGTTCTCCGCCTTCATCATAACCAACATATCCTGGAGGAGCTCCAACTAAACGTGAAACATTGAAGGCTTCCATATATTCAGAACAGTCAATTCTAATCATATGCTTTTCATCATCAAATAACTCATATGCCAGTGCCTTAGCAACTTCTGTTTTACCTACACCAGTTGGACCTAAGAATATAAATGAACCAATTGGTTTTGTTGGGTCTTTAATTCCACTTCTTGCTCTAATTATTGCTTCACTAACTAGTTTTAAAGCATTGTCTTGACCCATAACTTTTAATTTTAATCTATCATATAAGTGTAGTAATTTATCTTTTTCACTGCTTACAAGTTTAGCAACTGGAATATGTGTCCAACGAGAAATTATTTCCGCAATACCCTCTTCATCAACAACATCTGATAAAATACTATTTTGGTTATTATCTTGCAAACTCTTTAGTTCTTGTTCAAGTTTTGGTATTGTACCGTGTCTTAGTCTAGCACTAGTTTCTAGATCATAGTTATTTTCAGCAGTTGTTAAATCAAAACGAGCTCGTTCTAGTTCTTCTTTCTTTTTATTGATTTCGTCTTTTATCTTCTTTTCATCTTCCCATTTAGCACGCATTTCTTTTTCTTGGGCTTTCAAGTTCTCAAGTTCTTCATCAATTTTAGAAAGTCTTTCACGGCTCAATTCATCACGCTCTTTCTTTAATGCTTGTTTCTCTATTTCCAAACTCATAATCTTACGAGTAAGTTCATCAAGTTCCACTGGAACAGAATCAAGTTGCATTTTTATCGTAGCACAAGCTTCATCTACTAAATCTATTGCCTTATCTGGTAGGAATCTATCGGTAATATATCTATCAGATAAAGTTGCTGCTGCAACTAAAGCATTATCTTTAATAGTTACACCGTGGAATATTTCAAATCTTTCTTTTAAACCACGAAGTATTGTAATTGTATCTTCCACATTAGGTTCACTTACTAAAACTTTTTGAAATCTTCTTTCTAAAGCACCATCTTTCTCAATAAATTTACGATATTCATTTAAAGTTGTTGCCCCGATAACATGGATTTCTCCCCTAGCAAGCATTGGTTTTAGCATATTTGATACATCCATAGCACCAGTATCTCCCGCTCCAACAATCATGTGAATTTCATCGATAAACATAATGATATTCCCATCACTATCCTTTATTTCTTTTAAGACAGCTTTAAGTCTTTCTTCAAATTCACCACGATATTTAGCACCAGCTACTAAGGAACCTAAATCAAGTTCCCAAATAGTATGATCTTTCAAACTATTTGGAACATCCCCTGCTACAATTCTTTGAGCAAGTCCTTCAACTATGGCAGTTTTACCTACCCCTGGTTCACCAATTAACACTGGATTATTCTTACTCTTACGTGATAATATTCTAATTACATTACGTATTTCTTCATCACGTCCAATAACTGGATCAACTTTATTGTCTAAAACATTCTTAGTTATATCCCGTCCATATTTATTTAAAACATCTTTTAATTCTTCTTCATTTCCCGGATACATTTTATACCCCTCCTTTACGATTGTATTGTAGCACTAAAATTAGCACTTGTCAATATCAAGTGCTAATTATTTGAAAACTTTTGTTTGTCGAACTTTGTCGTACTCTTTTTCTTGTATTTATACCATTTTAACTCTAGAATAATAAACTGTTACCCATTAGTGGGAGTGCCTGTTTAACTTTAGTATCTTAGATAATCGGGGGTTTTGACCTTTGGAGAGTCAGGAGAAAGGGGAAAACCATGAGTAATAATATATTTTATCAACTTGTGATAATCTTGTTGTTTGGTATTATATATCAAAATATAGAAAAAAGGCACCGAAAATAGTGCCTGCCCAATAAACAGGTGCTAACCACTATGGGTAACACTTACATATATAATATATCAAATTACATAAATTTATTCAAGTATTTTTAATGTCGAACTTTGTCGCACTCTTTTTCTTGCATTTATACCATTTTAACTCTAGAATAATAATTCGTTACCCGTAGTGGAAGCGTCTGCTAACTTTTAGTAATTACTGTATTTTTTCTGGGGGTTTTCTTCGGGAGAGGTCTTTAGTGAAAGAGGTGATGCAATGAACGACAAAGCATTTTGTCAAGTAATTATAATTCTGGTACTCGTACTTTTTAGTAATAGAGGCCAAGCAAAAAGACGCTAACAATAGCGTCTACCCAAGTAG
>CALVKJ010000006.1 GCA_944332675.1 uncultured Bacilli bacterium
CTATGATGCGTTTAAAAGTATTTGACAAAAGTGAATTTATAGTGTAATATTATGAACTGATAATGAAATAAAAAGGAGAAATTGATAATGAAAGATAATAAAGTTATAATGACTGCTGAAGGTTATTTAGAAGCTGAAACTGAGTTAAATGAGCTTAAAAATGTCCGTCGTCAAGAAATAATTGAAGCAATTAAAGAAGCTAGAGCTCAAGGAGATTTATCGGAAAATGCCGATTATGATGCTGCGAGAAATGAACAAGCTATAGTTGAAGCGAAAATTCAAGAACTTGAATATAAGCTAGAACACGCAGAAATAATCGATAATAAAAATAAGAATGAAGTTAATTTGGGTTCAACAGTTACTATTTCTTATGACGATGGAGAAACTGAAGAATATAAGCTTGTTGGTTCAATGGAAGCTGATCCATTTGAAAATAAGATTTCTAATGAATCTCCACTTGGTATAGCATTACTTAAACATAAGATTGGTGATGTAGTAGAAGTTGCTAGTCCAAATGGTGGATATAATATAAAAATTGAAAAAATTGCTTAAAACTAACGAATTTGTTAGTTTTTTTCTTAAAATAAATTGCTTAATTTTAATAATTATTATATAATAATAAGTGCTTAAGGAAGGAATATTTATGAAAAAAAATGTACATGAAATTGAAATTAAATTAGATAAGGAATGGGTTTCTGCTTTAGATGCAACATTCAAGAAAAAAAATAAAGAAACTAAGATCGATGGTTTCCGTAAAGGTGCTGCTCCAAAAGATGTTTATTTGAAACATTTTGGTATTGAATCTTTATATATGGATGCAGTTGATGCAAGCATTAGTGTTGCATACAAGAAGGTATTAGATGAAAATAAGTTAGTTCCAGTTGTTGAACCAAAAGTTGATGTAACTGGTATAAGTGATTCTAATGTAATATTTAAGTTTACTATTATTACTAAACCTGAAGTAACTTTAGGAGAATACAAAAACTTAAAAGTTAAAAAAGAAAAAGTTACTGTTAGTGATGAAGAAATTAACCATGAAATTGATCACTTAAGAGAACATTTAGCGGATGTTATTGTTAAAGAAAATGGTGAAGTAGCGGAAGGAGATACTGCTGTAATTGACTTTACAGGTTTTGTTGATGGTAAAGAACTTGAAGGTGGTAAAGGTGAAAACTTCCCACTTGAAATAGGAAGTCATTCATTTATTCCAGGATTTGAAGAAGGGTTAGTGGGACTTAAAGCTGGAGAAGAGCATACTTTAGAACTTAAATTTCCAGAAAATTATATTGAAGACTTGAAAGGTAAAGATGTAACATTTAAAGTTAAAGTAAATGAAGTAAAGACTCGCGTTTTACCAGATGTAAATGAAGATTTCTTTAAAGATTTAGGTTATGAAGATATTAAGACAGAAGCTGAATTAAAGGCAAAAATTAAAGAAGAAATTAAACATCAAAAAGAACATCAAGCAGATGATGTATTTGTTGATAAATGCTTGGAAGCTGCTGCTAAAAATATGAAGGTAGATATCAATGAAGAAATCATTGATGATGAGGTTCACAGAATGATCGATCAATATGCACAACAATTACAAATGCAAGGTATGAATATTGATGATTATTATAAAATGACTGGAACTAAAGAAGAAGATTTACATAAAATGATGGCTCCAGAAGCTGAAAAGAGAGTAAAATATCGTTATTTACTTGAAGGAATTGCTGAAGCTGAAGATCTTAAATTCACTGAAGAAGAAATTAATAATAGAGCTGAAGAAATGGCTTCACAATTTGGAGTTTCTAAAGAAGAATTAATTAAAATCTATGGTTCTATGGATATAATTGAATATGATTTAAAAATGCATAAAGCCTTAGAAATATTAAAAGAAAATAATTAAAATTTTAGAACACTGTAAAGTGAACTAGTCAACAAAAAGTAGACAGTTAAATAGAATTTATTTGAACCCTAGTTGAGTTCTATACTCAACCGGAGTTTTATATTGTAATGCATAGCTCGGTCTATAATTATTATGATCATATATAATAGCATTTATATAATCGTCTACAGTATCATAATCATCTTGATTGAAATCTAAATACATTTCTTTCTTTAACCATCCGTTTTTTGATTCAATAATCGGATTATCTGTAGGTGTTGCTATTCTCGACATAGACCTAGTTATGGTATAATCTTTATGTACTTGAGAAAGTGCTATAGATGAGTATATGATTCCTTGATCGCTGTGCATAATCGTATCTTGGGATTCATATCCTCTTTTTATTTTGCTTTCTAACATACTTTCCAAAGCTAATTTATGGTTTATTGGATTACTACAATGCAAAAAAGGCTTTACGTTTGAACCAATAATCTCATCATTAAATACATCTACATAATATGTCCAATCATATCTTTGCCTTTTAAACCATATCATTGTTGTATCAGTTACAACTTTTTCTAATGGTTTATTAGTATTCCAATTACCATTTATTAAATTTGGATATTTAATTGATTCTTCTCCTGGTTTTTTATATACAGAATAATGTTTTGCTTTACTTCTTATTTTCAACAATTTACATACTTTATGCACTAAATTATCTGATACAATCCATCCTGTTTCACGTCTAATAATTGCATTTATTCTTCTATATCCATAGCTTTTCTTTTTATTATGTATTTTTATTATTAATTCTCCTAAATCTTTTCTATTTAACTCATAATTGTTTAAAATATTTTTTGTTTTTATCCATTTGTAATAACCGCTTCTTGATACTTTCATAACAGCACAAAGTGATTTTATTGAATACTCATTACTTAAGTCTTCTATTATTTCAAATTCCTTTTGTTTTATTTCTTGAATACTACAATTGAACCATCTCCTTTCACAAGGTATCCTTTTTTTAGTCTTTCGTTCTCGATTTTTAACTTCATTATTTCTAATTCAAGTTTTTCAGTTTCATTTAATTCTTTTCTTGAAGAATATTTTGCCAATGGATTTCCAGGTTTTTTCTTTGGTTTTAGACCATCAATACCATTTTCATTATATTTTTTTACCCATATGCTTAACATTCCATTATTTATTCCTGTCTCTTTTGTTACTTGTGATGAGCTTTTTTCGAATTCTATTATTGGTTTAATTATTTTATATTTTTCTTCAGCTGACCAATATTTATTTGTTCCACCTTTAGGTCTTCCCATATTATCATCTCCTTATATAAATTATTATAGCAATTAAAAAAGTAGATCACATTCTATTTTTGTGTCTACTTTTATTTTATCAGTTCACTGTAAAGTGTTCTTTTTTATATCAAAATTAACCACGTGCGGTTAGGGATAATTCACCACTTATTGTTACACTATAGTAATGAAGTGGTTGGTATGAAAATAAATGATGCTATATCTAAGAAATTATTAAAAGTATGTGCTGAGAAAAAAATGTCGGTCAATAGACTGGCGGTGCTTTGTTGTCTTACTCAGAGCACTGTGCAAAATATAATTGATGGCAATTCAAAAAATCCAAAGATTCTTACATTAGTTAGAATTTGTGATGGCTTAAATATTACATTAAAAGAATTCTTTGACGATGAATTATTTACAAATTTAGATAGAGAGGATTAACCTTATATGGTTATTTCCTTTTTTAATTTTTATATTATAATTATTTAGATAGTAGACAGTGTTCGACAAGATAGTGTGGTTAAATTTGATAGAATAATCAAAAGGATTGGTGAAATATATGAATAAAAAGATAATAGTTAGTATAATTTGTATTTTATTAGTTATCTCTATTTCTTTGGTAATAGTGGTAAATAATAGTTATTCTAATAAAACGGTTTTAAGTGATGGCGAAGTAAATACTGAGAAGAATAATACCTCAAATATGTTAACGATGATGTATGAAACCGAAGCTGATAGTGGAGAATATCAAGTTGCTAGTGATACAAATTGGCTTAGTGGTGATTATGTTTTTAATGAAACACTATCTAGGTGTGAAAATGGAAGCAATTTAAGGTGGGATGATACTACAAATAGAGTTATAATTGAAGCTACTACTGCTGATAAATGTTATGTTTATTTCGATATTTTTGTGCCAGAGTTGAAATATGCTTATTTAGTTGATGCTAATTCAGTTCCGCCGTATTTAACAGGAGATATTGGTTCAACAATCTCCGATGAAATAGTATTATTAATAGATAGTGTTATTGGCGAGGATATTAACTTAGAAGCTAATAAAATTACAAAAAATAGTATTTCTAGTGATTATAATTATGTCTTAAATTACGGATATAATTCTGCTGTACATATAAAGAATTCTAATATTCATTTATCATATGGAACAATTCAAGCAATTGGAGATAATGCTTTAGGTTTATATATTGAGGATTCATCAGTAACAATGGGAAATATAGAAATCATCCAAAATAATGGAATTCCTAGTATTATAATTGATAATTCAATATTTGACTGTGAAGCCCCGATGTTAAATAACAATTTAATTTATATACGTAATACTTCAGTGCTTACTTTTTTTTCTGATACTATTTCTAATATGGAGATTGCTTCAGGATCTAATGTTAATATTAAAAACCAATCTAGTTTAGAGAGCATAATTAGTGTTGGTAATAATTCTAATTTAACTTTTATTAACAATGGATCATTTTCTGGTAGCATTAGTTATGATTGGGGGCAAAGTGAAACTATTGTAAATTTTGAGAATATGTCTATGTTAAACTTAACTGGTGATTTATATGTTACTGTTTTTAATGATATCACTGGTTATTCTGGAATAAATTCAAATGGATATAATATTTATTATGATAGAAATTCTAATCCGCAATTAGATGGAAGCATTATTTCTCTTAATGGTGGAGGGAGTTTGCTTCCATTTAATTAAAAGTACAATTGATGAGTATATGATTTTTTGAACGCTGTGTGTTTTGAAATTTATATACTCTTTTAATTTTGTATTCTAGTATATTTTTTAGTGGACTAGAAGTATTCCGATTATAGATTTTTCTTTGTTGTATATTATTATCTTAATACAACTGTAATTCTAACTGGAGGCACCGGTACAGAATCTGATCCTTATCGTATTGCGTAAATACATTTTTTGAGGGCTTTAAAGTTTAAGAAGACTACAAATAATATATTGATAATTTCTGATATAACAAGACTATATATTCCAATATGGCAAAGGGATAATATACTTAAAGTGATGAGTTTTAGAATAACACCATATAAAGATATACGCATAGTTGTTTTGGCATTGCCTAAAGCTTGGAGGCTTGAGGTAAGAACACCTTCTAAGTAAAAAAGAACAAATACGGGAGCAAGTATTTTAATATATTTGCTTCCGATTGTTGTTTTATAAAGACTAAATAATAAGATATCCCGAAATACATAGATGAAAAAAGAAAATGTTAGACCAATTAATAGGGCAAAAAGTAGGCCTTGTCTAATTCTTCTTTTAACCATTAAAATATTTCCTTGAGAGTAAAATTTACTTACTTCGGGGAGTAAAGAAGTAGATACAGCAGCAATAAAAAATGAAGGCATAGTAAGTAGAGATATACTATAAGCGTTATATGCCCCATATTCTGCTAAGATATAAGAACTGGAATAACCAGAAAATAAAAGTAAGTTAGTAAGTATTATTGGTTCAAAAAAATAGCCGATGTTACCAACGATTCTACTAGAAACTGTGGGTACGGAAATATCTAATATATTGGATATATTATCTTTACTGGGAGCTAAGTTAGTTTTTAGATTAATGCGACGAGGTAGAAAGAAAAAGAAGACAATAATACTACTAATTTCAGATAATATGGTTAAGAGAATTAAACCGATGACAGCATACATTACTCCTTTATCCATCAATATTGGCAAAACGATAATTATTATAATAAGTCTGATAATTTGTTCTATAATGTTACTAGTTGCGTGTGGTAACATATTTTGTTTGCCAGCAAAATATCCTTTTAGGACACTAGAGATAGATACGAAAGGTAAGGTTAAGGCAAAAGCTACTAATATTGGCCCAGCGAGTGGTTCTTTTAGTAAAGTGGTAGCAATAAAGTCGTGAGTGAGTAAAATAATTATAATTAATATAGCATTAATTCCTAAAATTAGAGCGGTAGCAGATGTTAAAATACGGATGCTTCGTCCTTTTGCTTCAGCTACTAATTTAGATATGGATATCGGTATTGATAATGTAGCTATTGTCAGTAATAAAGAATAAGTGGGCGTTGCAATTGTGTAAAGACTGATTCCATATGGACCAATAATTCTAGTATAGACAATGCGAATAATAAAGCCAATAACTTTGGTTAGTAAGCCACTTAATATCAAAATAACTGTCGATTTAATGAATATATTATTGTTTTTACTCATGATTTACCTTTCCATTGCTTTTAAATTGTTATATAATAAGTATATGTGGGGAATAAAAAATACTTTAAAGAATCTTGAGGTGAGAAAGTGAAAGATACAATTACATTTGCGGAATTAGAGCCCCGACTTAAAAAAAGAGATAATTTTAAAGAAATAAAGAAAGCTTATGAATATGCTTTAGAAGAACATACAGGAATGATGCGCCTTAGTGGGGATGCGTTTTTAACCCATCCTTTAGAAGTAACTAAGATACTTATGGATTTAAATGTTGATGATACAACAATTATTGCTTCTTTACTTCACGAAGTAATTAATAATGGTAATACAACCTATGAAGAACTAAAAGAATTATTTGGAGAAGAAGTAGCGATGATTGTAAATTCGGTATCAAAGATCAATAAATTAGAGCTTCCTGATAATAATGAATCATCTATTCTTTATTTGCGAAAAATTTTAGTTGGATTAGCGGAAGATGTGCGAGTTTTATATATAAAGCTTGCAGACCGTTTACATAATATGCGGACGAATTGGGCAATCAATCCCGCAAAGCAAAAAGAAAAAGCCAATGAAACAATGAGTGTTTTGGTACCGATTGCCCACCGGCTTGGTATTAATTCGATAAAAAGTGAACTTGAAAATTTATCACTTTATTATTTGAAACCAGATGTTTATAATGATATCTTAGAAAAACTAAATAATACAGTTGCTGAACTTGATGATTATTTAGAAGAGATGAAGGAAAGCATTGTAGAACTTCTGACAGATGCTGGCATTACTTTTGAAATAAAAGGCCGTGTTAAAAGCGTTTATAGTATATATAATAAGCTTAACAATGGTAAAGAATGGGATAAAATTTATGATATATTAGCACTCCGAGTATTTGTCAATACAGAGGCTGAATGTTATCAAGTCATCGGTTTAATCCATTCAAGATTTAGACCAATGCCTAAAAGATTTAAAGATTATATTGCTAGCCCTAAGGAAAATATGTATCAATCTTTACATACTACAGTTTTTGGTGTGGAAGGAAAAGTATTTGAAATACAAGTACGGACTTACGAAATGGATGAAATTGCTGAAAAAGGGGTGGCAAGCCACTGGTCTTACAAAGAAAAAGGAACTAAGAAAATTCAAAATATTATGGAACAAAAGTTAGAAATGTTTCGTAATGTAATTGAGGCAAGCATTAATGAATCTGATGTTGATTTTGAAAATACTGTTACAACTAATATTTTTTCAGAATCAATTTATACGTATACACCTAAAGGAGATGTTATTGAGCTTCCTGTTGGATCAACCCCAATAGACTTTGCTTACCGTATTCACTCGCGTGTTGGGGATACTACAGTTGGAGCTATTGTAAATGATCAAATAGTACCTCTTTCTTATGAATTACAAAATGATGATGTAGTAAATATTAAAACTAATCCTAATGCAACTCCTAATAAAGATTGGATCAATATTGCTAAGACTAATCAAGCAAAGAATAAGATTAAAGCCTATTTTAGTAAAAAGGATAAAGAAGAATATATAACTAAGGGTAAAGAAATATTAGAAAAAGAATTACGTAAGAGAAAATTAGCATTTGGTGAAGTTTTAACGAGTGATGCAATAAATAAAATTACTAAAGACTTAAAATTGAAGGATTTAGATGATATTTATTTAGCAATTGGCTCTTTACGTTATACGGCAGGATATATAATTAATTTGACTAGCAACGATAAAAAAATGATCGAAGATGCTTTTTTAGAAAGAAAAAGAGAATTACCTAAAATTAATTATAAGAGTGATATTTTAGTTGAAGGAACTGGTAATATAATGGTAAATATTGCTAAATGTTGTATGCCTGTTAAAGGGGATGAAATAATAGGTTATATTACTAAAGGGCAAGGAATTAGTGTTCATAAAAAGAATTGTCCAAATGTTCCCGATGATACTGAAAGACTTATAAATGTCGAATGGAATAAAGATAGTACGAACTTTTATTATACGAATATTTATGTTACAATTAAGGGCACTAAAGACATTTTAGCAGAAGTAATTACGGAAGTTGGGAAGAAAGATTCTCAAGTCCGTTCTTGCAAGACAATTGAAAAAGATGATAAATTGATATATGAATTAAATATTCGGATTAAAGATAAGGATGAATTAGAAAAAATTACTAATGCTTTACTTAAGTTAAGTAATGTTGGTGATGTAAGTAATTCATTATAAAGAGGTATTTATGAAACAAACTATAATGGTTGATATGGATGAAGTTATTACTGAGGGGGGATTTTTGCATTTAGTAAACGAATTTGGTAAAACAAATTATACTTTAGATGATGTTAAAGGCTATTATATGCAAGATTTGGTACCCGATAAACAAGAGTTCTTTAAGTTTTTTATAACTAAAAATCAATATGATTACTCTAGGTTATTACCGGATGTTGTAGAAGTACTAAAAATATTACAAGAATACTTCGATATTTATATTGGAACTTCTTATACAATAAAAGAAATTCCTAGAGAATGTGGAATTATTTTATTGCAAAAACATAATTTCTTGTACGATAATTTACCTTTTATTCCGCCGGAAAACTATATATTTATATATAATAAATCTTTACTTAATTGTGATATTAAAATTGATGATAAATTGGATAATTTAACTAATGCTAAAGTTAAACTATTATTTACGGCTTATCATAATAAGGATTTAAGTGATGAATATTTACAAAGTTTAGGGGTAATAAGAGTAAATAATTGGCTAGAAATAAAGAATATTTTATTAAAGGAGTTTAATAATGAGGATAGTAGTACAAAGAAGTAAATATAGTAAGGTTGAAGTTGCAGGAAAGCTAGTAAATGAAATTGATAGTGGTTTAGTTTTATTGGTAGGATTTACTGAAGGAGATTCTGAAAAAGAAATTGGGCAACTTGCTAGAAAAGTAGCTAACTTGCGAATATTTGATGATGAAGCTGGTGTTATGAACAAATCTATTTTAGATGTTGGTGGCAAAGTTTTGTCAATTTCGCAATTTACTTTATATGGCGATGCTACCAAAGGAAATAGGCCATCATATATAAAAGCTTTGCAAAGTGATGAAGCTATAAAATTATATGAAAAGTTCAATGCCGAATTAAATAAATATGTAGAAACTTTACCGGGGATATTTGGAGCAGATATGCAAGTATCAATTCATAATGATGGTCCAATAACTATATTATTGGAGGCTTAATATGCAAAAAGTTCTTATGATTATTCCCGCATATAATGAAGAAGCTAGTTTACTTGATGTCGTTGCAGATATTAAAAAAATTAGTATGCCTGATACAATAATTGATTATGTAATTATTAATGATGGATCGACTGATAATACGCGGGAGTTATGTCGTAGTAATAAATTAAGTTTTATCGATTTACCTTGTAATTTAGGTATTGGGGGAGCAGTACAAACAGGTTATAAATATGCTTATTATAAAGACTACGATATAGCTATTCAATTTGATGGTGATAATCAACACGATGCTATGTTTATACCAGATTTGGTTAGGGAAATAAATAAAGGTAATGATCTAGTAATAGGTTCAAGATTTGTTAAAAACTTAAGTGAATTTAAATCGAGTTTCTTAAGAAGAGTTGGAATAAATATATTATCAGGGATAATTAAGTTTTGTACAGGTGTTAAAGTTTATGATGTAACAAGTGGGTACCGGGCTACAAACAAAAAATTAATTAAGTATTTTGCAAGTAAATATCCAACTGATTATCCGGAACCTGATACTTTAGTCCAGGTTTTAAAAAGAAAATGCAAAGTAAGTGAAATACCAGTAAAAATGCGAGAAAGAAAAACAGGAAAAAGCTCAATAAATGGATTTAAATCAGCTTATTATATGATTAAAGTAACTCTAGCTATAATTATTGCGGATTTATCTACTAAAGGAGAAGATTTAAAATGAATATGCGTTTAATAATATTTTTAATAATATTTTGCTTAGTTTTTGGAATTATAATATTTTACAATATATTCCGAAGAAAAATAACATTACAATATTCTTTAATGTGGTTTAGTTATTGTATTTTGATGTTGATAGTTTTGATATCTACCCCAATACTCGATAAAGTTACTAGTTTTTTAGGGTTTGAAGTTACTTCCAATATGGTTTTTTTCTTTGGATTTATCATATTGCTAGTTATATCATTTACTTTAACTAAGTTTTTGTCTTTGCAAAAGGAAAAAATAACGATGCTTACTCAAGAAGTTGGAATATTAAAAAAGGAATTAGAAAATTATCATGAAAAAAATTAAACAATTGTTAGAAAAATATTATGTTTATATATCCTATATTTTTTCGGCAGGTATTTCTTTTGTTTTAGATTTAGCTTTATTTTCTTTATTTTTATGGATATTAGATGGAAAAGTTGCAGCAAGTATAATTATTGCCTCTTACTTAGCTAGAGCAATATCTTCATTTATTAATTATCTAATAAACAAATATAAGGTCTTTAAATATGAAAAGAAAGCAAAAGAAAAGGACAATACGGTATTTGAGTATTTTGGCTTAGTAATTATCAATATTACGATATCAGCAGTTTTAGTTGATGCAATATCTAGTATTATTCCAATATATGCAACATTTATAAAAGGAATAATCGATGTATTAATATTTGTAATAAACTTCTTTATTCAAAAGAAATTTATCTTTAATAAAGAAAATAAGAATACTAAATTTTTGAAATATATTTTGCCTCTAATTAGTTTTGTGGCAATATTTATTAGACTAAATGACACTGGCATTAGTTTTGATTATGAAATATATGAAATAATTAGTATGTTTATAGTACTTCCAATATTATATTTTTTGTATATTAAAGTATTTAAAAAAGCAAATTATAAAGGAATAAATATATTAAGTTTAATATTTACAGTTTTAATGATCTTAGGATATAGTTATGATTATAATTATACTCCAAATCTAGTGTTTAATAGTAATATTCATATATTAATTACTTTAATTAAGTTTATAGGTTTTTATTTTCTATTTAAAAATTTGCTTAATAGTATATATGAATATTTTATAAATAGTAAGTTTAAAGAAAAAACTAATAAGATAAGTAATTTATTTGCTAAGCATCCATTCATTTTTAGCTTTACGGTTTTATTTTTAGTATATGGTATATATTTAATAATCTTTTATCCTGGGGTAATTAATTATGATAATGCTAATCAAATAAAAGAAGTACTCGGTATACATACGAGATATTTAGATAGTATTGTGGTAATTAATGAAAATATTACTTTAACTAATTTTAATCCAATATTACACACTTTACTTTTAGGTAATTTATTTAAACTTGGTGTTAATATCGGTAATGTCAATTTTGGTTTATTCTTATATTCTTTCTTACAAATGATAATAGTAGTATTAATACTTAGTTATACTCTTAAGTTTTTATACAAGGAAGGGGTAAAAGTTAAATATCTGTTATTAATACTTTTATGTTATATTGTAATACCATATTTCCCACTATATGCTATTACCTGTGTTAAAGATACTTTATTTACAATGTTTGTCTTACTTTATGTAATTAAATTATATCAGTTTATAAAATATGATTTTAAGTTTAAAGACTATGCCCTATTAATAATCACAATATTACTAGTAATATTATTTAGAAATAATGGTATTTATTTAATACTTTTAAGTTTACCATTTACTTTAATTATTAAAAAAGGAATCCGCAGGCAAATTGTACTTATGTGTGTGTTAGTTATTGGATTTAATTATGGGTATGGGCAAGTGCTAAGTGTTTTAGAAATACCTAATACTAGCATCAGAGAAATGTTATCGATTCCTTTTCAACAAACGGCTAGGTATGTTAAGTATCATGGAAGTGATGTAACAGATGAAGAAAAGGATGCAATAGATACTATTCTTACGTATGATACTTTAGCTGATAGATATAATCCGATACTTTCAGATAAAGTAAAAAATGAATATAATAAGTATGCAACAAACGAAGAATTAATGGATTATTTTGCATCTTGGTTTCAAATGTTTTGGAAGCATCCGATGACTTATGTCAATGCGACAGTTAGTAATGTTTATGGTTATTTTTATCCAGCAACTTATAGGTGGTATGTTTATAATACTTTAAATGAAAAGCTGCCAGAGGCCGGTTTTGATTATCATTTTATTGATGCTTTAGAGCCAGCGAGAGGATTCATTCAAGGATATAGTGAAGTATTTAAATATGTGCCGGGGGTCCAATTAAGTGTCAATTGTGGCTTTTATACTTGGAGTTATTTATTCTTGATGGTAGTTTTGATAATGCAAAAGAAATCTAGATATATCATATTGCTAGCTCCAGCGTTTTCTCTTGTTTTAATGAATGTAGCGGGTCCAGCGAATACTTATTTTAGATATGTTTTACCATATGCAGTAACATTATTTACAATACTTCCTTTGATTCTACTAGAAATAAATAAAAATTTTAGAAGGTCTAAGTAGTTTGATTGTTTGACAATTTAGTTTAAATATAGTATATTAAATACATAAATTATTGGTTGAGCCAGTAGTTAATTGAAAATTTATAGAGATTTAGTGGTTGGTGGAAACTAAAAGTGGAAAATTAATGAAGATAGCAGCCGTAAATAATTGCGTAATTCTGCGTTAAAGATAAAAGAGCATAGATTCTATGAATTAAGGTGGCACCGCGGGTAATCCGTCCTTAAATTGTAGGGTCTTTTTTATTTTTTAGAAAGGATGATTGAAATGAATTTAAACACAGATTATAATATTAAAAATGTTGGTGAAGTAATTACACTTAATGGTTGGGTACAAAAAGTACGTAACTTAGGGGGAGTAATTTTTATTGATTTAAGAGATAGATCAGGAATAATGCAACTTGTTGTAAGACCAGAAAGTTCTTCTTATGAAATTGCTAGTAACCTAAAAAATGAATATGTAATAAATGTAGAAGGAAAAGTAGTTGCTCGGGAAAAAGTTAATAGTAATATACCTACTGGAGAAATTGAAATAGAAGTAGAAAGTATGAGGTTACTTAATAAATCTTTAGAGCTACCATTTGAAGTAAGTGATACAACTACTGCTTTAGAAGATACTAGACTTAAATATCGTTATTTAGATTTAAGAAGAAATACTCTAAGTTCTAATTTAATTACAAGACATAAAATTACTTTAGCGGTTAGAAACTTTTTGGATAAAGAAAGATTTGTTGAAGTAGAAACACCTGTGCTATGTAAAAGTACACCAGAAGGAGCAAGAGATTACTTGGTTCCATCAAGAGTAAACAAAGGTAAATTTTATGCACTTCCACAATCTCCTCAAATATTTAAGCAACTATTGATGGTTGGAGGAATCGGAAGATATTTTCAAATTGCTAAGTGTTTTCGTGATGAAGATTTAAGAGCAGATCGTCAGCCGGAATTTACCCAAATCGACATTGAAATGAGTTTTGTTTCGGAAAATGATGTAATGGATCTAGCAGAAAGATTAGTTGCTCACGTATTTAAAGAAATCAAAGACATTGATATTAAGTTACCTTTAATGAAAATGAAGTATGATGATGCTATTGAAAAGTATGGATCTGATAAACCAGATTTAAGGTTTGGTATGGAGATAAAAGATATAACTGATATATTTAAAAATACAGAAATTGGCTTCTTTAAGGGCAATATAGATAACGGTGGAATAATTAATGCAATTGTTGCTAAAAATGCTGCTAGTAATTATTCAAGAAAAGAAATAGATAAATTAACAGATTATGTTAAAACTTATAAAGCATCTGGATTAGCTTATTTAAAAATAGAAGATGAAATTAGTGGTTCTATTGCTAAACTTATGAGTGAAGAAGAAAAGAATAACTTGATTGATAAATTAGCTTTAGAAAAAGGTGATATTGTATTTATTATTAGTGATAAAAAAGCGATAGTTAAGACTGCTCTTGGAGCTCTAAGATGCAAACTTGCAAGAGATTTAAATTTAATTGACTCAAGTGATTATAAATTACTTTGGGTAGTAGATTTCCCTTCATTTGAATGGAGTGAAGAAAATGATAGATTTATGGCAACCCACCATCCATTTACAGCACCAAAAGATGAAGATGTCGATAAACTTTTAACTGATAAAGCACATTGCTATTCTAAGGCTTATGATATAGTTATCAATGGTTATGAAGCTGGTGGTGGTTCAATCCGTATTCACGATGAAAGTGTTCAAGAAAAGATGTTTGAAGCATTAGAACTTACCCCAGAACAAATAAAGACTAAATTTGGTTTCTTTGTTGATGCTTTAAAATATGGAACACCACCACACGGCGGACTTGCTTTTGGTTTAGATCGTCTTACAATGCTTTTGACGGGAACAGAAAACATAAGAGATGTTATAGCATTTCCAAAGACTGCATCAGCAAGTGATTTGATGAGTGAATGTCCAAATGTAGTTGATGATGCCCAACTAAAAGAATTAGGCATAAAAATTGAAAAATAATTAAACTGTTTAGGGATATCCTGAGCAGTTTTTCTATTTGTTACGAAGTTATTTAATTTACATATTGAAAATGAACGAATGTTATGACATACTGTATTTAGTTATAGAGCTAAACTTTATAATTGTACTAATGGAACAAAAAATATAAATAAGTCAGTAAAAAGAAATATGGATAGACTTCCCGATAATTTTATGTTTAGATTAACTTATGAAGAGTATAATAATTTGAGGTTCCAAATTGGAACTTCAAACGAAAAGGCGGAAGAAGATACAATCCCTATGTATTTACTGAACAAGGAGTTGCTATGCGTAAATATATATCTAGCAATCTAATATTAGATGATTATATAGTTTATCATTGTGGAGCTAGTATTAATAAAATTGGGTATAAAACATTTTCAATAACTGGATAAATGATGAAAATGTATATAAGTTGTTAATAAATAAAATATAAGGGAGAAAAATAGTGTGAATGATTTAGCAGAGAGTGAATCAGTAAAAAAAATATAGAAAAAATTTCGGGATCTTTTATGTTTAGGTTAACCAGCGAAGAACGTAAAGTTTTTTCAAGGTTCCATTTTGGAACCTTGAAAGGTAGAGAACATAAGCTATTCAAATTGTTAATACTTTTATTGCTATGCGTAAATATATATTCGCTAATTTAATTGTAATAAACAGAATATTTATAATTCTTTAATTAGTTTAACTATATCTTTATCAGTTATTTCTAATATTTCAATAATTAATTTTAATGTTTTTAAACTTGGTCTAGAAGTACCGTTTTCAATTCTTTGGACTTGTCTAGGACTTATGTTTAGCTTTTCCGCTAATTCTTCTTGGGTAATGTTATGTTGTATTCGATATTCTTTTATCATAAGGTACCGCCTAAAGATATAATTCCATAATTTGGAAAATAAAGCCACGACATATTGTGTCTTAAATTGACATATGATGTCGTGGTTTTGCTTTATTTTGCTATGTATACTTTTTATGGTAGGTGTATTATGATAAAGAAAAAAATTTTATTTGGTTTAGTTGGAAGCACATTATGCTTATTTATTTTTATAGTTATATTAAATTTAAAATATGATAATGGTGTAATTATTGAAAATGAAAAAAGTAGAACTACTGTTAAAAATACAAATGCATTAACAATGATGTATGAAACAGAAGCTAATTCTGGTGAATATCAAGTTTTAGATAGTGATACTTGGATTCAAGATGGATATATTTTTAATAACGAACTTTCTAGATGTGAAAATGGAGGAACTCTTTCTTGGAATGATGAAACAAATAAAGTAATTATGCAGACAAATTCTTCTGATAAATGTTATGTTTATTTTGATGTATATAGTGTAAAATATTTTAATGAAAAGATTTTAGAGGACAATCCAACAACATTAACTAGAACGGATTTCTCTGCACCACTAACAAATGAAAATACAAAGACGATATATAAAGTTTCTGGTAATTGGACAGAAGATATTAATGGTGATGGCGAAGGGGAAGTAGTATACTATTTTGCAGGTAACGCATTAAACAATTGGGTAAAATTTGGAAAAAATGAAAATGATGAAGATTTGTATTGGAGAATTATAAGAATAAATGAAGATAATAGTGTTAGGTTGTTATACTCAGGTACATCTCCCAGTACAATAGAAGGATATATTAGTTTGAACTATTACTTTATGTCTTCCTCTGATGTTAAATTTGTTGGTTATATGTTTGGTGAATCAGGTACGTTAGATAATAATAGATTAAACACAAATAATTCAAATATTAAAAGCGTTGTAGATGAATGGTATGGAAATACTTTTATGGTTAAAAATGATCTTGAAGGTAATTTGTTTAATAATTATGTTAGTAAAACAGCTATTTACTGTAATGATAGGGTAAGAACTACAGAAATGCAAAGTTATGAATGGTATTATTATGGTGCCTATAATAGACTTTATGATAATAAACATCCATCATATAAATGTGGAAATGATTTTTCGGGTAATTTATTTGATAATTATAGTTATTTAGATAAATTCAGTGTAAGCACAACTTATGGAGGAAATGGCGATTTAATATATCCAGTGGCATTGATTACAGCTGATGAAATTGCATATGCTGGTGGAGTTTATAATATTGATGCAAAAGCGTGGTATTATTATAATTCATTAGGAGAAAGCATAATAGGCGACAACTATTGGTGGACAATGAGCCCATCTTATGGCTCTTACGCTGGATATGCTAGAGTTTTTTCAATGAATAATGCCACCTTATCAGACCGTAATGCATCGTCTTCGGCAATTAGACCAGTAATATCATTGAAATCGTGTGTATATTGGTTGTCGGGTGATGGATCAAATTCAAACCCTTATGAAGTTTATTTAGATGACAGTTGTTCATCTGTGGAAAATTAAAAAATGTTATTTTTTATAATTTAACAAATGGATATTTAAAAGTGTAATCTTAAATGGATTGCACTTTTGTTCCTGTGATGTTAAAATAGTTACATAAGGAAGGAATGATTTAAAATGATTGCAAAGCCAAAAGGCACATATGATTTGATGGGAGTAGATGCTAAGATCTATACTTACATAAGTCATGAAATTGAAGATATGATGAGTAATTACAACTATGAGCTTATTAGAACACCAATTTTTGAGGCTAGTGAATTATTCCATCGTAGTGTTGGTGAAACTACGGATATTGTAACAAAGGAAACTTACGATTTTAAAGATCGGGGAGATAGAAACATTACCCTTAGACCTGAAGGAACTGCGGGAGTTGTTAGAAGTGTAATTGAAAATAAGTTATATGGCAATAAGAATGATGCTATAAAACTTTATTACAATGGAACAATGTATCGTTATGAAAGACCTCAATCTGGGAGAAATAGGGAATTTACCCAATTTGGTATCGAAGCATTTAATTCAAATGATCCAATGCTTGATGCTGAAGTAATAAGTGTTAGTTATTATCTTTTAAATAATTTAGGGATTGAAGCTACTGTTGCTATAAATTCACTAGGTGATGCCGAATCTAGAAAGAATTATACAGATGCTTTAGTTAAATATTTGAAGCCACACATTAATGATTTATGTGAAGACTGTCAAAATAGAATTAATACAAATCCACTTAGAATACTTGATTGTAAAGTTGATAAGGATAGCGAAATACTTAAAAATGTTCCTAAAATTAGTGATTATTTAAGTAAAGAAAGTAAAGAACGTTTTGAAAAAGTAAAAGAATATTTAAATATCTTAGATATTAATTATGAAGTTAACGAAAATATTGTTCGAGGACTTGATTATTATGATGAAAATGTTTGGGAATATATTGCTGATAGTGATGGAGTTACTCTCGGTGGTGGTGGAAGATATAACCACTTAGTTGAGGCTCTTGATGGCCCAAGTATACCAGCGGTAGGATTTGCAATGGGCATTGAAAGAATAATTTTAAATATTAAAGAAAATATTGAAGTTAAGAATCTTGATCAAGCAGTTGATGTTTATATTATGAGTGTGAGTGATGAAGAAAAAATCCGAGCACTAGAAATTGCACAATATTTAAGGCTTAATAATGTAGCAACAGAAATAAATAGTTGTAATTTAAGTATGAAATCACAATTTAAAATTGCTGATAGATTACAAGCTAAATTCTTAATTATTTTAAATAATGAAGATTTACAAAAAGGCTTGGTTAATATTAAGGATAATGCTACAAAAGAAGAAATAAAGGTTGATGAAGCAGAAGTAGTCGATTGGATTTTAGGTAATATTTAATATTTTTGAGGGGTTTATGGAAGCAGAAATTGTTGAATTTAGTAAAAGAGATAGTGATATAAGGCTTATTAGACGTTGGTGGCGGAGTAATCCCGCTTTTTCTACAATAGATGAAGATATTGTTTTTGAGGATTTACTAGAAAATCATTTTACAAAAATAGTAGCATTTATGGCATTTATGTGGATGAATAACGAAAATCCTAAGGATGTTGTAGTTTTTTCAATAAATAGCGGAACTATTGATGAATTGCGTAAACCAGAAATGAATTTTGAAGAAATAGAAAATATGGATGGTTTGATTGAAAAATTTTTAATGGCAATAAAAAATGAATTAGAAAAAGAAGAAATTTTAAATGATGAAAAAATTCGGGAGAGATTAAAAAGTGCGTTTAATGCATTATTTGGTATGTAAAGGAGAAAAATATGACTATTAAAGAAATCTTAGATAAAAAAGAGGAATTATTAGATAAGAAAATTACTGTAAGCGGTTGGATTAGAAATCATCGCCCTCAGAAAGAATTTGGATTTATTGATTTTTCTGATGGAACTTGTTTTAAACATTTGCAAATTGTTTATGATAATACTTTAGAAAATTTTAGTGAAATATCAAAATTATTGGTAGGTTGTTCTTTAGAAATTGAAGGTATTTTGGTTAAATCTAGTGGTAATCAGGATGTTGAGGTAAAGGCTGATAAAATTATTCTTTTAGGTGAATGCCCAGAAGATTATCCAATTCAACCGAAAAGACATACAAAAGAATTTTTAAGAGAACAAGCATACTTAAGAGCTAGAACTAATATGTTTCAAGCGGTATTTCGTATTCGTTCTTTAGCAGCTCAAGCGATTCACAAGTATTTTGGTGATAATGGGTATGTGTATGTTAATACACCTATTATTACTGCAAGCGATTGTGAAGGCGCTGGGGAAATGTTTCAAGTTACAACTCTCGATTTAGATCGTATTGCTAAGAGTGGCAAAGTAGAATATGATAAAGATTTCTTTGGTAAAAAAGCAGGTCTTACAGTATCTGGCCAATTAGAGGGCGAAACTTATGCTATGGCCTTTTCTAAAATTTATACTTTTGGACCGACTTTTAGAGCAGAAAACTCTAATACTAAAACTCATATGTCTGAATTTTGGATGATTGAACCAGAAATAGCTTTTTGTGATTTAAATGGACTTATGGATGTTGAAGAAGATATGCTTAAATATGTCATTAATTATTGCTTAGTAAATGGCAAGGATGAAATGGAATTCTTAGATAAGTTTGTTGAAAAGGGCTTGATAGAAAAGTTAACTAAACTTGTTAATAGCAAGTTTACGAGAGTTACTCACGAAGAAGTAATTACTATTTTAAAGGAATCTAAGCAAAAATGGGAATTTGAACCAAATTATGGTGAAGATATAGCTAAAGAACACGAAAAATATATAACTGAATATTTTGATGGCCCAGTATTTATTACGAATTGGCCGAAGGATATAAAAGCATTTTATATGAAACAAAATGAGGACGGTAAGACAGTTGCAGCGGTCGATTTAGAAGTTCCTGGTGTAGGTGAACTAATGGGAGGAAGCCAAAGAGAAGAAGACTATAATAAATTAACTAATAGAATGAAAGAACTTGATATGGATCCAAATGAAATGTATTGGTATGTAAATTTAAGAAAATATGGTACTTGTGTTCATTCTGGATTTGGCTTAGGTTTTGAAAGATTGGTAATGTATTTAACAGGTATGGAAAATATTAGAGATGTAATTCCATATTATCGTACTCCAGGAAATTGTGATTTTTAACTTTATAAAAGATATTATAGAAGATTGTTTATCAAAAATATAGATTATTGAAAGGCAAGGAAAAATGAATAAAATTATAGTTGTAGTTGGTATGTGTGGGGTTGGTAAGACGGTTGCGTGTGATTATTTGGAATCACTTGGTTTGGATAGAATATATTTTGGAGCTATTACTTTTGAAAAGTTAAAAGAAGAAGGATTGGAAGCTACCCCTGATAATGAACGGTTGATGAGAGAAAAATTACGTGAAAATGGGGGAATGGGAGTTTTTGCTACTTTAAATTTACCAAAGTTAGAGAAAATGGTAGAAAAAAATAATGTAGTAGTTGAAAGTCTTTATTCGTGGGATGAATTAAAAATTGTCCAAGAAAGATTTGGTGAACAAGTAATAACAGTTGCTATTACTGCTGATAAAGCATTACGTTATGATCGTCTTGCTAAGAGAGATATTAGACCATTTAGCTTGGAAGATGCAATAAAAAGAGATATTACAGAAATAGAAAATATTGCTAAAGCGGGGCCAATTGCTTATGCTGATTATTTCGTTGATAATAATGGATCGATTGAAGAATTTCATCAAAGAATAAATGATTTGTTAGAAAAAGTGAATAATGAATGATTTAAATAAAGAAGCTGTAGAAGAAGCTTTAGCGAGTGTAGAATTAGAAGATTTAAAAGTAAGTGAAGATGTAATACAAGATGCTCTTGATGAAAAAAAAGACATAAAGTTAGTAAGGAATAAAGGAGAAAAATGTGATGGAAAGTCATGATGCTAGATGGGATAATTATTTTTATCTAGGAACAAATGTCTTGAAAAACAAATGGAGAGTTTCGAAATGTCGATATACGTAAAGATTTTTATTTTGTAACTAATAGCGAAATCTAATCGAGTTTAAACATAGTTTTAAGTGAGATGCATAATGATTTTTTGAAATGTCAAACTTATCAAGATTATGTCATATTTTTAGCAGAATTTTACTATGATATATTGACCGTACATCCTTTTAGAGAAGGTAATGGCAGAACAACTAGAGAATTCTTAAGGGAATTTGTCGACAAGTACATAAAAGACTATAAATTAAAATGGTCAAGAATGGATAAAGAACAATTAAATATGGGTGTTAAATATGGCTATGTTGGTAAAAGTTTGCTAGAAATAGAAATTGCCAAAGGTTTGGTGAGTAGAGAAGAAGAATTAACTAGTAATGCTAGATAATTTATTAATATAAATGTTTTGGAAAGTACGGCGATAAATTAGTTCGTACTTTTATTATTTAGAATGGGAAAGGAAAATATGAATTTATCAGAAGAAGATACATACTTATTGTTAAACAGCTTAAATTTTAAAGGACAGATAAGTGATAATTTAAAAAATGCATATAGTGATTATAAGCTTGGAAAAGTAACGGATTTTTCTTTAGAGATGGCTGAAGAAATGGAAGTTACTTTTATATTAGAACAGTTGGGATTTTCGATTAATGAAATTGGGACATTTTTGTATGCTAAAATGATTGTTGGTGTTTTATCTTATTTAAAAGGAATACCAGTGCGGGGTATAGTTTTAACAAGTGATGAATTAATTGAACAATTAAATAATAAATTTTCACAATTTTATTTAGATGTTGCTCGCAATGACTTAGATATTGGTATTAAGACTTATCATTTTGCTATTGAGAGATCTATTTTAGCAATAGATACAAAGAAATGTAAAGAAAGATGCATTCAAATCTTGGGTGAATGTTATGATTTAACAGATTATCCTAAAAATGCTTTTTTAATTGCTACTTATATATATGGTGTTAATAAAAAACGTGATGAAGATGAATTAATACGGAAAAGAATTTCTATTAAAAGTGATAGCTTGACAAGTAAAATAAATTAATGTAAAATTATGACATATCGATTTTTTATGGGAAACGAGTAGTTTAGAGGAACCTTAACAGAGAAGGTTAGATGCTGGAAATACCGAAGGGAAATTTAGATGAAAAACAGTTCCAAGATACATAAAAACGCAGGAGTGCGATAAAATAACTTGAGCCTAGAAAAGTAAGGTGGCACCGCGGACTTGTTCGCCCTTACAGTTTCTAGGTTTTTTTAGTTAAAGGAGAGAATATGAAAAAGTTTAATAATGCGGAATTTAGTAAAAAAGATGTTGGTAAGTCTGTAACTGTATATGGTTGGGTAAATAAAAGAAGAGATATGGGAGGCGTAATATTTGTCGATCTAAGAGATCGCTCTGGAATACTTCAAGTTGTCTTTAATCGTGGATTTTTAAAGCAAGAATTTAAAATTGCGGAATCTTTAAAGAATGAATATTGTATTGAAGTAACTGGAGAAATCATTTTAAGAGATGAAGATATGATTAATCCTAGTATAGAAACTGGAGAAATAGAACTTATGGCTAGGGAATTAAATATTTTAAGTGAATGTGATATTTTGCCATTTAATGTTTATGATGAAGATACGGAAATCAATGAAAATATTGCTTTAAAATATCGTTATCTTGAACTTAGAAAAGATTATCTTAAAAACAATATAATTTTAAGACATAAAATAATAACTAGTGCTAGAGAGTTTTTAAATGATCAAGGATTTTTAGAAATAGAAACACCAATTCTTTGTAAAAGTACACCAGAAGGAGCAAGGGATTACTTAGTTCCATCAAGAATTAATAAAGGGTCATTTTATGCGCTTCCCCAATCGCCACAAATATTTAAACAAATACTTATGGTTAGTGGCTTTGAAAAATATTATCAAATTGCTAGGTGTTTTCGTGATGAAGATTTACGGGCAGACCGTCAGCCGGAGTTTAGTCAAATTGACTTAGAAATGTCTTTTGCAGAGGAAGAAGATGTATTTGCTGTTACAGAAGGTATGATCAAAAAAATTGTAAAAGATGTTAAAGAAATAGAACTTGCAGATTTTCCAAGGATGACTTATAATGAAGCTATGGATAGATATGGATCTGATAAACCTGATACAAGATTTGAATTAGAGTTATTGGATTTAACGGAAATCCTAAGAGATACATCGATGAATGTGTTTCGTAAAAATATCGAATCTGGTGGCATTGCTAAGTGTTTGATTGTCAAGAATAATGGTGATAAATACTCAAGAACGGATGTTGAACACTTAACTGATTTTGTCAAGATTTATGGCGCAAAGGGACTTGCTTGGCTGAAGTATGATAATGATCAATTCAATGGGGTTATTGCCAAAAATTTGGAAGATGAAAAACTAGAGTGGATTAAAAACACTTATGGTGTAGATAATAACGATTTAATACTAATTGTTGCTGATAAGCCAAAGATTGTCTATGCTTCCCTTGGAGCTTTAAGAGTAAAAATTGCTCGAGAAATTAATTTAATTGATGAAGATAAATTAAATTTCTTATGGATTACCGATTTTCCATTCTTTGAATGGAGTGATACTGAAAAAAGATGGAAGGCAGAGCATAACCCATTTACAATGGTTAAAGATATTAAGACGATTGATGATCCAGAACACTGTATATCAAGGAGTTATGACTTAGTAGTAAATGGTTATGAGCTTGCTAGTGGAGGAGTAAGAAATCATAAATACAAGGATTTGCAAAAGATATTTAAAGCTTTAAATATAAGTGATGAAGAAGCTGGGGCCAGATTTGGCTTTATGCTAGAAGCTTTTAAGTTTGGTGTTCCACCCCATGCTGGTATTGCTCCGGGAATTGAAAGACTTGTTATGGTACTAGCGGGAACTAACGACATTAAAGATGTTATAGCCTTCCCTAAGACACAAAGTGCTCAAGACTTAATGGATGGAGCACCAGATGTAGTAAGTGATAAACAACTAAGAGAATTAGGTATAAAGATTATTTAGATTGAAGGTGGTAAAATGTTTAAAGTAGAAGAAGTTATAGGGATAAATTTAGATAATGGAACATATCGACCTTTAGAACTTTTAGATGATATTATATGGCTATCACCAGCGGCATATAATGACACAATTAAAAAGTTAGGAAGAATTTATTTAGCATTAAAGGAAGAAAATGGAGAAGTAATTGATACAGACATTGATGAGAAAATAGCGGATAATCCTGATTTTTGGGAAGTTTTAAAACCAATTGTAACTAAAATAGTTGCCCAATTTTCCAATTTAGAGATTAGTGATACGGAAACATTTTTTGAAACTTTGTGTCATATCAATGGGTTTGGAAGTTTTGCTTTGAATTTAGAAGACTTTACGATTCAAAAGTTAGATTTTTTTGAAGGCACCAAAACTGGTATAAAAATTACTGCAGATTCTGGAGAAAGTGTTTATAGTTTTGATGCTCGTGATCGAGATGATTTTGGAAGGATGAGAGTAAGATGAGTAAATTTACAAAAGAAATGGTCGATAGTTATGCTGATAAGTTGCTTATTGGTTTAACTCCAGAAGAAAATGAATTAGTTTTAAAAGAATTTGATATAATTGATGCAAATATGCAAATAATTGCTGATATGCCTAATATTAATGAAGTTACACCGATGACTCACGCATTAGATGATTTTGAATTTGTTTTAAGAAGTGATGAAGCAGAAGAATCAGTTCCAATTGAAGATTTACTTCGCAATTGCGATAGTTATGAAGATAGAGAAATTGAAGTACCAAAGGTGGTGGGATAATGACTGAACTAGGAATTGAAAAATTACATGAAATGTTAAAAAAAGGAGAAGTAACTAGTGCAGATTTGATTAAAGAAGCTTTAGAAAAATCCCATAAAGTACAAGATAAATGTAATGCTTTTGTAACTATTATGGATGATGCAAAAGAGCTTCCAGTAACAGATGAAATGTTATCAGGTATTCCTTATGGAATTAAGGATAATTATTCTACCAAAGATATATTATCAACTGGTTCTAGTAACACTCTAAAAGATTATGTGCCATTTTTTGATGCTACGGCAGTTGCTAATTTAAAACGCCGTGGAGCTGTTGCAGTAAATAAAACAGCTTTAGATGAATTTGGTATGGGAGGAACTGGTACTACTGCTCACACTGGTGTTATAAGAAATCCATGGAATACAAAACGTATGTGTGCGGGATCTTCTAGTGGTTCAGCAGCTGCTGTTGCGGCAGGAGTTTATCCATATGCCTTAGGTAGTGATACGGGAGATTCTATTCGTAAACCGGCAGCTTTTTGTGGTATAGTTGGTTATAAACCTACATATGGAATGATTTCTAGATATGGCTTATTTCCTTTTGCTTCAAGCTTAGATACTTGTGGGGTACTTACACGTAGTGTTAAAGATGCCGCAATTGTAGTTGATGCGATGAAAGGAATTGATAAGTATGACCAAACTAGTTGGGATTCAAGTGATATTCACTTATATGATTCAATTGATGGAAACGTAAAGGGGAAAAAATTATTCTATATCAAAGAAATAACTGATATAAGTAATTATCCTGATGCTTCAAATGAACTTAAAAGACATTTAGAAATATTTTATGAAACTTTAGATAAGTTACGCAATATTGGTTGTGAAGTAACCGAAGTATCAATAGATAAAACTTTGCTTAGAGCAATTCCTAGCGTATATGTTTGCTTGTCTTGTGCTGAAGCAACTAGTAATATGTCAAATTTAACAGGAATAATTTTTGGTCCTAGAGGTAAAGGTGATAACGTTTTAGATATGATGAAAGATCACCGAACTAAAGGGTTTTCACCACTTATTAAAAGAAGATTTGTAATTGGTTCATATATCTTACAAAAAGAAAATCAAGAAAGATATTTTGTTAATGCCCAAAGAGTTAGAAGATTAATCGTCGATAAAATGAAAGAGTTATTTAAGACTTATGATGCTTTGATATTGCCAGTTTCTACTGGAGTTGCACCATATATCGACGGATCTAAAGATGAGTTATCTAGTGATGATACAGCAATACTTGAAGAACATTTACAAATTGGTAATTTTGGTGGTTTTCCATCAATTACTATACCTAATGGATTTATCGATAATCTTCCAGTAGGAATAAATATTACAGGGGATTGTAAGACAGATGCGAATGTCTTAAATATTGCTTATGCTTTGGAGAGTGAAATGAATTATAAAGATATGATTGCGGGGTGCCCAAATGAATAAATATAAAGCTGTAATTGGTCTAGAAATGCATTGTGAACTTAAGAGTAATTCAAAAGTATTTTCTTCAGCTCGTAACTCTTATAATGAAATAGCTAATGACAACGTGCGTCCTGTTGATATGGCTTTTCCGGGAACTTTGCCAGTAGTAAATAAAGAATGCGTTAGAAAAGCTTTACTTATGAGTATGGTTTTAGGTTGTAAACAACCAGAATATATGTATTTTGATCGGAAGAATTATTATTATCCAGATTTACCTAAAGGATACCAAATTACCCAAATGCACGATCCGGTCGGAGTAGATGGAGAAATAATTATAGAATGTGATGGTTATGAAAAAACTGTCCAAATTCACGATATACACTTAGAAGAAGATGCCGCAAGTCTAGATCACTTATATGATGTATCTTTAATCGATTATAATAGAGCAGGGGTACCACTTTTAGAACTTGTTACGGAACCTTGCTTAAATTCAGCAGAGGAAGCCGTAGCTTTTCTAGAAACAATGCGTCGTATTTATCAATACTGTGATGTATCTGAAGCCGATACTAAAAAGGGGCAAATTAGATGTGATGTTAACGTATCAATAATGGATCCAGATGCAACGGAACTAGGAACTAAAGTCGAAATAAAAAATATTAATTCCTTTGGTAATGTCTATGATGCAATTGTTTATGAAATAAAAAGACAATCTGAACTTAAAGATGCCGGCAGATATGATGAAGTGGTTCAAGAAACCAGAAGATTCGATGAAGAAACCGGTACAACTATTCATATGCGTAGTAAAGTTGATGCAATTGATTATAAATATTTTGTTGAACCAAATATTCCCAAATATAAGATAGATAAGAGTTGGTTAATGGAAATAAGAGAGTCTATTCCAATGTTACCAAGGGAAAGAAAAGCTATGTATATTAATGACTTTGGTTTATCAGAATATGATGCAGGTATTATTATTAAGGAAAAAGACTATGCTGATTATTTTGAAGAATGTGTGCGCCTAGGAATGGATGCTAAAACTGCTGCAAACTGGCTTACAGTACAAATTATTGCTTATTTAGGTAAACACGATATAACTTTGAGTGATTTTTACTTAAAACCTAATTTATTAAAGCAATTAATTGATGAACAAGTTAAGGGTACCATTTCTTCAAAACAAGCTAAAGAAATATTCTTTAAAGCTTTAAGTGATGAAAAAGAACCGAAAACTTATATTAGTAAAGATACTGCTCAGATAACTGATAAGGCAGAAATTGAAACAATAATTGATACAATACTAGAAAATAATCAATCACAAATAGAACAATATAAGAATGGTAAAACTAACCTTTTTGATTACTTTGTAGGTCAAGTAATGAAAGAAACTAGAGGTAAAGCTAATCCTGTAATAACTAAAGAAATATTAAAAGACAAGTTAGATAATTAGTTAACTTGTCTTTTTCTTTGGTTTGCTCTCATCAGGATTTTCAATTCTATATTTTTTTATAGCCTCTTTTATTAAGTATTCGATTTCTTTATTAACACTTCGAGAATGAGCTTCTGCCATTTCTTTTAGTTCTTCCATTAACTCTTCATCAATCCTTAATGGATACGGATTAAACGTTTTCATACTACACCTACCAACTTCACAATTAAAATGATACCAATATGATTTCAATTTTGCTAGTATGCAATATGATATCATTTTGAATACTTTTAAAAGAATTTTATTTTTTTTATAATTTTTTATATAGTACAGTAGGTATTATACACAAAAGTTTAATGTTTATGCGCAGTTCGACAAAATTTCCAATTTCTATTTGCTATTATGTTTTAGAGGTGCATTTTTAATGAAGAAAAAAGTATTAGTTTTAAGTAGTTTGGTTATATTTGCTTTAATAATAGGCATAGTTACTCTATTTTATAGTGATAATGATAAAATAGTACTTGAAAGCGGTAAAAGTAATCGTGTAGCTAGTAGTAATTTCTTAACAATGATGTTCGAAACGGCATCTGGTAGTGGGGAATATCAAGTTGCTAGCGATAATGAATGGCCAATTGAGGGATATACATTTAATGAAACATTATCTAGCTGTGAGAATGGAAGTATAATTACATGGGATGAAGAAAATAAAAAAGTATTGATGCAAGCCAATACTAGTGATAAATGCTATGTTTATTTTAATTATGGTGTGCCATGTACCAATTATATGGAAGTTGGAGATACCATAACAACGAAAGAAGAAAATTGCGGACCATTTGCTAGTGGCTGCTCTCCAACATATCGCACTGAAAATTTTGTATATGCTAGTTATGTATTACGCCATGAAACTAGTGAATTATACGAAAATTCCATATGTTTTAGAATCTTATTATACAGCACTATTAAACCCTATTAACGGAAATTATGAAAATTATACCATTGGCCAAGAATATGGCTTATATAATGATGATTATGTAATACAAACTGAACCAAACCAAGGGTTTTATGCTTACAGTTATAAACTTGCATCTGACCAAAATTATTGTGATATATGTATTAATGGCTATACTGGAACTGTTGTAGATTGCAATTCTGAAAACTGGTGGGTAAATAATGGTGAATAATTAAAATATTTTTTCTAAAATTCATAATTTTATGTTATACTTATACTAGAAAATGAGGTATGGCTATGAATGATATTAAAGATGCTAAAGGAAATATTTTGTTAGCTTTTGCTATATTGCTATTATTATTTACGATATGTATAGTTTTTTATAATATTAATTGGGGGAATAAAAATAATAATATGAATGTATCAACCAATATTACATTTGATGGTGGAACTGATACTTTAAGTCAAGAATTACAATATATTATTCCTTATGTAACTATTAATGATCCAGTATATGTTACAGCATATCAAGATAAGGATGTAAAAATTAGTGATGTAAATAATGATATTTTGCTTACTAAGGGTTATTTTAATAATATGGAAAGTAATACTTTTGATTCAGGAGAATTAATATTTAAGATAAGTGATTTATATGGTAGTGATTTATTTATTGTTAATAAGAACTTTAATGTAAATGGTACTAATGAATGTAATTATAGTGATAGAAAATATACTTGTAGCGAAAAAAGATATAATGGAATATTATATAAAGCTGATAGAGATATAGCTAATATTAGTATTGGTGATGATAAAATCTATTTAACAGAAGATATATTATTTTATAGTGAAGAAAAGATTCAAAATATAACTGAGTATAAAATATATAATAATGGTTTATATGAAACTGTAGTTTTAACTTTTAGTAGTAATGATATAGATGAAGAAAATGTAACATTTGAAGAGTATATTATTGACAATCTTGGTGGCTTAAGGGTACAATATCAAAGTAGTTTTGTTATTAATGATGACAAATACAATTGGATTGGAACCGTGATTTTATGAAAATAACTAAATATCATTATTTAGTAGGTACATTAGTAATACTTGTTATATTTACAGCAGCCTTGTTAGGGGTGTGGATTGGCCTTGGCAATAACGGTTACCGTACTATTGCTGATGGTATTATTATTAAAGATGATGGTAAAGAACACGAATCAATAATGCTTACGGCTTATACTGAATATACTGATTTATTAGATGATTTAGGAATAGCTAGAGATGTATTTCTAACTAATGGAGATTTTGAAGAATATGATTATATAATTGATTATATTTACTATGAAGATGATTTAAAAATTAATGAGATAAATTTGGAAATTACTGATGATGGGGTAATTATTGGATATGATGCTAATAAAGAAGTAGAAGAAAGTGATGAATTATTAATTTATTTTATTAGAATAGAAAAAGATTCACTTAGTGATTATAAATTTGCTGGAAGAGAATTTGAAGTAAAATAACCTTTTACTTTTTTTTTGACTATGTTATAATTTATATAGCATAGGAGAGATAAAAATGTTTGGAAAAATTGTTTATATTGGGGATAGTGAAGCCCACGTTGAAAATTTGCAAAAGGAAGCAAGCGAAGCAGACTTAATGAATATGAATGTCATATTTGAAGAAAATAATCAAAGAATACTAGGTGAAGTGTTTGAACTAGGTAGCGAAGTAATTAAGATTAGATTTTTAGGAGAATACATCAATGGTAAGTATGTAAATGGGGTTTTAAGAAAGCCAATGCTTACAAGTAATATTAGAATGATTAATTCAGAAGAATTAATGGAACTAGTTGGTACTTATAATGCCTCAAGCTTTATTTTAGGAGAAAGTGCGATATATAAAGGATTTAATATATGTCCAGATATCAATAGTTTATTTTCCAATCATTTAGCGATATTTGGTAATTCTGGATCTGGTAAGTCTTGTGGAGTAGCAAGAATTATTCAAAATATATTTAATAATAAATTTGCAGTGCAATATAATGCTAATTTGTTTATATTTGATTCATTTGGTGAATATAAGAATGCTTTTGGTAAGTTAAATGAAATAAACCCTAATTATAGTTATAAGTTTATTACAACTAATCCAACAGATCCAACTGATATTCTTTTAAAAATACCTGTAAGTTTACTAGAACTTGATGATATGGCACTTTTATTACAAGCATCAAATCACGCGCAACTTCCAATAATAGAACACACTATTAAGCTAGCTAAGATATTTTCAACTGATACAGAAGAAGCTAGAGCATATAAAAATCACTTGATTGCTAAAGCTTTGTTGGCGGTATTATTTAGTAATGAAACGGTAGCTAGTAAGAAAAATGAAATATTTACGATAATTGAAGTGTGTAATACACCAGAATTTAACTTTGATTCAGTTATTCCAGGGTTAGGATACACTAGAACATTTAGTGAATGTTTTGAAATAGATTCTAATGGTAATTTTGGTGAATCAGTTCTTATAACTAATTATATTTTAGGTAAGATAAATGATGAACTTGATTCAATAAAAGCGCCGGAGACTGCTAGTTATTCTTTGAAAGACTTTGCTAAAGCTATGGAATTTACCCTTATTAGTGAAGGATTCCAACACAATCAAAACTTGCACGATGATGCAGTAATATTAAGAGTTAGATTAAATTCTATAATAAATAGTAAGATGTATGAATATTTTTCTAATGAATATATTCCTGTTAAAGATTATATTTCATCACTTGTTGCTATGGGTAATCGTAAAGCACAAATTATCAATATTAACTTAGAAGATGTCGATGATACATTTGCTAAAGTATTTGTTAAGATTATTTCAAGACTTATATTTGACTTTTCTAAGGAAAGCAAAGAAAGAGCGAAGATACCATTTCATTTATTCCTAGAAGAAGCACACAGATATATTCAAAAAGATAATGATACTTTCTTACTAGGTTATAATATATTCGACCGTATTGCTAAAGAAGGAAGAAAATATGGGGTAATACTTGATATAATTAGTCAAAGACCAGTAGAAATATCCGATACTGTTATTGCCCAATGTAATAATTTTTTGATATTTAAGATGACACACCCTCTAGATATTAAATATATTGGGGAAATGCTTCCAAATATTTCTGCAGATATCCTAGACAAACAAAAAGTATTACAACCAGGAAATTGTGTATGTTTTGGTGGAGCATTTAAAATACCGATGATTGTTAAGATGGAAATGCCTAATCCAATGCCATTTAGTAGTAACTGTGATGTGTCTGGTTGTTGGAAATTACAAGTTAACAGTTTACCACAAGAAAATCCGAGTGCCCCAGGTGATACTCCAAATAATGGGGATATTCAAAATGCTCCAATTATCGAAGGACCTGCTGATAGTCCAATGCCAACAAGTCCAGAAATAATTGCTGCATAATATAGGGATATTACGTTAATGTGATATCCTTTTTATCTTGAAAAGGGTAGCAAATTTGCATTTTAGAGTATTTTGTGATATAATTATGAACATACTTGAAATAAGGAGAGTATAATAAATTAGATGAAAAATTATATATTAAGTAATAAAAAGGGAATAATTTTAGTTATTCTGGGGGTGATGATATTAATAGTAATGTTACTATTATATCACCGAAGTTTGCATCAAGAGTTACTTGTTAGTTCAATAAGTACATTTGATGCAAAAGTAAGCGAACCAGAATCTAAAAGGGTATTAACAGAAGAAGAATTATTAGATATATATATTAATGATAATATAGAAATTATTAATTTTTTTGCTGATGTATTTAAAATAAATACAGATACTTTGACGGAAAAATTAAAGCTTGATTATCAAAATATTGGATTATTTGATACTGAAAACTTAGAATATACATTGAGTGAATATTTACTTAATCTTGAGGATAGTGAAAAAGAGCTATTTGATAATACTATAGAGCCTTGTCAAGATTCTAAAGAGTATATTATTGCTTTACTTAAGTATTTTAGTAATATTTATACTAATGTTGATTTCAGTATAGCTGCTGCGATAGCTCAAATTGAGTCCGGCTATACCGCAAGTAGTATGCTTAATAAAAACAATGTTTTTGGTGGTATGTCCGGTGGATCATTAATAAGATATAAAAATATTGAATATGGAATATTAAGATATGTAAAACTTCTTAGTGATGGATATTTTGGCAAAGGACTTACAACTGTTGAAGCTATAGGTAGAGTATATAATCCTACATATAATGAAGCAGGAGTAAAAATAGCTAAACCAAGTTGGGTAAATAAAGTAAACAATGCGTTAGATGAATTTACCAATATAGAAACAGAAATTACTATTGCAGCAGTTTTAGCACTTAAAAATATTGGTTAATTGTCAAATAGTGTGTGTGGCACAAGATAATTACCATACGAGGTAGCTTAAATAGCTACTTCTTTTTTA
>CALVKJ010000007.1 GCA_944332675.1 uncultured Bacilli bacterium
ATCTCCTTAATTTAATTATAACAAAATAAAAGTAGATCACATTCTTTTTTTGTGTCTACTTTTATTTTATCATTTCATCAAAAGTTGATTTACTTCTTTTAGTTTTCATTGTTATATAATGTTTTATATATTTCATTATTTTTTAATAATTCTTTATGAGTTCCACTAGCAACTACTTTACCATTATCAATTAAATAAATAATATCAGCATCAATTATTGTAGAAAGTCTATGAGCAACAATTATAATTGTATGATCTTTCACTAAATTATCAATGGCTTGTTTTATCTTACTTTGATTTTCATTATCTAAAGCGCTAGTAGCCTCATCAAATAAAATTATTCTACTATCCTTTAACAATGCTCGTGCTATTGCTAATCTTTGTTTTTGACCACCACTAAGATTTACTCCACCTTCTCCAATTTTAGTATCATACTTATCTGGTAAACTCATAATATAATCGTCTATTTCTGCAATTTTACAAGCATTCCTAATTTTACGTAAAGATAAATAAGGATCCAAAATATGAAAGTTTTCTAAAATAGTTTTATTGAATATAAATGGATCTTGACGAATTATTGCAATATTTTGATGAAATGCATCTTCATCAAAGTCTTCAATTGGATAATCATCAATTAAAATAACTCCTTGATTAGGTTTAAAATACCGTAATAATAAATTAAATATTGTGCTCTTTCCTTGCCCGCTCTTACCAACTATTGCAATTTTTTTATTACTAGGTAAATACAAATTGAAATTTTCTAAAACATTTCCTTCTTCTTTACTATAGGCAAATGTTACATTTTTAAATTCGATATTACCAACAATATCCGTCTTATGAAGATCACCGAAAACCTCATCTTTATATAATCTATTACCAAGTATTTCATCAACCCGTTCAATAGCAACTCGCATCTTTTGCACTGATGAGCTTAAATTCATTACCCATTCTACTAAAAATGTAAAACGATAAACATAATAAGTCATTGCCATAAAAAAGCTTATATCACTCTTACCCAAACCAATTAATATTATACAAGTAACAAATACTACTACTTCTAAACAAGCACTTAAAGAAAAAGCAATACTATAATAGTTTTCTTCATCTACCATTTGTTTTTTAGTTTTAAGAAACATTATATTAATTATCTTCTTAACATTAGCATTTATACTTTTTCTTATACCTAAAGCTCTGATTTCTCTTATTCCTCGAACAGTTTCATTAACTTCTGCAACAGTTTTATCTTTATCTGCTGATATTTCCTTTTGACTTTCCTTAATCAAAGGTAAAAACTTTTTAGAAAATAAATAGAAAACTACGAAATAAATTAAAATTTCTAAAGCAACTATCCAGGAATTAAATAAAACAAAGATAAATATGAGCAATGCCGTAAAAAGAGTTGTTACAACATTTATAAACTGTCTAAAAGTTTCTGTTATTGTCGAAGAATCATTTACTATTCTATTTATTAACTCCCCACTAGTTTTTTCTTCAAATGCTCTTGCTGGAAGTAATCCTACTTTATAATAAACTTCATAGCTTATTCTCTCCATTATATTACTACAAGCTTTTTTAATAGATATTTTACCTATCCGATCAAAAATTAAATTATCAAGTAAAGCAAGCAATAAATATACAATCAAAACTAAAACAGCAATAAAGAAGTGTCCATTTGTAGCATACTGGGTAGCTTCTCCGATTAAATAGCCAAAAATAACACCAACTACAGAACTAAGAAATATAAAAATAAAAGATTTAATAAGAAGCTTTTTTTCATATTTAAAATACCTCTTAAAAAATCTTATAATTTCTTTAAACTTCATATTTACTCACCCTTTTTAATCTTTTCTTTTAGCTCAAATAGAAAGTTTAATGCTGCGATTGGTGTTGTATTCATCAAATCTAACTTTTCTATTTCCTTCTTTATTATATCATCTTTATGAGTTTCTTGGAAGAAATCCATACTAAGTTGCACTTTTTCCTCAGGATTTTTCTTCTTAGCATTTGTTTCATATTCATTTAGTATTTCATTTGCCCGTTTTAACAACTCATCAGGCATTTTAGCAAGTCTTGCTACATGAATCCCATAACTTTTATCAACAGCACCATTTTTAACTTTATGTAAGAAAGTTATTGTATCACCATTATCAACAGCGCTAACATGGATATTTTTTATATTTTTAAATTTTTTATCTAGTCTTGTAAGTTCGTGATAGTGAGTCGAAAATAAAGTATAAGCTTTAATATTTTCACTAATATATTCAAGTATTGCTTGAGCTAAACTCATACCATCATAAGTAGCAGTTCCTCTACCTAATTCATCAAATAAAATTAGGCTATTACTAGTTGCATTACTAATAGCATTACGAGCTTCCTTCATTTCAATCATAAATGTTGATTCTCCACTAACTAAGTCATCACTTGCTCCAATTCTCGTGAAAATCTTATCAATAATTGGCAAATTAGCACTACTTGCTGGCACAAACGAACCAATTTGAGCCATAATAACAATTATTGCAAGTTGCCGCATATAAGTCGACTTACCACTCATATTTGGGCCTGTAATTAAAAGAGTATTAATCCCACCATCCATAACACAATCATTTGGAACATATTCACTTTTACTGACTATTTCAACTACAGGATGTCTACCATCTTTAATATTAATTATTCCCTCATCATTTATATTGGGCTTAACAAAATTATATTCTTCACTACATATAGCTAGTGATACTAAACAATCGATTTCACTTAAAGCATCAGCAGTTTTTTGTAATGCCGGAACTTCTTGTTTAATTTTATTTCTTATATCACAAAATAAATTGTATTCTAGATCGATAATATTTTCTTCAGCATTCAAAATAAGTGATTCTTTTTCTTTTAAATCCGGCGAAATATACCTTTCACAATTCGTTAATGTTTGTTTACGATACCAATTAAATTCATCTTTAACTAAATTTTTAGAACCATTTGGTACTTCAATATAATAACCAAAAACTTTATTAAATCCTACTTTTAAATTCTTTATTCCAGTTTCTTCTTTAATTTTTGCTTCAAAACTAGCTACAAAATCCTTACCACCACTCCGAATACTTCTAAGTTCATCAAGTTCGGCATTATAACCAGTCTTAATTATATATCCTTCACGTACACTAATCGGTGGATCTAAAGCAATAGAACTATCTAACAATTCATAAATTTCTGTATGCGCATTTATTTCATATGCAAACCCTAACTTTTCAATTATTTCTTTAACATTTGGCAAAACCGCTAAACTATTTTTAAGTTGCAACAAATCCCTAGCATTTAAACTACCATTTATTACTTTACCAGCTAATCTTTCAATATCATAAACTTCGTACAATAAATTTTTAAGTTCATCTTTTAAAATAAATTCATTATTTAATTTTTCTATCTTAGCATATCTATCCAAAATAACACTTTTATTCTTAAGAGGATTAAGTATCCAACTCTTAAGCTTTCTGCTTCCCATAGCTGTTTTACATTTATCTAACAACCAAACGAGAGAATAAGTTCTTTCTTTCAAGCGAATTGTTTCTACCAACTCTAAATTTCTAACCGTATGGACGTCCATTTCTACATAATCATTTTTCACAAGTTTTTCTATATGATCAATATGACTCAAATCTTTAAGTTGTCTTACACTTAAATAATAAAATAAGTGTTCTACTCCGCTTTTAACTCTTACATCCGGAATAGTGTTTAAAAAACTTTCATATTCATCAGTTAAAAATTCACTACTAATAGTTACTTCAATATTATAAGTATTTTTAAGTAAATCAATCAATGCTGTATTAAGGTTATCTAAAAGTACAACTTCTTTAATATTATAATTAAGTATTTCATTTAAAAGAGCATCAGTATTATTTTCTATACTAAGTGATGCTAAATAACCAGTTGAAATATCTAATATCGTTATATTAATAATATCTTGGAAAAATAAAACTCCCGCAATATAAGATGAATCTCTTTCATTAAGTAAGTCATTATCTGCAACTGTTCCTTTACTAATTACATCGACAATTCCACGTTTTACCATTCTATTACCGGTAGTTTTAGGATCTTCCAACTGTTCACAAATAGCAACACGATAACCTTTATTAACTAATTTTTCAATATAAGCTTTAACATTATTGTGTGGAACTCCACACATAGGAACTCGTTCTTCTAGCCCTGCAACACGACCAGTAAGAGTAAGTTCTAATTCGCGGGATGCAATTAAAGCATCATCAAAAAACATTTCATAAAAGTCCCCTAAACGATAAAAAACCAGTTCTTCTGGATACTTATCTTTTATTTCCATATATTGTTGCATCATAGGACTTAATTTATTTCTATCAACTTCACTACGTTTCATACTACAAAACTCCTAAGTAGTACTATTATATCACGTATTTTTACATATTTTCAAATTTATTTTTGTATTATTTTTTTCTTAGGTACAATAAATTCTGCTATTTCATAACTAATATTAGTATCGGGAACAAAAACTTTAATAGGTTCATTAGTAACAGTAATAGTTACGTTTTTCTTATCACTAGTTATATCAAACTCAATTCTTTCTTCTAGTATTTGATATCCTAAACTAGTTTTAGTTTCTTCTAAATAATATTTTCCTAACTTTAAATCTTCAATATATATTTTTCCTTCATTATTAGTTGCTTCTCTAGCCACTTCTTCCATATTTTCATTATATAGCGTAAATTCTACATCTGGTATAGGATTATTATCCGGATCAACTTTAACAATTTCTAAATTTCCTTTTTGATAATAATTAATTACTTTAACTATTTGCATTTCTATTGCATTATCACTATTTAACTTTAATTCAATATCATATTCTTGTTCATCTAAGACATATCCAGAAACCGTTTCTAATTCTTTTAATTTGTATTTTCCAGCTCGCAAATCAGTAAATAAAGCTTCTCCATCTTCATCAGTTTTGATAATATTAACTAAATTACTACTTTCATCATACAAGCCAAAAGTAACACCAGGAATCACTAAATTATCCTCATTTAGTTTTATTACTTTTAATTCACCTGTTACATATTTATTAGCATATTCAATAACAATTTCTTCTTGCTTGCTCACTTCAAAATATATTTCTTCTTTACTTACTTCATAACCAGGTATTACTTGATCCTGTGCTTCAACTATTTTATATCTTCCTTTACATAGTACATAATTACTTTCAAAAACACCAAATTCATTAGTTACCCCCTCTAAAACTAATTCATTAGTATTAGCATCATATATCAAAAACTTAATATCTGCGATATTTACTGTTTCTTTAGTTATAGCATCAATCTTAACAATTTTTATTTTACTACCTACTACCTCAAAACTAACTTCCGCATTTATATCTGGTAACTTTCCTACTGCCAAAACATTTTGACTAGCTGGATCAACATAAACTATCGGAGCACATTCATAATTATTACTTTCTCTTTTTAACACTACTTTATTAGTTCCTAGCTGATTACCACTAACAACTAAATTATTATCATTAATCGAAGCATTATCACCTATAACATCAAAATTATTTAAAACACTATTTTTATCAAGCAAAGTTATGGTATCTCCTAGTAAAATGGTTGCTTCTTCAAACTCTGGCACCGTTTGATGTAATCTTACTAATTCTGCAATTTCTAAAATTTCTTCCGCATACAAATCTGGATTATTAACTCCTCCCAGTGTTGATGTAAAATAAAACTCAGCATCAGGATCAATTTCTCGCCATATCATAACTTGAGTAATATAATACCAATAATCCTCCTGATGATCTGCATATTTATAACCATAATAAGCAATCAAAGATATTTTCTCCCAAGTACTTTTAGATATACCTAAGTATTCATATTGATTATTATCATAGCTATTATAAGTATGATTATTTACCAAAGAAATAAAAGGCTCAACACAATAAACAAATTGATTATCACTACTTCTTCTTATAAAAAGCCCTTGTTTAACTTTTTCTTCTCCATCACTAGAAACTTTTCTAATATATACATCCGGAATCTTTTCCCCAATATATATTTTATCCATACTAGCATCCACTGAATTAACCCCTACTAAAAATAGAATAATTGCTATAATTATTTTTTTCACTAACAAAACCTCCTTTAAAAATAAATAATAGCCTTAATGTTTCTTATTATTACCTCCTTCCCTATACTTTTTAATCCTTACCTTTCGCTATATATATTTACTTTTTTTCCTCATTTTCCTTTTTTTATTTTAAAAAAATTTAAAATTTTATTAAAAAAGAAAAAAACTCTATTCAAAAGAATAAAGTTTCCAACATTTTCCTTCGGAATCATTTATTACTCGCACCATCCGTAAGCGAGAAACATTGTCGACCGGAATCATTTATTACTCGCACCATCCGTAAGCGAGAAACATTTTCATATTATTGAGTATACACTAATTATATTTGCAAATTAGAATACTATTTATCTCTTTTTCTTCTTATTGCAGCTTGCGCAGCAGCAAGTCTAGCAATAGGAACTCTAAATGGTGAACAAGATACATAATTAAATCCTAAAGAATCACAAAATGCTATACTTGATGGATCTCCACCGTGTTCTCCACAAATTCCAAGGCTTAAATCTTTTCTAGTCTTTCTGCCCTTGGTACTAGCAATACGCATAAGTTCTCCAACACCTTCAGTATCAACCTTAGCAAATGGATCTGATTCAAAAATGCCTTTTTCATAGTAAGATTCTAAGAACTTACCAGCATCATCTCTACTAAATCCATAAGTCATTTGGGTTAAGTCATTTGTACCAAAGCTAAAGAATTCTGCAACACTAGCAATCTTATCAGCAAGTAAAGCTGCTCTTGGAATTTCAATCATTGTTCCAACTTCGTATTTTAAATCAACACCAGCATCTTTAATAATTTCATCAGCAACTTTAGTAACAATTTCTTTTACGTATTTAAGCTCTTTTACATCACCAACAAGTGGTATCATTATTTCAGGAGTTACATTTATACCTTTCTTACCAACATTAATAGCTGCTTCAATTACAGCTCTAGTTTGCATTTCAGCAATTTCTGGATAAGTTATTGCCAAACGACAGCCTCTATGTCCCATCATTGGATTAAATTCTTTCAATGATTCAATTATTCTATTTAACTCTTCAACACTCTTACCTAAATCATCAGCAAGTTCTTTAATTTCTGCTTCAGTTTTTGGCAAGAATTCATGTAGCGGTGGATCCAAATATCTAATAACTACACTATAAGGAGCCATAGCTTCAAATAAACCTTCAAAATCTTTTCTTTGATATGGTAAAATCTTTTCTAAAGCTGCTTTTCTTTCTTCAAGAGTTGTAGCACAAATCATCTTTCTAAAGTTAAAAATTCTATCTTTTTCAAAGAACATATGTTCTGTACGGCATAATCCAATTCCTTCTGCTCCAAATGTTCTAGCTTGTTTAGCATCTCTAGGAGTATCAGCATTGGTTCTAACTTGTAAATCTCTTGCATCATCAGCCCAAGACATAAATGTTTCAAAATCCCCACTAATAGATGCTTCTTGCATTTCTAATTTGCCAGCATAAACATTACCAGTAGAACCATCAATAGAGATATAATCTCCTTCCTTAAATTCTTCACCATCACCAGTTCTAAGAATTTTTGCATCTTCATCAATACTAAACGTACCAACCCCTGATACACAGCAAATACCCATACCACGAGCAACTACTGCAGCATGGCTAGTCATACCACCCCGAAGTGTTAAAACTCCCTTACTTGAATTCATACCTTCGATATCTTCTGGTGAAGTTTCAAGTCTAACAAGTATTGCATCTATTCCTTCATTTTTAGCTTTTATTACATCTTCTGCAGTAAAGTAAATATGTCCAGTTCCAGCACCAGGTGATGCCGCCAAACCTTTACCTATTACTTTACCCTTTTTTATAGCGTCCCCAGTAAATGTTGGGTGTAAAAGCGCATCCAAACTCTTAGGATCAACCATTAAAACAGCATCTTCTTTAGAAATTCTACCTTCATTAACTAGGTCAACCGCAATTTTTACAGCTGCACTAGCAGTACGTTTACCATTTCTTGTTTGTAGTATGAATAATTTACCATTTTCAATAGTAAATTCCATATCTTGCATATCATTATAATGGTCTTCTAATCTTTGAGCAATTTTAGCAAATTCCGCGTAAACTTCAGGCATTTCACTTTTTAAAGTATCAATTTCTGAAGGTGTACGAATACCTGCAACAACATCTTCACCTTGAGCATTAATTAAGTATTCTCCGAATAATTTCTTTTCTCCAGTCGCAGGATTTCTTGTAAATGCTACCCCAGTACCAGAAGTATTACCACTATTACCATAAACCATTTCTTGAACGTTTACAGCAGTACCCCAACTAGATGGAATATCATTTATTCTTCGATAATATATAGCTCTTTCATTATTCCAACTTCTAAATACTGCCTTAACAGCTTCAATAAGTTGCGTAAATGGTTCTTGTGGGAAATCTTCTCCAGCAAATTCTTTATATGCAGCCTTAAACTTTTCAGTTAAAGATACCATATCAGCCTCATCAAGTTCAATATCATCTTTAACACCTTTTTCGACCTTTACTTCATCGATGATACTCTCAAACTTACTTTTTGAATATCCTTTTACTACATCAGCAAACATTTGAATAAATCTTCTATATGAATCATATACAAATCTTTTATTATTAATTTTCTTAGCAAAAGATTCTGCTATTTCATCATTCAACCCAAGATTTAGAACTGTATCCATCATCCCTGGCATACTTGCTCTAGCACCACTTCTTACACTTACTAAAAGGGGATTTTCTAAATCTCCAAATTTCTTGCCAGTCTTTTCTTCTAGTTTTGCTAGATTACTTTTTATTTCTTCGATAATAGAATCCGCAAGTACTTTTCCATCATCATAGTATTTGTTACAAGCTTCTGTTGTAACTGTAAACCCACTTGGAACAGGCAAACCAATATTAGTCATTTCTGCTAAATTAGCACCCTTACCACCAAGTAAGTTTCTCATATCTTTGTTTCCTTCACTAAACAAATACACGTATTTTTCCATAACTTTCCTCCATCTTAATTTTATCACACTTACCCTTTTTTTATCAATTGAAAAAGAAAGTTTTTACAAACTTTCTAACGTTAATAATCTAATACCGCATAAACAACATTACTTTCTAAATAAATATATACATTTAAAACTTTAGCATAATAATTAGGATCATATTCAAAAAAAGATTCATTTATAATTGTTTTTTCACTTTTAAAGGCAATACAGTTATTTACACCATCTTCACCAATCTTATAACCAAAAGGATTAGACGCATATATTAAGCCAAAAACCTATTACATTTTAAACCTATATTATTACTATTAATCTCACCTATATTACCAATTATATAACTATACATAATTTCACATACAAATTAATTAACTAGTTATTTATATTGGTTCACAAAAACCACTTACCTTTTCTTGAATATACCTTTCTGTACCATCAAGTGTAGTTTCAGGAAAAGAATATCCATCATCATCATTCAATTCTTTTACCAACAAATTATTTTTATCATAAATATTAATTCTTCTAGTAGAACAAGCTTGTGTATGTACATACTTCAAAACATCACCAACATTATAAACAATTCTTTCGTTTATTCTGTTACTAATATCTATACCATTTAAAAGCAACGTAGAATTTTCAAGTTCATCGGTAATAATAAGATAATTTTCAGAACCTGTCAAAATTTTATTTTGCAAAGTATATACACCAGAAGCATTTCCAATGCTATCAACAACATATACAGTAATAGAATACTCCGTTTCGGGTTCCAATTCACTAAATGTATACGTATTATTTGTACTTTCTACGTAACTTGTTCCACCGTTATTACTAAAATAGTATTTTGCTATTGCATTTTCTCCTGCTACAGCATTTACTGTTAATGTTATACTATCAGTAGTGATATTACTAGTAGTTACATCATTTATAGTTGCGAATTCATAATCATATGATTTAATAGCAATACCAGCATTAAATGTCTTACCCATTGTTGATGCATCTGTTACTTCACTATCTACATATAAATATAAATCGTAATCATCTTTTTCTCCACTTTGAATGCCATAACTATAAACTTTATAAATTGTTCCAAATGTTCCATTTATGCCAATATTTAATTGATTTTGATCATCACTTGTAAATTCTGCTAAAGCATTTGTTGCATCACTAAGTATTCCTTCTGTTAAAATATCTTTTGAACCTTGTTTAGTTATTATATAATGAATATTGCTAGCATCTAAAGTATTTGTATTAAGTGTTGCTAAATAAATATTAAAACCAACACCATTATCACAACTTGATGTAACTGTAAATGTATATGGCGTTGTTTGTAATGCTCTATTCTTACTTATAGGATTTGTATTATTTAAATTTATTGATGCACCCGTATCACTCAAAGTAATTTTTGCACAACTTGATAAACTTACCTCTGTTACTGATGATGTATCTATATTTGCTTGCATAAATGAGTATGTTACTCCTAAAACTATAGTTACTACTATTAATATTGATATTACACTCAAAAGTATTATTCTTGTTCTTGCTTTCATTTAATCTCCTTCTAATACTGCATAAACAACATTATTTTCTAAATAAATATACACATTTAAATCATTAGCATAATAATTAGGATCATCTTCAGGAACAGATTCATTTATAATTGTTTCTTCACTATTTATACAATTACTATTTTCATCATATTTCACACATCTTTCTTCATCTGTTGGCACATAATTACTTTTAATTAAGTCATCTACTTTTAAAGACGTACAATTACTTACATTACTTCCATCAATACTACAAGTTCCTGTAAGAAGATTTTTATTATCTTCTCCATAAGCTTCTGCTCCACTTAAAATAGCATCAACTTTCCCATCCCACAAATTTTCTTTAATATTTTGTTGTACTGCTGTAATACCTGTATAACCAATCATTGTAATTATAGCCATTATTACAATAACAACCATTAATTCAACTAGTGTAAATCCCTTATTCATAGTTACCCCTACTTCATTAATAATTTTAATGCTTCTTTTACTTGATCTTCTAATGTTTTACTCTTATCTACATTTCCAACAACTTTTTTAATTTCACTAGATTTATATCCTAGTGCAGTTAATGTATCAATTAAATCTTCTGTTTCATCATTTATTAATTCTTCACTAACTTCAAAATTTAGTTTACCCTTTAAATCCAATATTATTTGGCGCGCTAACTTATCCCCAATTTTGGGAAACTTAGTTAAATACAATATATTTTCTCTATCTATTGCATCAACAATACCAGCAATAGAACCAGTTGCTAAAATCGGCAAAGCAAGTTTAGCACCTAACCCCTTAACACTAATTAACTTAAGAAATAGTTCATATTCGTCTTTAGTCTTAAAGCCATATAAGCTATATTCATCTTCACCAATCTTATTATAAACATATACTTTATATTCTTCACCAATCTTATAACTAAAAGGATTAGGTACATATATTAAGTACCCAATCTTATTACATTCCAAAACTATACTATTGCTATTAATCTCACTTACATTACCTATTATATAACTATACATAATACCTCCCTATTTTTTATCATTGTATAAGACTTCACCATACAATAAGACTTTTTTATTTTAAGCTATTCGATATGGATCCGATTGTGTACCAGTTCCTCCAATATATGCTGCACTAGTTTCTAGCGAAAAGGAAGGATAAATACCATAACTAGAAGATACTCTATAACTATCATTAACATAACCATCAGAATCTACATAAAAGGTATATTCTGAATTACTGTTAACCCTAGAAATTGTCCACATTGTATCTTCAATATATAACCAATTATTACCAATATTTGGACTGGAATCATAATCGAATAAATTAGTTGTCCAACATTCTGGAATCGCAGCATAACCATATTCTGATGCATAAACCAAACCTATTTTCATTGTTTCTGTATAACCAGTGTGATTTACTCCCAATTCGCTATCGTATGCTTGTTTTGCAGTTAAATCTGAACTACTCATTCCTCCAACTTGCCACGTTGTTTCTGCTATTAAATTTTGCCATTTACTTCCTAAGGAATTATAGTAAGTTGTATTCAATGTTGTATATACATCCGGTTTAGTACTTCCATCCCAAGTATTGCTATTTCCACTATCCCAAGCATAGTTTCCATAACTCGTTGCCTTTATCAGTTTTACTTCTGAACCAAACACCCCAATAATTCGATATAGATTATCATCTGGACAAGTTGCCTCATCACTTCCGAAACATACATAATTATTTGGGTTTGCACCACTATATCTGTATGAATTATCTGCTGCCCCATTTGCTAAATCGGCATCGTGATAATAAAGCCCGTTATCTCCATCTGTTGTATAAAGACTAGTTATATAACTAGCAAATGCAGGACCTGCTTCTCTATCATATGATTTAATAGCAATACCAGCATTAAATGTCTTACCCATTGTTGACGCATCTGTTACCTCACTATCTATATATAAATATAAATCATAAGATACTTCACCTTGTAAAGGAATATCATCATTATACAATTTATAAATTGTTCCAAATGTTCCATTTATACCAACATTTAATTGATTTTGATCATCACTTGTAAATTCACTTAATGCATTTGTAGCCTCACTAAGTATTCCCTCTGCTAAAATATCTTTTGATCCATTTCTAGTTATTATATAATGAACACTTGAATCTACCAAAGTATTAGTATTAAGTGTTGCTAAATATAGATTAAATCCTACATATGATTCACAAGAACTTGTAACTGTAAATGTATATGGTGTTGTTTGTAATGCTCTATTCTTACTTATAGGATTTGTATTATTTAAATTTATTGATGCACCCGTATCACTCAAAGTAATCTTAGCACAACTTGATAAGCTTACCTCTGTTACTGATGATGAATCTATATTTGCTTGCATAAATGAGTATGTTACTCCCAAAATTATAGTTACTACTATTAATATTGATATTACACTCAAAAGTATTATTCTTGTTCTTGGTTTCAATTTTATCACCTATTCCTATAATAAAATAATATCATTAAATTAATAATTTTTCAATTACTAACATATAATTTATTATGAATATAAATGTAAATAAAATATATAGAAATAAAAATAGTTTCAATACATTCTTTAGCAATAATAATGATTACATCGTAATTAACAATAAAAATAATGCTATTTTATATATTTACAGGAACTTACCTAAGTATAAATATATTAAAGTTTTAGAAGATAATAAAAATACTAGTATTTTAGTATTACCTAAAGATACTAGTATTGGTTTAAAAATTGGAGATGTATTAAATCTAAAACAGATCACTATGACTACCAGTATCAACTAACAACAACATTAATTGATTGTCATTATATTGATAAATTAATAACCAATCCGGTTCAATATGACATTCACCACAATTTTTATAATAATTATCATACTACCAAATATGATTATGATATTTAGGTTCTAATTCTTCTTTATTTGCTAATCTCTCCACAACAAATATCAATTTGTTGATGTCCTTACCCCGCTTAATAATTTTCTTAAGTTTTTTCTTAAAAGTGCTAGAATATCTCACGATATATTTAGTCATCTGATAATAAAGCTTCTTTAAGTTTATCCATATCTCTAAATCCTGGGTATTTATCAGGATTATTTACTATCTTTTCTGCTTCTTTTAAGGCCTTACGTAATTCTTTGCTGGGTTTTGGATTAACAACTTCAAAAGGTAGACCATCTCTTTTAACAACTTGTTTTAAAAACAAATTAATTGCTGCACTCATACTCAAGCCTAAATCATTTAAAATAGCAGTAGCCTCTTTTTTAGTAGCGCTATCAACTTGAACATTTATTGCACTAGTTAAATTAGACAAGATTATCACCTCCGTTTTCCTTATATTCACATATTATCATATTAAAATATGCCTGTCAACAAAAACTACAAAAACACTACAACATTACTACATATTATTATATGCAAAAAAATAAATTTAGACAAAAAAACATTTGATATAAATGATATGCAAAATCATTATTTCCTTATTCTAGGAATAATTAGAATGTTTTCACTAAATTGTCAATGACATTGTCAAAAAAAATAGTATTTTAGAAATATACCAAAACACTATTTTTAATTATTTATCATATTCGTCGTCTTTAAATGTAAACATATAATCAAGTATTTGCACTTCATCTCCTGGCTTTGCCCCCAATGATTCTAGTTCATCTTCAATTCCCATTCCTTTAAACTTACGAGCAAACCTAAGCGCCCCTTCATCTTCTTCAAATTTAGTCATTTTAAGAAGGGTTTCTATCTCTTTACCACTAACTATCCAGATATTACCATCTCTTTTTATCGAATACGGTTTTTCATCTTCAAATTTGTATAATTTAAAATCACTTTCTTCATATAATTTTACTTCTGGAATATTTTCTAACTCTTTAGCTAATGTTTCAATTAAATTATCAATTCCTGTATTATCCATACAACTTATTTCAATTATTTGTGCGTTTTTAAATTCTTTCTTAAAATTTGCTAAATTTTCTTGAGATCCAGGCAAATCCATTTTATTAGCTATAATTACTTCTTTTTTCATTTTTAAAGTATCGTTATACTTTTCTATTTCGCTTCTTATAGTTTTATAATCATCAATTGGGTTTCTGCCTTCACTAGCTCCCATATCAATTACATGAGCAAGTATTTTGGTACGCATTGCATGTCGCAAGAATTCATGTCCTAAACCTACACCAACACTCGCTCCTTCAATTAAACCAGGTAAATCTGCCATAACAAAAGATGAACCATTTTTAAGTTTTACTACACCTAGATTTGGTGAAAGTGTCGTAAAGTGATATGCGGCAATCTTGGGCTTAGCACTAGAAATAATCGATAAAAGAGTTGATTTTCCAACACTTGGCATACCAATTAAGCCAACATCCGCTAAAACTTTTAATTCAAGTCTAACAGTTATTTCTTCGCCTGGTTCACCTTTTTCGCTAAACTTTGGCGCTGGCATATCATGAGTTGCAAAAGATTTATTTCCTTTACCACCTCTGCCTCCACGAGCAACAACAACTGATTCATCATCTGCAGTTAAATCAGCAATCACTTCATTAGTTTCGGCATTATATATAGTAGTACCAGCTGGAACATTAATAATTATATCCTCGGCATTCTTTCCATATTTATTTGATCCCTTACCATTTTCCCCCTTTTCTGCCTTAATAATTTTTCTGTAACTAAGATCAATCAAAGTCTTTAAACTTTTATCCACTTTAAAAATAATGCTAGCTCCCCGGCCACCATTTCCACCATCTGGTCCACCCATCGGCACATACTTTTCTCTTCTAAAAGAAGTACAGCCATCTCCACCCGGACCAGCCATAAGTTTTATAGTTAGTTCATCAACAAACATACAATCACCTATGTATATATTAACATAATACCTTTCAAAAAACAATTATTCCAATTATACCATTAATTATTCTCTTCTATTTCCTTGAGTCCTATATTCATAATTTCTAAATAATCCTTTTCAGCCTTAGTTAAATGTTCTTTCATATATTTATCATATTCTGCATGAGCCTTTTTTAAAGCCTCTTCATGAAAAACAGTTCCTTTTGTACGTAATATATCATTATGGGTCATCGTTAAAAAACTATCTAGTTCATTAATCCAATCTTGCATAGTCATTGCCTTTCTCTTTAACGCATTAATTTCAGCAATGTCTAAATAAGCAGATACTAATCTATTTAAAACCTGTAATTCTTCATGCGTTAAATAATTTTTAGCAATTTCTGTTTCTTTTCTGGTAGGCATATCCCCTTTAAAATTTGTAAGTCCTATATTATCCTTATTACTGTCGACCCTATTATAAACAATTTCAGCAGCAGTATTATTAGAAACTGCATAATGCATCTTATTTTGAATAGTCCTAAAAAAATTAATAGTAATTTCTTTCTCTGGATTATAATCGATTGAGGTTGCATATATATCTAATATTTTTCTCCAGAAAACTTTTTCGCTTGATCTTATATCCCTAATTTTATCAAGCAATTCATCAAAATATGGATCATTACCATTATTTTTAAATCTTTCAACATTTAGATTATAGCCTTTTACTAAATATTCTTTTAATTTTTCATTAGCCCATATTCTAAATTTGGTTCCCTCTTCAGATTTAACTCTAAAACCTATAGCAATTATCATATCTAAATTATAATAATTAGTTGGTTTAGTAGAAAATTCGGAATTTCCGAATTTTCTCATAGTATTTGCTTCTGATAATTCCCGTTCTAAATAAATATTCTTTATATGTTCATTTATTGTAGATTTAGCTTTATTATAGAGTTTACTAATCTGTTCTTGGGTAAGCCAAACATTTTCTTCTTCCAAGATAACATCAACTTTTATATCATTATCTCTTTCATATATTAAAACACTATTCTCTATTACATCTTTGCGTTCCAATTAAATCACCGCCCTTACTTTAATTAATCTCAAATTCCAACATCACTAACTTGTGTATATATTACCATAATCCCTTTTAAAAAACAATTGCTCGTGGTAAAATATTAATGGGAGTGAGTTATGGAATATAATGTAGTAAAAAATGCCAGTGGTATTTTAAATAGTAGTAAATATTATGTGAGCAATCCTACTAAATATAAAGGAAAATGGAGTGATTTTTTTAGTAATAAAAATCCAATTCATTTAGAACTGGGAACTGGTCGGGGGGAATTCATCATCCAAATGGCTAAGAAGTACCCTGAATATAACTTCATCGGCTTGGAACTTAATGAATCTCAAATTGCCACCGCCGCTAAAAAACTAGAAAGAGAAAACATCAAAAATCTAAAACTAATCAAAGATGATGCTAGAAATATTATTAATATCTTTGGTAAAGAAATCGATACTATCTATTTGACTTTTTCTGAACCTTGGCCTAAAAAACGTGATGAAAAGAATAGATTTACTCACGAATCATATTTAAAACTGTATGATAGAATATTTAAAAAAGATAAACACATTATTTTAAAGACTGATAATAAAGGTTTATTTGCTTATTCACTAGAAACACTTTCGCAATATTGGTATGTATTTGATACAGTTAGCTTGGATTTACATAATGATGAAAGATGCATACCAAATATAATGACTGATTTCGAAATGCAATATTTCAAAGAAAAAAGACCAATTTATTACTTAGATGCTAGTTTTAAAAATTAAAGAAAAAACAGCTATTTAAAAAACGAGATAGCTGTTTTTTTATTCTTCCAATAAGAAATCTATTATATTTTGAATTTTTATTCCATCAATAACTGTATTATCATATTTATCATTAGTAATTATGATTTTTTCATAATTATCATTTAATAATAGTAATGATCTTTTTTCTCTTTCCAATACCTCATTATCAGAAATATTTCTACATACTTGATAATATTTTGTTTCATTAGGACTTATGGCTATAAAATCTATTTCTACATCACGATGTTTTCCTACATACACTTGATATCCCCTTCGTAATAGTTCTATATAAACAATGTTTTCAAAAGCACTACCACTATCATAGCTAGCAAATCCATTAATTACATTTCTAATACCTTGATCAACAAAATAATATTTACCTTGAGTTTTAAGCAAATTCTTGCCATCTAATGAATATCTTGGTACCCTATAAATTATATATGCATTTTCTAACATTTTAAGATAACTATCAACAGTTTCATTATGGATTTTTCTCCCTGATTTATTTAAATAGTCAGTTATATTAGTAGCGGAAGTCAAATTGCCAATAACAGAAGAAGTAAATTGTAATAAATTGTCAAGTAAAGCGATATCCTTTATGTTATTTCTACTTATAACATCGTTTTTTAATACTACGTCCTTTATATCTAACAAATAATTAGTAATTAATTCTGAATCATTTAAACTGGTAACCAAAGGCATACCACCATATTTTAAATAGTTTGCAAAATTTTCTTCTTTAGAATTATTACTTTTAACATCATTATATTCTTTAAATGAAAAAGGGTAAAGTCTTAATGTTAAAACCCGACCAGCCAAAAGCGTAGTGAGTTCACTCGATAGAATATATGCATTTGAACCAGTTACATAAATATCACAATCAATATCTACTAATAATGAATTTAAGGATTTTTCCCATTTTTCTACATTTTGAATTTCATCTAATAAAATATATAATTTTTTATTATTATACTTACCTTTAATATATTGAGTTAATTTCTTATAATCAGTAATTTCATACCAATCAGAACTTTCAAAATTCATATAAATAATATCATCTTGACTAATATTTGATTCTAACAAATAATCTTTAAATTGCAATAATAAGGTTGATTTTCCGCACCTTCTAACCCCAGTAATAACTTTAATAAGATTAATATCCTTATATTTTTTTAAGATATTTAAATATCTTTCCCTACGATACATTTGTTCATCACCATTTAAATTGTAACAAAATTAATTGTGTTTGTCAACTTTTACGGTTATAACCGTAAAAGTTTCATTTTTTACAAGTTTTACGGCCACAACCGTAAAACTTTTTTTGCAACAAAAAAGCGCTTACGCTTCGTAAACACTTACTTTCTTTCTATTTTTACCAGATCTTTCATATTTAACCACACCAGCAATTTTTGCAAATAATGTGTGATCCTTACCCATTCCAACATTTGTACCTGGATAAATCTTTGTTCCTCTTTGACGATAAATAATAGATCCAGCACTTACCATTTGTCCATCACTAGCTTTAGCACCTAAACGACGACCTGCAGAATCACGACCGTTTTTAGTTGAACCTTGAGCTTTAACGTGCGCAAATAATTGGATGTTTAACTTCATGAATTTCATCTGTCTTCCTCCTTTACTATTTTGATATTTTTTTTATAAGTTTTTGCTAGTTCTTCTAGCATAGAAATCATATTTTCGATTATCGATTTAATATTTTCATCATTACTTTTAATATCGATTGTCAGTTTATCTTTTTCTTCCTTATATTCTAAAGATTGCGAATCTAATCTAAGACAAACATTAATACTAGTTATAACAATACTAGATGCACTTGCACAAACGATATCTTTGCCATAATCAGCATAATCAGCATGACCAGTAACAATAATTTGATTGTTTTTAATATTAACTTTTATCATTAACCAATCTTCTTTACTACTAACTTAGTATATGGTTGACGATGTCCTTGAGTCTTACGATATTTCTTCTTTGGTCTGTACTTAAACACTTTGATTTTTTTACTCTTACCTTGTTTTTCAATAGTACAAACAACACTCTTATTATCTACATAAGGATTTCCTGCAACGCCATCGCAAAATAAAACTTTATCAAATTTTACTTCACTACCAACTTCAGCATCTAATTTTTCCACATAGATAACATCACCAACAGACACATAGTATTGTTTTCCACCAGTTTCAAATATAGCTTTCATTTCATACCTCCTTAACTTTCGAAGTCGCGCCCTTAAGGTACTAATAATAGTTTATAACCTTTTTAGTGCGGTTTTTTAAGAAATTACTTAAAAACATATAAATTATACCCAAAATTATATTACTTGTCAAATCTTTCCTGCAATTTTTTGTTTTCTCCCACTATTTTTTCATTTTCTTTAAAATATTGATAAGTATCAAGTTTTAAAATATCCAAATTTCCTTCTTTTGTACTTATATATTTAAATTCATACTTATTTAAATATCTTTCTAACAAAAATTTATTAAATATATAATTATAATTTTTATAAGCATAATAAGTTTTAAGCACAAATAAAGTTACAATCAAATAATTATTTAAAGATAGCCAATAATTACTAAGTAAATAAAATACTATTCCTAAACAAGAAACAAAAAAGCTTATATAATAAGAAGTTTTAAATGAAAAAAGTTTATTTAATAAAGCTTGTAAAATAATACTGCCATCGAGAGGTATTATAGGTAGCATATTAAAAAAAATTATACTTAAATTATATTTATACATTAAATTCTTAGTCAAAGGAGATACCGGCAAAAAATGGATGATAATAAATAATAATAATTGAAATAATATTCCGCCACTAGCTATTAATACTTCCCTTTTAACTGGAGTATTTATATCTTTAAAAACTCTAGTAACCCCACCGAAAGGATATATTGTAATATCAAGTATTTTATATTTAAATAATTTAATAAAAAAAACGTGCCCTATCTCGTGAATTACTACAATTAAAAATATAATTAAACCGATCTTTAAATACCCACAAAAAAATAGCAATAACAAAAAATATATAGTTAAAAAATTAACTTTGATAATCTTCATATTTAATATATTCGTTATCTTTTTTTATTACTAAATATAAATGTTCATCTATTGTACTTCCTATGATCGTATCTGATTCCAAATAATCATAAAGACTAACAGAAACGTTTTCTAAATTGCCATACCAAATATCCGCCCCATCAATCCCTTGTATTATTACTGTATTCCCATATCCTTCTTTTTCTCCAGAAAAAACAACTACTCCACTAGTTAAGCTATTAACTAAAGACTTACTACTTACAGTAAGCACTTCCCCATCTAAATAATCATCGATTTCTTTATAAACTAACTTCCCGCTCATTACTGTTTGGGTATTATCACTTTTAGGTAAAACACTACCAAATAAGTCTTCATACCATCCTTTAATTTTGGTAAATGGTAAAGATTCCGTTAAAACATATTCCTTATATAAAAGCAAATTTTTATCGCTCATATTAGTAAAAATTATACTAGCCAAGAAAAAAATAACTGCTAACATAAACCTCGTTAGATATTTATTCAATATTTTTTTCTTATTACTACTATCAGGTGAAACAGCAAATCCTTTTTTCTTATTCTTATGCATTTTTAAATATTCATCCATGAATATCACCTAATCTATTTTATGTCCAACGCCAATCTTTTATAACTTATTGCTACAAATACCCCATTTATAATTAAAACATTTAAAATACCAATAATTGTAACGCTTGAAAATAACAATGAATTAACTAAATAATAAAGAAAAATAATTCCCAAATTAAAACAAACATAAATATAAAAATTATGATAATTAAATTTAAATAGATATTTTTTTAAAAAATATAATATTGTAACCCAAAGAGCTGTTAAAAGTGGAATATGTAAAATCAAAAAATCAATTAATAAGGCAATACTAATATTATAAATATAACTCTTATTATTTAAATTAACTAAGAAAAAATAAGATAAATACGGTGTATAATTATAAATAATTAAATCTAAAAATAAATAAAACATATTACTCTACCACCAACACATAGTTAATATTTTTTAACTCTACCGCTGGGTTTACATAAGCAAACATTTCAATCTCAGTATTATTTAAGTTAGTAGCACTTACCTCACCAACATAAATATCTCCTGGCAAATTACCCAGCCCAGAAGTATACACTTTATCTCCCACTGAAATATTAGAACTAGCTTGTAAATCACTTACCACCAATTCACCTTGAACTACTTTTAAAATTCCATAATTATCATTAATTTTAACTGAAATATTACTATTTTTACTAGTAATTAACTCTACTACACAAGCCTCTTTATCAGTTTTCTTAATAACACCAACCAGTCCTAAATTATTTATTACTGCCATACCCTCTTCAATACCGGAATTACTCCCCTTATAAATTGTTAAGCTATCACTAAAAGAATATATATCTCGCAAATAAACTTTACTCATAATTAAATTAAGTTCAGAATCATTTTTAAAATCATTAATTTCTAATAAAGCATTATAATCACTTTCCAAAGATACACAATAATCATTTGTAATATTATCTATATCTAAATCATTATTTAAGGCATATAAAAATCTATTTATATTTGTACTAAATATAATAAGTAAAAAAGATGCTAACAATATTATATAATCTTTATATTTTCTTATCATATTTTTATTATGGTTTCTTTTAACTTAAATATGTTAAAAATAACTTAAGCATTGAAGAATTGACATTATCAATTACCTCAGGTTCGCTTGACTCGATCATTACTAGTTCATAATTAGTAAGGCTACTTACAAATTCTTCATTCATTTTTATTGTTTTAATGTAATAATTAATATTATTATTAGTAAAATAAGACTCAAGCTTTACCTTATTTTCTTTATGGTAAGCAAGACCTATAATAACTCTAAAATATTCCCCGTCTTCATAAATAATAGATTCCTTAAAATTATTTTGAAAATTTATTGCATTATCTTTATTTTTAAAAACACCTGCCTGAAAAAGATTAACTTCATATTCTTTATTAGTTATAGCAATTACTTCTGAAGAAATATCCTTATAAAAAAGATAAGCAAAAACGCCACCAATTAAAATGGCCCCAATAACTATTTTAAGATAGACCTTCATAATATCACCAACGATACTATATCACAAATAGTTTAAAAATGTTGTCAAATGAAGTCGATACTGTTATAATACTTTAAAAAAGGAAGGAAATATATGCAAAACAATAAATTTTCGGATTTAAAAATTACCGTAGATCAATTAGATAACCCCAAATATAAAGAAATAACTATTGGTTATCCGGATCATAACAATACTCAAATTTACTATCGATTTCAAGGAACTTTTACCTATGAACTACTAGACTTTTCTAATGTTTTAATTATAGAAACAGAAGATATGAACCACCAAACTTGTCCTCGCTTAACGATATTTTCAAGAATTCCTGAAGGACACCGTATTAATTCATTTCCTATAATTGCAAAAGTCCCTAAAAGGAGCGCTGGTTTAAGAAGTATTAAAAAAATTATTATCCCTGGATATCAAAAATACTTTGTCTACTCTTATGAATTCGGTATAATTTGTTCTGCTTGTTACGATCAAATACAATTTGATGAAGAAACTAAAACATTTGATGTTTCCTATCGCAAACCAACCGAATATGGCGAAATTAAACTTACTGGTACACTAGATAGTGAAGGACATCTTATAGATGATACCTTATACTTCCCTGGCATTAGATGTTCTTATCTAGTTGATGAACATAATTTAGATAATTCAATTGAAGATAAGGTTCCTAAAATTGAAAGAGATATTGCTAAAAATATTCGAAAACAAAAAGCAAATGAATATGCCACTTGGGAAAATGAATGTTATTTAAAAAGAAAAAAAAGTTTGGAAAAATAATCCAAACTTTTTTAATTCATTTTTTTGGCAATCATATTTTCGGCGCCATCCATTGCTTTTACCATCTTTTTACCAACGTTCGTTCTGGCATTTTTATTATTCATCAAATAAACACCACCACCTACTAAAGCTAAGGCTGTAATGGCACCTGCTACTTTAAACATATTTTTCATGAATTCACCTCTATCCTTATTATGGCTGTTTAATGGAATTATATACTTCAATTATCTTTGTTTTTAAACTAGTTTTGCGATTAGCAGAATAATTATTTCCTACAGCCCTAACAAAAGAATAAGGATCCCCCACAATTGTTAAAGTTTTCTTAGCCCGACTGACACCTGTATAAATAAGTTTATTATAAAGCATTTTATAATAACTATTACTTATTGGCATAATTACGTGTTCAAATTCACTACCTTGCGACTTATGAATAGTTATTGCATAAGCGTGTTTAATTTGCTTTAAATTCTTCTTTTCATACTCTACTCTATTGCCTTCAAAATCAATACTTACTGTTTTACCATTAATTGCCTCAATATAGCCAATATCACCATTAAATACATTATTATCTAAATCATTAACTAATTGTAATACTTTATCTCCAACACGATATATTACATCACCATAATTAATTTCTTCTTTTTTATCACTTACAGGATTATAAATATTTTGTAAAACTACATTTAAATTATCAATACCATTTTCTCCCTTATACATCGGTGCCAAAACCTGCATATGACGTTCATCAATACCTTTTTCTAAAGATATTTTAATGATTTGTTCAATTGCCCCCTTAATTTGATTGGACTTCGTTTGAAAAAATGAATAATCATCTCTTTTATTTAAAAACTCTTCACTTAAATCATTATTCTTAATTTCCTTTGCAAGATATGGAATATAAGAATTATCACTCTGACGATAAATTTGATTTAAAGGTACATAATTAAAATAATCACTACTAATGATGTCATCTAACACAAGACCTGGGCCAACACTAGGAAGTTGGAAAGTATCACCAACCAAAATAAGTTTAACTCCAGGAGAAATTCCATTTAATAAAGCATTAAATAAGTCAATATCAATCATACTTACTTCATCGACAATTATAAGACGATGATTAGTCTTATTATACTCATTATAGAAAAAATCATTACTATCTTTGTACCATTTCAAATACCTATGAATTGTATATGCCGGAAGACTCGTTGATGATGCCATTTTCTTGCTAGCTCTACCAGTCGGAGCTAAAAGTGCAATAGTTTCCATAATATCCGCAGGACCCAACTTTTTATCTTCAATATAAAGCTTAGTAATTGCATTAATTATCGTTGTTTTACCAGTACCAGGACCTCCCGAAATAATAGTTATATTATTGTTAAGTGCCCCAATTATAGCTTTTTCTTGATCACTATTATAATCAATTCCTAATCTTTTTTCTAAATCTTTAAGTTTTTCCTCTAAATTAGCAATTGTATCTGGTTTCTTAGCATCGATTTTCTTTAAAGTAGCTGCAACATTTTCTTCCTCTTCATAATATTTAGCTAAATATATCTTACGATCTACTAATACGATATCTCCGCGATCTTTAAGTTCATCAATTATCCCATCTAAAACCTCTTCGGATAATACTATATTAAATTCTTTATCTAAAAGCCCTACAATTTCTTCCCGATAATAATAAGTATCACCATTAAAATTACTAAGCATCTGCATAGTTTCTAAAAAACAAGCATAAATCCGTACATTAGTATCAATTCCAAAATTAGTTATATAAATACTATCCAGCTTTTTAAAATAGATAATTTCTTTTAAATCATAAAATGCATCCCCAAGTATTTCTTCAATTCGATCCTTAAACTTATTATAAATACGAGAACATTCTTCAATTGTAAATCCCAAATTTTGAAATTTTAATATAGCATCACTACTTTTATTATAATTTTGTAATGAATTATATATTTTTGCAGCCTTAATTGTAGTCATACCATCAATTTCTAATAAATTATCTCTATTTTCTTTGATTTTTTCTAAAGTTTCTTCTCCAAAATGGTCGACGATTTTTTTAGCAGTCTTCTCACCACATCCATCAATAAAAGAACTAGCTAAGAACTCAATTATAGCTTCTTTCGTAGTGGGCATATCCATTTCATAAGAATCAACTGCATATTGCATACCAAAGCGATCATTATTAACATATGAGCCATACAAAGTCATCGATATATCAATATTTACATCTGTAAATACCCCCGTTACTGTAATACTTTTATTTATCTTATCTTGCATAGCAACATCATTAGTTTCTTTAACGCGAAACAAAGCTACAACGTAGCCCGAATCATTATTATGAAATATGATTCTTTTTAATTTACCTTTAATATAATTCATAATTCTCTTGTTACTATTTGTCCTTTTTCTATAGTTTCAACAACACTTACATATAAATAATTACTAGTGTGTCCAAAACTAATACCATTATCGCATTCTTCAATTAAAACATCAAGCTTTTTCCCTCTAAATTTATCATAATATTCTTTTTCTAAACTATTAGATAATTCTATCAATCTCTTTACTCGTTCCCTCTTAATTTTTTCATCAACTTGCAAAGGCATTCTAGCTGCTGCTGTACCTTCTCTTAAAGAATATGGAAACACGTGAATCTTACTAAACTTAATCTTCTTAGCAAAGTCCAAACATTCCTCAAAATTTTCTTCAGTTTCAAAAGGATGACCAACAATAATATCAGTTGTAATCGATATATCTGGACGAATACTTCTTATTTCGGCAATCTTACTCTCAAAAAAAGCTAAATCATATTTGCGATTCATTTTCTTTAATATTTCATCACTTCCCGATTGCAAAGGAATATGTAAATGATCACAAACTTTCGGATTATTTTTTAAAACTTCCATAAATTTATCTCCGAGTTCTGTAATCTCAATACTAGATATTCTAATTCTTTTTAAAGTATCAATTTTAGCTAATTCATTAATTAAATCCGCTAAATCAAAACCAGAATCATTATATCTACCAGTATGAATACCCGTTAGTACTATCTCTGCGTGATTATTATCAGCTAATACTTTAGCTTCTTCAATTACTTTATTAAAATTTTTACATCTAACAGAACCCCTAACATAAGGAATAATACAATATGAACAAAAATTATCACAACCATCTTCAATTTTTATAAAAGCTCTCACGTGATTAAAAGACTTAATCATCATATCTTCAAATTCTAAATTTCTCTCATTATAAAACTTAACATATCTATTATGTGTTTTTAAATATTCTTCAAGTAATTCAGCAACCTGACTTTTATCCTTATTACCGAGCAATATATCAATATCTAATGTCTTATATAAATCTTGCTTATTTTGACTACTACAACCTGCAACAACTAAAATTGCTCTAGGGCATTCTCTTTTTAAATGTCTAATCATCTTCAAGCACTTTTTATCAGCAACATTAGTAACACTACAAGTATTAACTATTAATATATCACACTTACTTAAAACTTCTTCATAAGAAAAATTATGATGAAGCATACTTTCCTTCATCATATTTGATTCATATTGATTTACTTTACAGCCAAAAGTAATTATATTAAATTTCATAACCTTACCCCAATTCTTTTTGTAACTGTTTTAACGCTTGCAAGAAAGCCTCTTCTTTAGCGAAACTAATTACACGTACATCAACTTTTGGTGATGCTTCTCCACTTTTATTAACTAAGTCATCTAAATTAACTTTTTTAATGGAAACATCATCTTTCATTTCCTCTGCTTCATAATTTAGACTATAATTATTTCCTTTATTTAAAAGTTCATCATAACTAATTATAGCTTTATCTTCCTGGTCCCTTTCATATTCTGTAAACTTCACATTATTTTCTTCTTTCCCTAAGTTTTCTTGTATTTCTCTAGCAATTTTCATTTCTGCAGTTTCCTCAAGTTTATCCTTTGGCTCTTCATCATTATTAATCCTAATAAAATAAATAAGAGTTACAATTAAAACCATCAATATTAATACAGCAAAGAAAAACACAATATCTACAAAATTTAATGTTCTCAAAAACTCCCCGATATCTGAAAATAACTTCATTCTCTACCACCACAATATCATTTTATCACGTTCCCTTTTACATATTAAGGGTTTATCACTTATTTGACACAACAGTTGTCAAATATTGACACCTATTATAACACTATATAGAATTTAAGTCAAAGAAAATGAGCTAAAAATTAGCTCATAATAATTTGATAAGGATCTTCAACAGTTCCACTACCAGTAACTTTAGCAGTCTTAATTATATTAATAACTGGTCTTACTCCGCGCACTAAAGTACCACTGGTATTATATTCAAGTGAACCATCAGTATCAACTAAAAATGGATAAAATTGTTCATTATAAACTCGCGCATTAGTCATTGTGTAATATGCCGTTTCAATACCAGAATTATATAGATAAAAGTTATTGTTAGCATCCATACTTCCTCCAGCCATAACCACTTCATCTGCTGTAAGAAGTCCAATCTTGCCATTTTCAGAATACCCTAAACAGACAAATGTCGGAATCTTATTAGTAACAATTCTACTATAAGACGTATAATTTGTTCCATTTTGTTCTAAAACTGTATCATTACAATATTTATAATACGCTATATAACTACTATAATCCACCAAATTAGTATCATACCAAGATTCTAATACACTTTTAATATTCGATTCATTAAATGATGAAGAATTTTCATAATAACTACTAAGTTCATCAATTATCCCATTTAAAACCAATTTTACTGACCCATCACCATTGATTTTTACAATTTTCCAATTATACCCCGCAAAAGAAACATTATTATTAGTTACTGCCCCTCTAAAATAGTAAGCTACTCCCAAATCATCTTGACTTTCGAGTAATCCTTCATCTAAAGTAGCAGATTCTCCAAAAGATGTTAAAGGTGCACTACTAATATTATTATTTGTAAGTATTACATCCGCAAAAGAGTTTTCTTCATTAGTTCTTAACCCTATTCTTATTACTCCTGAATAATTTTCATTGTTCGCACTTTTAAAATTCAAAGTATAATTAATAGTTTCATTACTATTAATTGCCACTTGATTATAGATAATATCGGATTTTAGTGTATTAGATACATCTAAATTATCTGAAGAAGTAAGTTCATAATTAACACCATTAGCATAAACATCCGATAACTGAATATAATAATATCTTTGTTCATCACTATTATTAGTTACGGAAAAAGCAATTGTTGCATCACCGTTTAAATCAAATTTATCGCCATTTATAAAATTAATAGTTAAATCACCATCAACCACTACATTAGATCGATCAACTACTTCATTATAAAATAAATAGCCAATCCCCACTGTTGCACAAGCAATTATCAAAATAAATATGAAAACTAAAACTGATTTAAATCTCAACCGCATTATAATCAATCCTTTATTTCTTAAGATAATTATACTTTAATAAAACAAATATTGTCAATAAAATTACTAAATATCAGAAAAATTTCATAATCAAACATATTTTCTGAACAAAACTTAAAAAGGCTAACTGATAAGTTAACCTTTTAGTTTAAATATTTTTTAAAGTTTTTAAATTCGACAGAATCTTCCAAATCTGTTTTTGCTAAATCTTGCAATAAACTTTTTTGTTTTCTATCAAGTTTAGTTGGAATTATTATATTAACAACTGCATACATATTACCTCTACCAAATGAATTTGGAGTTTTAATTCCTTTGCCTTTTAATTTTAATTTTGTATAATTTTGAGTACCAGGTTTAATATCCAAAATAACATTTCCATTTAATGTAGGTATTTCTTTTTTACATCCTAAAGCCGCATCAGTAATAGTAACTGGCACTTCTAAATAAATATCAGCACCATCTCTTTCAAATAATGGATGTTCTTTTATTTTAAATTCAATAAATACATCACCACTGGCTCCGCCATTTACACCGGCATTACCTTTGCCACTAAGACGAAGTTGGAAGCCTTCATCAACACCTTCCGGAATAGTAACAGTAAGAGTCTTAGTCTTAGATACTACACCTTTACCACGACATTCATCACAAATCGTTTCAAAACTTTTACCAGCTCCTCGACAATCAGGACAAGTCTTTTGCGTTTGCATATAGCCAAATATCGTTTGTTGTTGTTCAAGTACTCGGCCAGCTCCACCACAAGTTTTACAAGGCTTTTCTCCAAATCCACCTTTACCATGGCAGTGAGAACATTCAGCAGTTAAATCGAGTTTTATATCTTTTTCACAACCAAAAGCCGCTTCTTCAAAAGTTAGATTCAATACCACTCTTATATCCTTACCACGACTAGCTCTAGCACTACTGCTACTTCTAGAACGACTTCCACCAAAGCCAAAGCCTCCAAAAGCTCCCCCAAATAGATCATTTAATATATCATCTAAATTAATATCACTAGCATCAAATCCATAAAATCCTCCGGCTCCGCCACCACCATTTTGGAAGGCAGCATGGCCAAATTGATCATATTGTTTTCTCTTTGCAGGGTCAGACAATACAGCATAAGCTTCACCAATTTCCTTAAACTTTTCTTCTGCACCTGGCTCTTTATTTATATCAGGGTGATATTGTTTAGCAAGCTTACGAAATGCTCTTTTTATTTCTTCATCAGTTGCAGTCTTACTAACACCCAATATTTCATAATAATCCTTCTTATTCACGAATATCTACTCCTTTCCAGCAATAGTTATATTATTAAGTAGTAGTGATGGTGCTGATATTGAAGGAGAACTTTTAGATAAATCATTACCAACACTAACAACATTTGTAAACAATTCAAAAATATTGGTAGATAAAATAATCATTGTTAAACCTTTAGTTATCTTACCATCTTCAACGAGTAACCCTTCAGCTTGAACAGAGATATTGCCACTTTTAACATCTATACCTGAATGAAGCCCCATAACTTCATCAATTATAATACCATTATTTAATTTACTTACTAAATCTTCAAATGTATCATCACTAGGCTTAATAAATAAATTATTTACCCCATAAGCATTTCCAGTTGCTTCTTCTTTAGATTTTAATGCGTATTCAACATTGTTAATTCTTTTTGTAAATACACCACTATCTACTATTACTTTATAATTAGTTTTAGTTCCCTCACTATCAAAGCTGCGTTTTAATATAGCACTATCCCCATTAGGATCTTCTATTATTGTTATTTTATCACTAAATACTTTTTTCTTATATTTATCTACTAATACAGATTCATTTAACATTATATTTTCTGTATCAAACATACTAGCAAATGTTCTCAAAATATCTGATACTGCTGTATTTTTTAAAATAATATCATATTTTTTAGTGATACATGAATTACCATCAAGTTTCTTAATTAATGATTCTACACGTTTTAATATATAATTATAAAATTCTTCAAAATTATATTTTTTAGAATAAAAACTTATATAACTTACTTTATTTGTATTATTTTCGCTTGCAGTAATACCTACACTATACTCATTGTAATATCCTTCATCTACCATTTTACAATTCTCATTATCGATGAAATATCCTTTATCATAATGGGAATAATTTATTTCTACATTAATAATTTCTGGATATTTTTCTTTTAAAGAATTTAAACTTAGTAAATCCCTTTTTACTTGATTATAATCTAATTTTTCGCTGTTTTTCTCTTTATTATTGATATACCCTTTACTTAAATTATTTTCATTATCATTATCTTGAATAGCAAATATTGTTTTAATATTTTCGATTACCTTACTAGGATTTTTAATACTACCCGTTGCAAATTTAATGCATTTACCATTTATAATAGCTTTAATTATATAGTTAGAGGTATTAACTATTTGAAATAGTTTTTCTTCTTTATTTAATAAATTAATATCCGTTCTCTTAGTTTTAGTTTCATAAATTTCTAACTCAATACCTTCTTGCTTAGCAAGTTTAATTAATTTATTCTTCACTTTCTTCACCTCCAACTAAGATACTGCTAATCTTTATTGTGGGTTCCCCTACATTTACAGGTACAGAACCAGATATGGAACCACACATACCTGGACCTAATTCTAAATTCGATCCTACCATTTCGACTTTTTGTAATATCTCCTTAGTATTACCGATAAGACTTGCTGACTTAACACTTTCGGCAATTTTACCATCCCGAATCATATAAGCAAGGTCGCACGCAAAGTTAAAATCTCCAGTTTCCGTGCTAACTTGTCCACCACCTAATTTTTTAGCATAAAGACCATAATCAATACTTTTTATCATATCTTCAATAGAATCATACCCCGGCATAAGATAAGTATTATTCATTCTTGAAGTCGGAGCATAAAGGTAAGATTCTCTTCTACCACTTCCGGTAACACCCATATGCATCTTCCGATCATTTAATTCATCAATTAAAAATCCTACCAATACACCATCTTTAATCAAAGTATTTTTTCTAGTTTCGCATCCTTCATCATCGATTTTTGTACTTCCCCATTCTTTATCGATGGTTCCATCATCGACGATTGTTACCTTACTTGATGCAATACTTTTTCCTAAATCATAAGATAAAACAGACATTCCATCCGCAACAGCAGTAGCTTCCATTGCATGACCACACGCTTCGTGGAATATTACTCCCCCAAAACCTGGACCAATTATGACTGGCATAACTTTACCAACACAAGGCTTAGCATATAGTTTATCTAAACCATCTTTGATTAAATCAGCAATCACTTCATCAAAATCAATCGTATCAAGCAAATCAGCACCAGTAGTTAAACCTTTACTATAATAGATATTAGCTAACTTTTCCCCATCTTTAAAATTGATAGTAATAAATATTCTACTTCTAATTCTATTTTCTGCCTTATATAACCCAGTATGATTAGCAATTGTAACATTTTGTTCAATATTTTGTAATATTATACTTACTTGACTAATTCTTTTATCTTTATTCCAAATCTTATCATCTATTTCTTTTAATTTAGCTTTGATATCTAAATCCGTATAATGCGTATTTGTATCATTGCGATATTTTTTTAATCTATTAAGTTTAATATTTTCATACTTCACTTTACTATTTATATTATTGGTTAAATTGCTAATTACTTCTTTAATGCTTTTTTTAGAAAAGTCATTAGTAGCTCCATAATAGACTTGATTATCTAAAGCAATTCTTAAACCTACTCCACTACTATCACTTATAGTTAAGCTATCTAACTTTCTATCAATATAATCAAATACTTTAGTTGTTTTATCTTCTAAGAATACTTCTGCAAAATCAGCTCCAGTAGAAGTTAACTCATTAAGTATCGTTTCTATTCTTTCTTTTTTCATGTATCTCCTAACCAAGTAAAGAGAGAGTTAAGCTCTCTCTTCCTTAAAAACTTCTATTTATTATTTTTCTTCATAAGTTGCATCTTCAACTTTTTCGTGATCATCATCATTATTATTGTTATTATCTTCAGATGCTTTTTCTTGAGCTTCTTTAGCAGCTTGTTCGTATACTTTACCAGCTAAATCCATTGCAACTTTATTTAATTCTTCAGTTTTCTTCTTGATTTCATCAGTATCAGTTCCTTCAAGAGCTTTTTTAACTTCTTCCATCAATTTTTCTGCTTTTTCTTTATCTTTCTTATCAACTTTATCTCCAAGATCATTTAAAGCCTTTTCAGTTGCAAACACACTAGAATCTGCTTCATTTCTAATTTCTGCTTCTTCTTTACGTTTTTCATCAGCTTCCTTATTAGCTTCAGCTTCTTTAACCATCTTATC
>CALVKJ010000008.1 GCA_944332675.1 uncultured Bacilli bacterium
GGCATAGACACAAAATTAATTTCAATAAAAGATTTATAATTTTCTTTACCAAACTTTTCAATAGAAGTAGTTTTTCCTGTTTGCCTAGCTCCTTTAATAATTAATGGTTTTCTTGTTTTTAAGGTCTTCCAATCAAGCAAAAATTTATCTATTTTTCTTTTTAATTCAACCATTATTATCACTCTCCAAGCAAATTATATCACATTTTTAGAAAGAAAATCAATATTAAAAATCACATTTTTAGAAAGAATTTAGGCGCAAAAAATCACATTTTTAGAAAATAAATCAATTGCTACTCGGTTATTTGTAGATTAAAGCAAGTTTAAGTCTTTGACAAATAAGTTTAAAAAAGTCTTAACTTATCCTAAAAATATAGGAAAATCAAGACTTATAAAATACTTAACTAATTTATTTTAGTATATAACTTTTTCACATTATCTGTAGTTATACTAGCTACTTCTTCTAAAGATAAATCATATACCTTACTAATGTACTTAGCAATATCTAAAATATGACTAGGATTATTTTGTTTACCTCTATATGGTACCGGAGTTAAATATGGTGAATCAGTTTCTAATATAATTTTTTCTATTGGTACTTCTTTTAATGTATCTTTTAAATTACAATTTTTAAATGTAACTACACCATTAATACCTAATAAATAACCCATTTTAATGTATATTCTTGCAGTTTCTAAACTACCTGAAAATGAATGAATTACACCTTTTACTTTATATTTCTTTAAGGTATTTATTGTATCTTCCGTTGCATCTCTTGAGTGAATTATTACAGGCATATCATATTTTTCTGCTAATTCTAGTTGTAACTCTAGTAATTTTATTTGTTCACTCTTATTTTCTTTAGAATAATGATAATCTAAACCAATTTCTCCAATAGCAACTATTTTTGGATTATTTAAATTATCTTCAATAAATTTAATATCATCTAAAGTATAATTTGAAACATTCTCTGGATGTATTCCTAAAGCCCCATAAACATTAGAGTATTTTTCTACAGATTCTAATACCTCAATATTGCTTTTAGCATCACACCCATTATTTATATAATACATTACATTATTTTCTTTAGATAACTTTATAATACTATCAATATCTTCATAATACTCTTTATATAAATGACAATGCGTATCAATAAGCATTTATTTTACCTCAATTCTATCAAATAGATGAATCGGAGCATTTAAAGTTATTGGACTTTCTAAATTACCAAATTCTTTTGTACTATAATCACGTTTCTTGGTATTTAATTGATCAAATATTTTATTACTTGTATCAGGTAAATATGGGCTTAAGAATATGGCACAAATTCTAATAGATTCAAGCAAATTATAAAGAACAGTTTCTAATCTATCTTTCTTAGATTCATCTTTTGCTAAAACCCAAGGAGTTGTATCATCAATATATTTATTACACTTACGAAGTATTTCAAATATTTCTTCGATAGCTTCTCCAACGTGTAAATCATCCATTTTTGCAGTAACTTTATTATCTAGATTATTTACTGCATCGATTAAATTTTTATCAATTTCTTCAGTAACTCCCTTATTAGTAACAGTTCCATCAAAATATTTATGAGCCATACTAACAGTTCGATTTACTAAATTACCTAATATGTTTACTAAATCAGCATTAATTCGTTCAATTAATAAGTCCCGTGAGAATACTCCATCTGATGCATAAGGTATTTCGTGTAGAAAATAATATCTTACAGCATCTACTCCAAATTCATTAACTAAATCGTCCGCATAAACAACATTTCCTTTAGATTTACTCATCTTACCATCTGCCATAATTAACCAAGGATGACCAAACACTTGCTTTGGCAGTGGTAAATCAAGGCTCATTAGGAAGCAAGGCCAATAAATCGTATGAAAACGAATTATATCTTTGCCAATCAAATGTAAATCAGCTGGCCACAACTTTTTAAATTCTGCAGTTGGATTATCCACTTCATAACCAATATTCGTAATATAATTTGTTAGGGCATCTAACCAAACATAAACAATATGTTTTGGATCAATTGTTACAGAAATTCCCCAGTCAAATGAAGAACGTGATACACATAAATCTTGTAATCCCGGTTTAATGAAATTATTGATCATTTCATTTTTTCTTGCTTCTGGCTTAATAAATTCTGGATGTTCTTCAATATAATGCTCTAATCTATCTTGATATTTAGATAATTTAAAAAAGTAAGCTTCTTCACTTTTTTTTTCGACATCTCTGCCACAATCGGGACATTTGCCATCAACAAGTTGGGATTCGGTCCAAAATGATTCACAAGGAGTACAATAAAGTCCTTTATATTCGCCCTTATAAATATCTCCTTTTTCATACATTTTATTAAATATTTCTTGAACTACTCTTTCGTGATTTTGATCTGTAGTTCTAACAAATTTATCATAACTGGTATTCATAATATCCCAAATACGTTTGATTTCTGCAGCTACATCATCAACAAATTCTTGTGGAGTAACACCAGCATCTTTTGCTTTTTGTTCTATTTTTTCTCCGTGTTCATCAGTACCAGTTTGAAAATATACATCAAAACCTTTTAATCTTTTAAATCTCGCAATTGCATCTGCTAAAACAATCTCGTAAGTATTTCCTATATGAGGCTTACCTGAAGTATAAGCAATTGCTGTTGATATATAATATTTTTCCATTATTAATCTTTCCTCTCTTTATTTGTACTACCTAAGCCACCTTCACGCTTAGAAGTAACATTATCATCATCACATATTAAAAATTTTGTAAAAATTCCTTGAGTGTAAGCATCTCCTTTTTTAACAACAAAATCTTTATCACCTTCATTTTGCAGTGATACAAGCATATGCCCTTCATTATCAACATTATTATGGTAATCACTTTCAATTACTCCAACTTGATTAGTCATACGAACATTATATTTAAATCCCATACTACTGCGAACTAAAAGCAGAAGCATCTCATCATTGCCAAAAGTTGCTTTATACCCTGTTGGAATTTTTTTTATTTCTCCCGGTTTAATTGTAAAACCTTCAATTGCAAAAAAATCATATCCAGCGCTATGGCTGGTCATTCGTTTTGGTAAATCATATTCTTCATACAAAGACTCATCATAATATTTACTAAATTCTTCAATACTAACTTTTTCAAACTTCCGCATAATTTCACCCCAAAATAAAAATCATAAACTAAGGACGAGTTTTAACCCGCGGTACCACCTTAATTCATGATTTACATGCTCTTCATTTGATAACGGCTAAGACCGAGTTTTTGCTCCAAAAATCATACTCAATACCACCACTTATTCTTTTTCACCCAACAAGAATTCTCTAAAAAGCAGTAAATATTTACCCTTTCCTTCATCGCTAAACTAGCCTTAGTTTATCATAATTAATTTTTATTTTCAATATATATTTACTTTTTCCGATATAATTTTAGCCATTAACCTAGCTAAATTAGCATAATCTTTGTCATCACTTGACTTAATTATTATTAATCCCAAAGAATCAATTGAAGCAATAATTGGCACAATAGTAAATCTACCATTAATATCGATATCTTCAAACTTAATAATTTTGTTTACATCTTCTATCAATTCTTCACGATTATCTATTAAATATATAAGATCTTTATTTAGTTTTTTATTAACTATCATTTTATCATTAGTTGCGGCGATTACTTTTTCTCTATCTGTAACAATTACATCTATTTTAAAAATTGAACTAATCAAATCTCCCAATTTTAAGCCTAAATCTTCATATTTTTCTATTTGTGAATGCTTCTTTAATATGATACTATCTTCATCAGTAAAAATTTCTAAACTTTCTCCATCTCTTATTCCTAAATTTCTTCTTATTTCCTTAGGTATAACAACTCTTCCTAATTCATCTATTTTTCTTGTAATTCCAGTTGACTTCAAAAATTTCACTCCACTTCTAATAACTAGTGTGGATAACTTAAAAGTTTTTATACTCTATAAAATTTTTTCCAATAAAGTAACTAAATAAAATATAAAATGCTTATCTAAATTATTTATATATAAAGTAATTACTATCTTTTTATTTACGTATTTTATATTAAAATATTTTGTTAAAGACATTGCTTCAATTAATAATTTATCACCCTTAATATTATTTGATACATCCTCTGGCAAAGTAACTTCTACTAATCTATCAGTTTGAACGACATTAGTAATGTTGTACTTTTCGGCAATTTTTTCAAACCATTCTTCATACATATATACAAGCATATCATCTGATACTTTACCAAATCTATCTTCTAATTCATCTTTTATTTCGAGTAATTTATCATATGAATCAATTTCATTAATCTTTTGATGAATTTCAATCTTTATATCTTCATCACTAACATAATCATCACTAATATGCGTAGTTACATTAATTAAGCTTGTTGCTTCATCATCCTCTTCTTCTACTACTTCCCCTTGTTGACGTTTTATTTCATCTTCAATCATTTTCATATATAAAGAAATACCTACAGAATCGACGAAACCCGCTTGAGAGGCTCCAAAAATATCTCCCGCACCCCGAATACTCAAATCACGCATAGCTATACGATATCCGCTACCGAGTTCTGTAAACTCTTTAATTGTATTAAGTCTTTTTATCGCAATTTCATTGAGCATCTTATTTTTTTCATACATCAAATAAGCATAAGCAATTTTATCACTTCTACCAACTCTACCTCTAATTTGATATAATTGACTAAGACCAAAATTTTCCGCATCGTGAATAATTAAAGTATTGACATTTGGTACATCGATACCACTTTCGATAATCGTCGTACAAATCAAAATATCATATTTATAATCGATAAAATCACTCATAATATCATCTAGTTCATTTTTATCCATTTTGCCGTGAGCAAAAGTAATTCTCGCATCTGGAACCAATTCTTTAATGTGTGATGCATACCTACTTATTGATTCAACGCGATTATATAGCATAAACACTTGTCCATTTCTGGCCAGTTCCTTATAAATAACATCCTTTATTAAGAAATCATCTTCGATAACAACATAAGTTTGCACAGGATATCTATTCACTGGTGGTGTATCGATAACTGATAGATCTCTAAGACCAGATAAAGCCATTTTTAGAGTCCTTGGAATAGGAGTTGCACTAAGAGTTAAAACATTAACATCATTTTTAAGTTCCTTAATCTTTTCTTTGTGCGTTACCCCAAAACGTTGTTCTTCATCGATTACTAAAAGTCCTAAATCTTTAGCTTTAACATCATCACTTAAAATACGATGCGTTCCAAATAAAATATCTATCTTACCATTTTTAAAATCATCAATAATTCGATGGGCATCTTTCGTACTTACGTGTCTATTTAATAATGCTATTTCGATTGGCCAATCTTTAAACCTTTCCTTAGCTACCATATATTGTTGTTTGGATAAAATAGTTGTAGGACATAAATACATAACTTGATGATTATTTAATACTGTTTTAAATATTGCTCGCATAGCTACTTCTGTTTTACCAAAACCAACATCACCACAAAGCAAACGATCCATTGGAATATTGCTTTTTAAATCATTATTTATTTCTAAAATACTTTTTTCTTGGTCTTTTGTTAAAGTATATTTAAAAGATGCCGCAAAAGTTTCTTCTTCTGGATAATCTTTATAAGGTACTTTTTTAAGTTCCAATCTCTTCTTATATAAACTAATTAAATTCGCCGAAATGTCCTTAATTTTACTAGAGATATATTTCTTAGTCTTTTCCCAATTAGGACTTCCTAATTTATTTAATTTTGGTACACTACCATCTTTCCCTGTATATTTATAAATCGTATTTATCTTTTCAACAGGTACATATATCTTATCAGTTCCTGCATAGAAAATTGTCAAATAATCCTTTTTACTTCCCCGAACAGTGAGTGTAGTTAAACCTTGATAAACCCCAATACCATGGGCAATATGTACCACATAATCGCCTTTTTCTAATTGATTAAAATCTTTAATTTTCTTACCAATATGAAAATTATTCTTATATTTATTAGTTTGATGATTTGCTTTTTCTATATCATTTTCACTAACTATCACATATTTATCCAAAATAAACCCATTATTAATACTTTTAATAACAATTTTAGCATCTGGAATATATGATTTTATTATATCTGCTTGTCTTTGATTAGATAAATAAAAATATATTTCTTTACCTTGAACTTGCCACAATTTATAATCTTTAACTAATCTATCAAAATCTTGATTATAGTTTTCAATAGACTTAGCCCCTAAGTTATATTTCCCACTTGCAAATAAATTAACATATATTCTATCATAATCTGGAATATCTTCTAATTCATACATTAATTTATCATTTATATCATTGCTTTCCTTATATTCGACGATATCTCCTGCTAATTTACGATATGATGCTTCAATTTGACTTTTATCAACATAGACTACTATTGGATTACCAGCATAATCAAATAAAGAATTATGACCACTTGTACTAACTTCATCGATTGCTTTGATTGTAATATTATCTAATTTACCAGATGAAAGTTGGGTATTTTCATCAAAATACCTTATTGCTTCAATTGTATTACCATCAAACTCAATTCTAATAGGATGTACTTCATCAATTGGATAAATATCGACGATAAAACCTCGAACAGCAATCTCACCACTCATTGTAACAAGTGATTCAGCATGATATCCTAAATCCGTAAGCTTACTTACTAAATCATCTCTTCTGATATTATCACCATTGTTAATTACTAACGAATTATCAACACTTTTTTCTGATAAAAATTTTAAATATCCCATCAAATTGGTGATAATAACATTTTTTCCACCACGTTTTAATTTATCTAAAGTTTCTAATCTCTTGTACTTAAGTTCTGGAGATGCCGCCACAATCATTGATGATAAAAAATCATCCATCGGAAATAATAATGTATTTTCTAGATAATTACTTAACATATTATATATTTTATTTGCTTCATACAAAGAAGAAGTCAAAACAATGATGTTTCGATTCATTTTATTATGTAATTTTAACAAATAAAAAACGTTTAACTGTTCGGTTAAACCAGATATTTCCGTACCAATTTCATATTTAAAATAATTATCTAAAAAATCCATATTATCCTCTTACTTTAGTATTGTAAATATTCATTGTTTTATCAGGACCATTTTTTACAAAAGAATCTATTATATCTTTATAAGTTTCTAAATTACTTTTAAATACTTCCATTTCATCTTTTGATATCTTTCCTAAGACAAAATCTATAGTATCTCGTCGATACTTACTATTAATACCTATTTTAAGGCGCAAAAAAGCCTGACTATTCAAATGACTTATAATTGATTTTATCCCATTGTGTCCCCCACTACTACTATTGATCTTTAATTTATATTTGCCCACTTCTTCATCTAAATCATCGTGAATAACTAACAAATCTTTAATATCAATATTAAAGTATTTCATAAATGCCGCTACGGCTTGTCCTGAATTATTGACATAAGTCAAAGGCTTTAAAAAATAAACAGTTTCTCCATCAATTATTTTTTTTGCATATAAAGCGTTAAACTTTTCTTGATAAGACACATCGCCAAGATAGGCATCAACTACCATAAAACCTATATTATGTCTTGTATTTTCATAAGACTTACCAGGATTACCAATTCCCACAATTAATTTCATTTAATCACTCACAATCAAATATATGTTGATAAGTAGTACACTTACTAACATCATAAATTTTTCTAAACTTAATACCACCCTTACTATTTTTTACACATTTAACTAATACAAGGGCTGGAATCATACTTTTATTAGTAATAACTAAAGCTATTTCTTTCACATTCATCTTGTATCTATTTGCTAAAATAATAATTTCATCTAATCTTTCCGGGCGATGAACCATATATAAAATACCATTATTTCTCAAATATTTAAAGCCTAAATTAAAAATATTATCTAAATTTATGGCGATTTCGTGTCTTGCTAAAGACTTATAATCATTTTTATTTACTAAACTACTATTTTTTTTAAAATATGGTGGATTACAAGTAATTATATCAAAAGTATTTTCTTCATAGTAATTACCAATATTTTTTATATCGTCATTGATTATTTCTATTTGTTCTGTTAATTTATTTTCTTCTACGGACTTTTTAGCTAAATTGGCAATATCTTTTTGAATTTCAAAACCTACAATACTACTATTTGTCTTAGTTGAAATAATTAAAGGTACCGGCGCATTACCAGTACACATATCAAGAATATTTTGATTATCAGAAACTTTGACATATTCCGCCAACAATATAGAATCTAAAGAAAATTTAAACCCATCATCCATTTGCCAAATATAGCGATTACTATAATCGAATAAATCATTTTTGACTGTCTTCATCAATATAAAAGTCCTCTTTATTACCATCAATCATTACTTGACATTTACGATTTAAAATATCCAAACTAACTACTTCTCCTTCACCATGCCCTGTATTTATAACATCACCTATTTTAGGCATTCCCTTTGAAGCTTCTAAGTAATTTGCATCTTCATAAGCAAGACAACACAAAAGTCTACCACACACACCATTAATTTTACTAGGATTTAAAGCTAAATTTTGATCCTTTGCCATATTTATAGAAATTGTTTCCATATGTTGCAAAAATCTAACACAACAAAGTTGTTCTCCACATATACCAACTCCCCCAACTTCTTTAGCTTTATCACGAGCCCCTATTTGACGTAATTCAATTCTAGTGTGATATATACTAGCTAACTTTTTAGCAAGTTCTCGAAAATCAACTCGATCATCTGCCGTAAAATTAAACAATAACTGGGTTCTTTCCAAAGTAAACTGGGCATTTATAACCTTCATATTTAATTTCAATTCTTCTATAAACTTATTACATTTTTTTAAAGCTTGATCGGCGTCTTTTAAATTTTTCAAGTAATTTTTTGTATCTTCTTCATTTGCTAGTCTGACAATACTTTTTAAAGATTCATCTACAGCTTTATTATCATAAACTTGAACAACCTTTGCATATTGTAGTCCTTTTTCGGTATCTACTACTACATAATCATCTTTTTTATAAGATTCTTCACCTTTAAAAAAATAGGTTTTTGTTCCATCTTTAAATACTATACCATATACTTTTTCCATTTAAATATCACTCAATTCTATTATAAACTTATCTAATAGCAATTCCAAATTAACATTACAAGAAATATCATCTAAAAATGTTGTTACTAATTTAATTCTTTTTAACAAATCCTGACTACTTAAATTACTTAAAAAGTGCATATTTGCAAATAACTGAGCTTTATTATTTAATTTTAAAGAACTTTTAAAAAATTCTTCATAAATAATCAGTATTATTTTAAATAGAGTTTTAATATCTTCTCTTTCCGTAATTTGGCTAATTACTACTTCTTTATTATACATTATTGAATTATTTTTTTCCACTTCAATTTTTTCCAAGTATTTATATGCTATATCTAAAAATTTCTTATTTTGTTCGTCAAATAAAGAATCAATATTTAATTCGTGTATATCATACATAGCTTTAATAACTTCACATCTACTACGAATTGTAGGAATAACATTATTTAAATTAGTTGTAATAAAAAAGCCAATAATATGTTCTTCAGGTTCTTCTAAAAACTTAAGCATCGTATTAGCAGATGCCTGATTCATTGCTTCAGCCTTTTTTATAATATAAATATTATCTTTAGTATATATTGGCACTGTACTAAATTTTCTTTTTAAATCAAGTATTTGTTCTTTTTTTATTGTACTACCATCTGGTTCAATTATCTCAAGTGATGGCAAATAATTTTGATCTACTAAATTACATATATTGCATTTAACACAATTATCAGTATATTTATCTGAACAAAAAATTTGCTTGGCAATATCTTTGACATCATTTAAACAAGCATCTATATTATTTGTTTCCACTAAATAAACATGAGAAATTTTATTCTCATGATAATATTTTACTAGCTTTTCTAATTCTTTTAATGCCATTAATCCTCCCTACAATAGTACAAAATATATTGCAATTAAAGCCAGTAATCCACACATACCTAAAGAAGCTACAACACTTACAGTAATAAGATTGATGGGAATAAATATTTTTAAGCCTGATGCTACTAAATTAAAAGCATAGACTAAACAGATTGCAAATACTATTTTTTTTAATACTGTAATTATTATATCTTTCATATGCATCCTCTTTACCAAAACATATGAAATTAATATAAAATTTATTCAGAAATTTTCTTGCGATCTTCCAATGCTTTATCAAGCGTAATAATATCTAAATAATCTATTTCTGCTCCCATTGGAATACCATATGAAAGCCTAGAAATCATTACGTCTTTATGTTCAAATATCTTCTTTATATAAAGTGTAGTTGTTTCCCCTTCAACAGTTGATTTTAAAGCTAAAATTAACTCCGGATTTTTTAATTTTTCAACTCTTTTAACCAATGATGCTAAATTTATATTATCAGGACCTATGTTATCTGCTGGAGAAATAAGACCATTTAATACGTGATAAACACCGTGATAATTTCCAACTTTCTCAAATGAAAAAACACTCTTATAATCTTCAATTACACATATCACATTATGATCCCTAGATTCATCAGCACAAATATTACATACTTCATCTTCTGATAAATGTCCACAAATACTACATTTTTTTATTTTAGTTTTTACATTTTTTAAAGCATCAGCAAAATTTTCAACATCTTCCTCTTTAAAATTCAGGGTTGCTAAAGCCATTCTTTCGGCATTTTTTTCTCCAATTCCTGGCAACTTTTTATAATAATTGATTAACTTTTCCAGCGATGCAGGATAAATCATATTACATCAATCCACTCATCGAAGCATATTGACCTAATTTACTTTCAGTTTCTTTATCAATTTTACTAAAAGCATCTTTAATTGCAATCATAATCATATCTTCTAACATTTCTTTATCATCTTCATCAATCACTCCTTCTTTAGTGATTTTAAAAGATAAAATTTCTCTTTTACCATTAAAAGTAATATTTACCCATTCTGATTTTCCTTCAAAAGTAGAATTATCAATTTCTTCCTTTTTCTTAGTTATTTCTCTTTGCATTCTTTGTGCTTGTTGCATTATTTGTTGCATATTCATAAATTTCTCTCCTTTTCTTATTCAATTTCTATTTTATCTATATCAAATAAATCAGTAGCTATCGAAGTTATATCTTCACTATCTTCCTGTGTAGCTTTATTTTCTTCAATATCTTCTGAAATATAGGTATATTTATAATGTTTTTGCAAATTATTAATATATTTTTGTTTTTCTTGATTCCATTTATCTTCACTTATAAAAACTAATGTATATGAAGCTTTACTGTATTCATCAAACAACCTCTTAATATTAGCTAAATTTGCATTTATTTCTATTTCTTGGTGATTTATCGTCGTAACAAGTATTGCATACTTATCAGATGCTGTTACAACCATTGTATCACTAACTAAGCCCTTTATTAAAGCCGAATCCACACTCGCAATAAAATTCTTCCATTTTTCTTGTAAATCTTTCAAATATATCTTTGAAGCGTTAACAAAACAATTATTAATTTGAATATCTATTAGTTCATTATTTATTAGATAATTATCTTTTGTTTTGACTTCATTTTTTACAATTTCTTTTTTAACACTTTCTTTTTCTTCGGTATTTTCTTCTATTTTTTTAGGTTTATCTATCAAATTATTATTCACATTCATATAACCTAAAAGCGTTATTTTAATAAGTAAATATGGATCGACATTTATATTTATTTTATTTATTAAATTATTTAAATCCAATATTATATTTTTACAAGTGTCATAATCCATTGTAATATCACTATTACCTTTAATTTTTTCAACAGCTATTTGACTTAAAGAATAAATTATTTTTTTAATAACTACTTTGTAATTTAGGCTATTTTCTTGAAAACTTTGCATTATTTTTTCAAAATTTTCAATGTCATTATTAGCAATTGTTTTAATTAAATCGGTAATTTTTTGATTAGAAATACTTCCTATTTCTCGTACAACTAAATCAGTAGTTATTTTTTCTTCGTTTTTTGATAATTGATCTAAGATACTAAGAGCATCTCTTAAACCACCATCTGCCAAATTAGCAATTTCCGTTAATCCATCTTCATCATAATCAATTTTTTCAGAATCACAAACAAACTTTAATTGTTTCAACAAATCGGCATTGCCTATACGCTTAAAATCGAATCTTTGACAACGCGATAAAATGGTAATAGGTACACTTTCAATATTGGTAGTTGCTAAAATAAATATAACGTGTTCTGGAGGTTCTTCAAGTGTTAATAATAAAGCATTAAAAGCACTTTGACTAAGCATATGAACTTCATCAATAATATAAACCTTATATTTTAAAGATGTTGGCATAATTTTTATATTATTAATAAGTTCTCTTATCTCATCTACTCCATTATTTGAAGCCGCATCTATTTCGATGATATCGGGATTACCATTAAAAGATATACAATTAGCACATTTTCCACAAGCTACACCATTTTTATTATCTAAACAATTAATTGATTTAGCTAAAATACGAGCAGTTGATGTTTTTCCTGTTCCTCTAGGTCCTGAAAATAAATAAGCGTGTGCTATTTTGTTTTCTTTAATTGAATTTTTAAGTATTTCTACTACGTGATTTTGTCCAATTAAACCCTCAAAACTATCAGGACGATATTTTCTATATAATACTTTATAATTCATTGATAACCCTCCATTAAAATTATATCATAATTCTTACTTTTTTTCTCGTAATTTCTTAAAAAAATCTTTTAATATTTTTAAGTATTCTTCTTGAGCACTAGAATCATCAAAATTATGAACTGCTGTTTTGCTATACTCAAACTTTTCTTTGGGTTTATCAAGTAAATAATACACAAAATCTATTCTAGATTCTCTAATAACATCCATACACATTGCGCAAGGCTTTAATGTAACATATAAAATAGATCCCTTTAAATTCCAATTATTAAGTCTAGCACTAGCTTCTTTTATAGCATTAATTTCTGCGTGGCCTAAAATATTTTGATCTCTTTCTCTAGTATTAAATCCTTCACCAATTATTTTATTATCTTTTACTATTATTGCTCCAATAGGAACATCGTTAGTTTCTAAAGATTTTGTTGATAATTCAATAATTTTTTTTAAATAATGATCCACAATAAACCTCCAAATAAAAAGTGCACACAAATAGAGGCTGATGTGGCTGCTATCTTCCGATTCTGACCAGGTTACAGCATAATTGTTGCACGAATAAATAATAGCAAATTATAATAAATATGTCAAATAGTATCCAATTCTTAATCATAAATATTTCCCGGGAAATATTCTAAATTTGTTCAATTTTTTTGTTGATAACTTATTATAATAATTTTTGCATTTAAAAAATATAGCTATTTTTCGGCATACTTCTGGGATTTTTTAATTTGCAAAAACAAAATTAATTAAAATAATTGTACAAAAAAGTTGTTTTTTCATTATATTTCCCGGGAAATAATGTATCTTTAAATAAAAATTTAAAATTTGGCTATTTTTTTACATTTTCTTGTAAATTTATAGTTAAATTTTAAAATTTAATGATTAAAATTTAAAAATTCTATACACTAAGTATAACTTAAACGTTTGTTCGTGTTTCACGTGAAACATTTTTCAAAAAAATTAAGATAAACAATTAACATTTATTTTAGCAATTATGTGTTTCTTCCTATAAACATTTTATTAACATCCAATGTTTCACGTGGAACATTAAAATGTACTTTAACTAGAAAAATATAAATTAATCACCAGTTGTCAACAGATGATGTTTCACGTGAAACATCACTCGAACAAATACCATAAATATAAAATGATCAAAATAAAAAAATTATAAATTAATTTCTATTAATAATAACATTTTATCAACAATGTTTCACGTGAAACATAAATCAATTTTGAAAATTTTAGCTATATTTGAAAAAAATTATAAATATTGCACCAAATTATCAAAATTTATTTTATGTTTAAATAAAAAATATTTCACAGAATATAAAACTTTTTACCTGTTGATAAGAAAATTAAAAACAACTTATCAACATATGTTTCACGTGAAACATATGTCTTAAAAAAAGATAAAAATAAACAACACAAAATATTAATTCAAATAAAAATATTTTTGTTTAACAATTTGTGCATTTGATTTTTGCAAACAAATTATTAACATCTTATGTTTCACGTGAAACATAGATTAATTTTTAAAATATTTAGCTATATTTGAAAAATTTTATAAATAATTAAGCAAATTATTAAAATTGCATAAAAAAGAATGTTTCACGTGAAACATTCTAACACTATTCTTGTATATTTGTATCTATTTGATCAGAATCCAATTCTATAGAACTATCTTCTTCAACAACTTTATCAACTAAACTAATCGTCGACACTTTTTGATTATCTCTTAAATGAATCAATCTTAAGCCTTGAGTAACTCGACCTAAAACAGATATTTGATCAATTGGCATTCGCATTGTCATACCAGAATCAGTCATAATTACAAGTTCCTTATCAGGTTTTACAATTTCCACAGCAACCAAGTTACCATTCTTTTCAGTAATATTAAGAGCTTTAACTCCTTTACTGCCTCTCTTAGTTTGTCTAAATTCACGAACATATGTTTGTTTACCATAACCCTTTTCTGTAACCAGTAAAATTAGATCTTCTTCATTGACAATTTCACAACAAATACACAAGCTATCTTCTAAATTAATTCCTCTTACACCACTAGCAGTTCTACCCATAACACGAATTTCTTCTTCATTAAATTTAACCATTCTTCCAGCACTGCTACCAAGTAATACTAGATTTTCACCAGTTGTCTTTTTAACATCAATTAATTCATCGTCATCACGTAATGTTATACAAATCTTACCACTATTACGTATATTTTCAAATTCACTGACTAAAGTTTTCTTAACAATACCCTTTTTAGTAGCAAATAACAAATATTTACACTCATCTTCACTATTAATGTTGATAACTGTATTAACCTTTTCTTCTTTATCGATTTGTAATAAATTAACTATCGGTAATCCTTTAGATTGTCTACTATATTCAGGTATTTCATAACCTTTCAATCTATAAACTTTACCTTTATTTGTAAAGAATAATACATAATCATGAGTTGATAAGTTAATCATATGTTCAACAAAATCTTCATCATTCGTCGACATTCCTTTAATACCAACTCCTCCACGATTTTGTGATTTAAAGGTATCCGCAGTAGTCCTCTTGATATAACCATTATGTGTAAGAACAACCAAAATATTTTCTTCTGGTATCAAAGATTCATCTTCGATAAAATCAACTGCAGTCATATCGATTTTAGTTTTTCTTTCATCGCCATATTTGTCTTTAATTTCTAGCAGTTCCTCTTTAATAATAGCTAATACCTTATTATTATCCGCTAAAATGCCACGTAAACGATCAATTTCAATGTGCAATGCATTTAACTCTTCTTCAATTTTTTCGCGTTCTAAACCTGTCAAACGACGTAATTTTAATTCTAAAATGTTATCAGTTTGAATTTCAGTAAAGCCAAATCTTGACATCAATTTTTCTTTTGCTTCAGCATCTGCCTTTGATTCTTTAATAATCTTAATAACTTCATCTATATTATCTAAAGCAATCTTATATCCTTCTAAGATATGTACACGTTTTTCAGCTTTATCAAGTTCAAATTGTGTTCTTCTAATAATAACTTCTTTTTGAAAATCAATATACTTCGAGATAATACTCTTTAAACCTAAAGTTATAGGAGTTCTATTATCTAGCATAAGTAAGTTAATACCAAAAGTTGTTTGTAATTGAGTATGTTTATATAAATTATTTAAAACAACACTACCGTTTGCTTCTTTCTTAAGAGTTATTACTATTTTTATACCATTTTCTAAGTTAGTTTCTTCGTGATAATCAGCAATTCCTTCAAGAACTTTATCTCTAACCAATTCACCAATTCTTTTCTTTAACTCTAAAGTATTTATTCCATAAGGAATTTCTGTAATAACAATACGATGTTTATTTCCTTCTTCTTCAATTTCTGCTTTCGCTCTGATAGTAATTGTTCCTTTACCAGTTTCATAAGCCTTTCTTATACCAGAATTTCCTAAGATAATAGCTCCAGTTGGAAAATCTGGCCCCTTAACATATTGCATCAATCCATCAGTATCTATATCAGGATTATCAATATAAGCAACACATCCATCGATCACTTCACCTAAATTATGTGGTGGAATATTTGTTGCCATCCCTACAGCAATACCCATTGTTCCATTTACTAAAATATTAGGAAATCTACTAGGTAAAACTTCAGGTTCCATTTCCGTTTCATCAAAGTTTGGTTCAAAATTAATCGTATTTTTGTTAATATCTCTTAAAAGTTCTAAAGAAATTTTAGAAAGCCGTGATTCAGTATAACGCATTGCTGCAGCACCATCGCCATCCATATTACCAAAATTTCCATGACCATCAACTAAAACATAACGATAGCTAAAATCTTGTGCCATTCTTACCAATGCATCATAAATTGAACTATCTCCATGAGGGTGATATTTTCCCATTACATCCCCAACAACTCTTGCACATTTACGATATTGCTTATCAGGAGTATAACCAGATTCAAACATTGAATATAATATTCTTCTATGCACTGGTTTTAATCCATCTCGTAAATCAGGGATTGCCCGGGATACAATAACACTCATCGAATAGTCCAAAAATGACTTTTCAATTTCATCAACTATATTATTTTGTTTAACTCTATCCATCATAACCTCCCTAAATATCTAAGATCGCATAACCAGCATTCTTTTCAATAAATTCTCTTCTTGGTTCTACTTCTTCTCCCATTAATTTTTCAAATGCTGCATCTGCCGCTTGTAAATCTTCTACTGTTATTTGGCGTAAAATTCTTGTTTCTTTTGCCATTGTTGTATCTCGAAGTTCATCAGGATCCATTTCTCCTAGCCCTTTATTTCTTGATATTTCTGGCTTAACATTCGCAGGTAAACTTGCTAAATATTCATCTTTTTCATCATCGTCAAGTACATACTTTATTGTTTTGCCATGAGTTATTTTATAAAGTGGTGGACATGCTGCATAAACGTGTCCTGCTTCTACAATTGGTCTAAAGAAACGATAGAAAAGTGTTAACAACAATACTCTAATATGCGATCCATCGACATCAGCATCGGTCATAATGATGATTTTATCATATCTTAACTTAGACAAATCAAATTCATCACCAATGCCTGTACCAAAAGCGGTAATAATTGTTTTAATTTCCTCATTTCCTAAAGCTCTATCAAGTCTAGCCTTTTCAACATTTAAAATCTTACCACGTAAAGGCAGTATTGCTTGAGTCATATAATCTCTTCCATTTTTAGCAGATCCACCAGCTGAATCCCCTTCGACTAAGAATATTTCCGATACACTAGGATCTTTACTCTTACAATCCGTAAGTTTTCCATAGAATGCTGTAATTTCTAAATCTCCCTTACGTCTTACTAATTCTCTAGCCTTCTTTGCAGCAATTCTAGCTCGAGATGCTGACATAGCTTTTTCAATAATCACCCTTGCCACTTGGGGATTTTCCATCAAATAACGATCAAATCCTGTACTAAAAACATCGCTCGCAATCTTTTTAACTTCACTATTACCAAGTTTTGTCTTAGTTTGACCTTCAAATTGTGGATCAGGATGTTTACAAGAAATAATCATTGTAAGACCTTCACGAACATCTTCACCTGACAATGATTCATCTTTATCTTTAAATAACTTTTGATTTTTACCATAATTGTTGATAACTCTCGTTAATGCAAGTTTTACTCCATCTTCATGAGTTCCACCTTCATAAGTATTAATATTATTCGTAAACGAATAAATATTAGAGTTATAACCATCATTATATTGAAATGCTACTTCAAAGAAAATATTATCTTCTTCTCCACTTAAATAAATTACATCATCGTGAAGCACATTTTTATTTTTATTAAGCATCCCTACATATTCAATAATACCACCATTATAAAGGAAAGTATCGTGTTTATCATCTTCTCTTAAATCATATAAATTAATTCTAAGTCCTTTATTCAAAAAAGCAATTTCTTGTAATCTTTTATATAATGTATCATAATCAAAATGTGTAGTTTCCCTAAATATTTCTTCATCTGGTTCAAATCTTACTGTACTTCCTGTTCTCTCTGGATCACAAGTTTCGATAATTTTAAGTGGTTCAACTGGATGTCCACCATTTTCAAAACGTTGATAATAAACATTTCCATCTCGGTAAATCTTAACTTCCAACCACTTTGATAAAGCATTAACAACTGATGCTCCAACACCGTGAAGTCCTCCACTTACCTTATATCCTTCACCACCAAATTTACCTCCAGCATGAAGCACTGTAAATATTGTTTCAACTGTTGATAAACCAGTCTTTTCATTGATACCTGTTGGAATACCACGACCGTCATCGCGAACTTCGATAACATCACCTTTATCAACAATTACTTCAATATCATCACAAAAACCCGCTAAAGCTTCATCAACTGCATTGTCAACAATTTCCCAAACTAAGTGATGTAATCCTCTCTCACCAGTTGATCCAATATACATACCAGGTCTTTTACGAACAGCTTCTAAGCCTTCAAGAACCTGAATATCTGAATCTGTATAATGTGTTTCTTTCATTCTATTCTTCCTCCTTAATGTTACCACTATCAACCTTAAAAATCTTAGCCTTTTTGATAATTTTTTTATCTACCTTATTAATCTCCGTCGTTGTAATAAATGTTTGTACTTCTTCATTCAACATCTTTAAGATATTTGTTATCTTTTCTTTATCAAGTTCACTAAATAAATCATCTAAAATAAGTATTGGATAATATTTTTTTATATCCTTTGTTACATTTAATTCCGCAAGTTTGAATGATATAATAGCATTTTTTCTTTGCCCTTCACTTCCCCATTCTTTCAAATTATTATTATCTAAGACAAACTCTATATCATCGTGATGAACACCTAGTAAAGTCTTACCAGCTTCCATTTCTTTTCTGTAATTCTTTTGATAACTTTTTAATAACTCGCTAGCAGTTTTATTTTTATAACCAGATACATACTTTATTTTTAATTCTCCACTTTTAAAAATACTTACATAAATATCCGTAATATATTTATTAATATTTTCAATAAATTCGCGACGATATTTAGCAATTAAACAGCCATATTCTACTAACTTTTTAGTAACAATATCTAAATAACTTGTATCGTTATTACCATTAACATACATACTTCTAAGATAAAAATTTCGCTGCTTAAGTACTCTATTATAATTTGCTAATATTACTAAATATTCTTTATAAAGTTGACTTATCTCGATATTTAATAACTTTCTTCTCTCCGCTGGAGCATCATCAATTAATCTTGTATCGACAGGATTAAAGAGTATTACATTGATTTTTGATACATAATCACTTATTTTATCAACTTTGTTATCATCAATCTCTACTGTCTTACCATCATTACTTATTGTAACCGCATAACTTGATAAATCCTCGTTTTTTCTGATTTCACCTCTTACTTTTGTCTTAATATTTCCCTTACGTATCAAAGATTTATCATTACTTATTCTAAATGACTTTGTTAAAGATAGTAAATAAATTGCTTCAATTAAATTAGTTTTACCTGATCCGTTTTTACCATAAAAAATATTTAAAAAATTATCAAACTCGACATTTAACTTTTCATAGTTTCTAAAATTAACCAAGTTTATTGATTCAATTTTCACGATTTACCCCCTTTAACAGTTAGTATTTAAAATTAAAGGTATTGTGGTATACCTATACACATATTAATTATAACACAAAATAAAGCCATTTTAAAGCAAAAAACGACTTTTAGATACTAAAATCATAAATAATTAATTCTTTTTTAAAATAGTTAATTTTTTTCTTATATAATTCTATAATTAACCCCTATTCATATAAATTATTAACATTCTACTACACTTAAGTATTTGATTATTTAATATTGCATAAGATATCATAAATTTTTTTATTTCACCATCATTAAATGTAATACTAACAAACTCTCCATCTTTCTCATAACTTTTAATCATTCCAAAATTAAACCAAATAACTTCACCATTTTTCTTTCCACTCAAAGGAAAAAATAAAATGTTATTCTTTTCACTAATTATAATAGGTATTTTATATCTACTATTGATCAATTTTCTAGCCCCAATTATTCTTCCCTGTAAAGAACTACCATAATATTCGCAACTATTTTCTAAAATATTTTTTAAATTATTCCCTGGAATTATTAGTTCTGTTGATAATTCATTAATAATTGTTTTGTTATCATCATACATTAAATAATAAGTATTTTTATTGATAATATAATCCATAAACCCACCTCTTGAGGGCCTATTCTAGCACACCAAAAACAAAAATTTTGTCGAAAAAAAAGAACAACTTATAAATTGTTCAATTTTAATACGTTTTTATCGGTAAAATTAGTTCGATCAACGATTCATCAGTAACTGGTTTAATTAAAATTGGCTTATCATCAGTATTTAAAAGTAAGAATATATTTTCTTCTTTTACTACCTTTAAAGCATCCATCATATACTTAGAACTAAATGAAACTTCAATCTTTTCTTTATTATTACAATCAATATGTAGCTTTTCTTCAGCATTTCCTAATTCATTACTAGTAGAAGTAATAACCATTTCTTTATCTTCTATATGCATCTTTATAATATTTTTTTCTTTATTTTGAGCTAACAATGCTGCTCTATCTACTGCATCATAAAATTCTTTCAAATTTAAATTGATCATATATGCAAAATCATTTGGTATAAAGTGGCTAGTTTCTGGATAAGTTCCACTAAGTAAATTACTTTGAACATAAATATTTTTATAAATAAATAGTATTTTGTTAGTAAATACATGGATTTCCACATTATCATCATCACTTATGATCTTTTCAAGTTCTGTTATACTTCTACCAGGAATTACTATATTAATTAATTTATTAACTGGAGTTGTTAACTTAATATTTTTCTTAGATAATCTATATGAATCTGTTGCAATACATTCTAATATATCCCCGTTTATTTTTAAATTAATCCCTGTAAGTATTGGTCTTACTTCTTGTGTTGATAATGCATATGAAGTTTGAGCAATTATTTCTCTTAATTTTTCGGAATCAATATTTATAGCATCATCACTTTTTTCAAGATTAATATTTGGATAATCATTAGGATTATAACAATTAAGTCTATATTGGTTGCTTGGTGTTGATATCTTGATCTTTAAATTATCTTCAATTTCAAAATCAATTACATCTGCAGGCATCTTTCTAATCATATCAACAAAATATTTACTTTGAATAATAATTCTTCCACTACCTTCTAAATGTTTGATATTTTCTTCAGGAATCATTACTTTAATAGTTAGTTCAGAATCACTTGCTAACAGTTCAATTCCACTATTCTTAATATCGAATACAATTCCGTTTAATACTGGTATTGTAGTCCTTTGTGATAAAGCTTTTGTTACATTGTTTAATGCTTCTAAAATTACAGTTTTTTCAATCGTCCATTTCATATATTCTCCATCCTTCTTTCTTATATATTATAAATAATTATTTTATTAATAGAGTTAATAATGTTGATAACTATATTATATCATAAAATTTCCCTGTTTTTTCGACAAATTTTATTAAACATTTATCAACATTATTGTAACGTTTTCTTTATATCATTTAAACAATTTTGCAAGTTCTCATTTGTTTCTAACTCTTCCTTTATTTTATCTATTGCTGTTGATACTGTGGAGTGATCTCTTCCCCCAAATTCCAGGCCAATTTTTGCTAAATTCTCATCAGTTTCTTCCCTACACAAATACATTGCTATATGCCTTGGTCTTACAACACTATTCGTTCTTCGCTTACTTTTTAAGTCTTCCACCGATATTTTAAAGTAAGCAGCAACAGCATTTTGAATTGATGCAATTGAATTGTTGATAAATATGTTGGTAGTTACATAATCTTTAAGTGCTTCATTAGCAAAATCAAGAGTTATCTTATCTGGTACCATCATTGCTGAGTAAGCGAGTAATCTATTGATAGTTCCTTCGATATGTCTTACATCATTAACACAGGAATTAGCAATATATTCAATAGCATCATCAGTTAATTTTGTTTCAATACTAGTGTTTTTAACTTTAGCTTTAATTATTTCACATCTAAGGTTGAAATCTGGTGGATAAATATCCACTGGAAGCCCCCACATAAATCTACTTCTAAGCCGTTCTTCTATCTTTTTTAAGTCGTCTGGACTCTTATCACTACTAATAATTATTTGTTTATTTGCTTGATGTAAGGCATTAAAAGTGTGAAAAAACTCTTGTTGTGTCCGCTCTGCTCCAACTAAAAATTGGATATCATCAATTATTAATACATCAACATTTCGGTATTTATTCTTAAATTCGTTAGCATAGTTTATACTATTTCCTTTATCTACGCTTGCAATTCCCGTAAACTCTGTCATAAATTCATTACTAGTTGTATATAATACCTTTTTATCACTGTTTTCATGAATATAATTTCCTATTGCTTGCATCAAATGTGTCTTACCAAGTCCACTTCTTCCATATATAAACAAAGGATTGTGTATTGTTCCTGGTGCCTCTGCAACGGCTCTCGCTGCAACAAATGCCAGTCTATTAGAGTTACCAACAATATAGTTATCAAAAGTAAATTTCGGATTTAAATTAGTATTCCACTCTACTTCTTTATTAACCTTTTCTTCCTCAACTACTGGTTGGGTAAAAGTTTCTACTTCATCTTCTGTAATATATTTAAAAGTATAATTAACTCCTGTTAGAGAAAAAAATGAAGCATCAATTATATCATTATAAGTTTCACTAAGCATTTGCTTATGAATCTCCATTGGAACTTTTATTGTTACTACATTGTTAACAATTGAAAGTAGTTCAAGTTTTGAAAACCAAATAGTAAAAGCATTTTGACTAACTTGACCTTGAATATCATTTAAAAATTGAGAAAAAAGTTCATCTGTCTTCAAAACCTCACCCCACTAACAACATTTCACTGATTACATTTTAAACCATTTTTTTAAAAATGAAAAGAGGAAAGTTATCAAAAATTTTTATCCCCAAAACTATCAACAAAAAAAGTTCGACAAAATCTGACATAAATCGACTTATCCATATTATCAACAAATTCAAATAAACAATATCAACATACCAACAAACTATCAACAGCCAAGTTAATAACATGTTGTTAATTGTGTTGATTATTTTTAATAGTTATCCACATTTTATCAACAATCCACAATTTATGTGGATAAGTTGTGTCTTTCTTGCAAATTTTTTTATTATCCCTTAAAATTTAGTAGGGGAATAATTATGAACAAAATTGCTAATATGTTAAATATGCTTCAAATATTAAAAGATAATCAAATACACAGTATTGATGAATTATCAAAAGTATTAGAAGTATCACCAAGAATGATTCGGCGATATAAAGAAGAATTAGATCAAACTGGTATTTATATAAAATCATATACTGGTAAATATGGGGGTTATCAACTTTATGATAATAGTAACTTTTTAAAGTTAGAAACTCCTGTAAAAGAAAAGATGTATATAATAATGAAAAGGGCAATAGTCAATAAAAATAAAGTTAAAATTAAATTTTTCTCCATAAATTCAGGATTAACCGAAAGAATTATTCATCCAGCTGAATTATTTAACTATTTAGATAAATGGTATATCGCGGCATTTTGTGAATTACGCCAAGAAATAAGGTTATTTAAACTAGATGATATTAAAGATTACATTGTATTAGAAGAAAAATATAATGAAAATAATCTAAAATTATAATTGTGTCCAATATATTACCTAAATATTTGATACAATGGTTATACGGAGGAAATATGGAAAAAATAGTATTTGTAACTCATAACAAAGGAAAAATTGAAAGTGCTAAAAGAATACTTAAGGATGTTGATTTAGAAATTTTTGAATATGATTTAGATGAACCCAGAAGTGATGATATTGCTTATATATCAAAAACCAAAGTTTTAAAGGGTTTCAACTTAGTAAAAAAGCCTTGTATTTCTCTAGATTGTGGATTTTGGATAGATGAGTTAAATGGATTTCCTAAGGCATTTGTTAATTTTGCTTTAAAAACTATTGGCATTGAAGGTATACTAAAACTTATGGAAGGAATTAGCAATAGGGCATGTCGTTTTACTGAATGCTTATCTTACTATGATGGCGAATATTTACACCAATTTATGGGTTCTCACGAAGGAACTTTAGCCAAAAATTTAAGAGGAAATGATAGTAATCAAAAATGGTCAGATCTTTGGTACATATTTATTCCTGCAGGTTATACTAAAACTCTAGCAGAAATGAGTGAAGAAGAAAGAAAAAATCGTAAGAAAATTGCTTCAACTGATGCTTTTTTAGAATTTGCCAACTGGTATAATATTGAAAAAAACGCTTCAATTTTACAAAGAAAACGTTAAAAGGCACGGTTTTTCTTGACTTATCTTAGAATTTAATATTATAATAAGAGGGCTAAAGAAAAGGAGAAATTGTATTATGAAAAGAACTTACCAACCAAATAAAAGAAAACAAGCAAAAAAACATGGATTTTTTGCTAGAAAAGGTACAAAAGTATTAAATAATCGTCGCCGCAAGGGACGCAAAGTTTTGTGCAAGTAAAAACCACTTTAATGTGGTTTTTTTCCTAAGGAGAAAATTTTATGAAACGCTATGAAATGGTTAAAAAACACGAAGATTTCAATAAAATAATTAATACCAGAAAAAAAGTTTCAAATAAATACATGATTATTTTTTCTTTAGAAAAAAGTTTTCCAAAACCTAACTTTGGTATTGCTGTTGGCAAAAAGTTAGGCAACGCTGTAGAACGTAATAAAATGAAAAGAATATTTAGAAATCTCATTGATAATAACCGTTTACTATTTAAAAATTATCATAATTATATTATAATGATTAAGAAGGAAGCAAAAAATACTTCCTATCAAACACTAGATGAAGAGATGAAAAAAATTCTTAAGAAAGAGGAAAAATATGAAAAATAAATTCAAGGTATTTGCCTTAGTATGTATACTTTTACTTACTAGTGGTTGTGGTACCTCAAATTACATTCAAGATGAAGATGGTAATATAATTACCTACGAAGAAACTGGTCAAATGCTTCAAAAAGATATCTTATGTTTGCCAGAAAATGATGGTGAACTATATAAGTTATATGAAGAAAATAAAGATCAATTAAAATATGATTTTGAAGAACTTCCAAGTTGTGAAGATTATAATCTATCATCAACAGAAAGTTCAGGATTATGGGAATTTCTATTTGTTAAACCATTAGCATTCTTAATATTAAAGTTAGGAAATCTAATTGGTAACTTAGGTGTATCCTTAATATTAATAGGTTTAGCAATTAGACTTATATTATTACCATTTACAATTAAAAGTTCTAAACAAACAATTAACATGCGTAAGGCTCAGCCAGAAATAGAAAAGATTGAACGAAAATATCGTAATCGCACAGATAATGAATCTTTGATGGCTAAAAGTCAAGAAACAATGCTTATTTATAAAAAGTATAAAGTAAATCCGATGGTAGGTTGCTTGATGGCTTTAATACAAATTCCATTGTTCTTTGCCTTCTTACAAGCAATATATCGTACACCTGCAATTTATGAAGAAACATTATTTGGTTTTGATTTAGGTATGACACCAACTGTTGGACTATCTCAAGGTAATTACTTATATATACTATTATTAATATTAATCGCAGTATCAACATATTTTTCATTCCGCCAAACAATGACTCAAACACCGCAACAAACACCTGAAGCGGCTAAACAAATGAAAATAATGCTTTATGTGATGTTGGTAATTGTTGTATATGCATCTCTTACTCTTCCAACTGCCTTAGCATTCTACTGGATTGTAACATATGCATTCATTGCAATTCAAAATATTATTATCAATATGGTTAATAATAGATCCTTAACTAATAAACCTCGTAAGAAAAAAGATGAAAAGGGGAATAAAAAGGAAAAAATAAAGGATAAATTAGTTAAGAAAGAAGGTATGAAGTATGGAAAAAATAATTAAGAATGGAAAAGTTACTGAAGAAATATTAGATGAAATTCTAAGTGAAAATGACTTAACTAAAGATGAAATAGTTTATACATCTCATGATAAAAAAGGTAAATTATTTCAAGGAACTTTAAAAGAAGTAACAGTTTATAAAAAGACTGATATTAATGATGCTATAAAAGAATTTTTAAAAGAAATAATTGAAAATATGGGGCTTGAAGTATCTTTTGAAGTAGTTACAAAAGATGAAAGAACTACCATAAAGATGTATTCTAATAATAATCCAATAATCATTGGTAAAAATGGCCATACGTTAAAAGCATTAGAGAATCTTGCCAAACAAAAGATTCAAAATGACACAGGTATATTTTATAAAATTAATTTAGATGTCTCAAATTATAAAGAAAAAATCCAAAAGAGCATTGAAAGACTGGCTAAAAATACAGCAAGAGAAGTTGCTAAAACAAAAATACCTGTAGCTCTTGATAATATGACTTCATATGAAAGAAGATTGGTTCACAACATTCTTACTGATTTTAAAGGTGTTAAAACAGAAAGTGAAGGGGAAGAACCAAACAGACACGTAGTAATTAAACCAGAATAGGGAGCAATAGCTTCTTTTTTTTGAATTACATCTTGACAAATACACCGTATTTTTGTATAATTACGGTGTATTTGTCAAAGAAGGGGTTATTTATGGACTTAAAAAAAATTAACAAATTTCAAACCGAAAATAATATAGAAATAATTGAAAATCTTATTAAAATAAATGGTGGATACATAACTTCTAAAATCTTGACTGATTTGGGAATTCATAGAATGTATTTAAAAATAATGCTAGATAAACACATGATAGAGAAAGTTAATAGGGGAATTTATATTTCTAAGGAAACAATTGAAGATTCTTTTTTTACATTTCAATTAAGATATCCTAAAGTAATTTTTTCTAGATTTACTGCTTTATATTTTTATGGATTAACTGAAATAATTCCATATAATTTTGATTTAACAATGGATAATAATTATCATGTAGATAAAATAAATAAAAATCATAATATAATTAGATGTAAAAAGGAATTTCTAAATTTAGGTTTAACTGAAGTAAAAACACCATATGGCCATAAAGTTAAAACTTATGATCGGGAAAGATGTATATGTGACATTATAAAATATAAAAATAAATTAGACTTAGAACAAGTAAAAAAATCAGTAAAAATGTATCTAAAAGATAAAAATAAAGATTTAATAAAACTATCTGAATATTCTAACATTATGGGAATAAACAAAGAAGTAATGGAATTTGTGGGGATGTACAATGAATAGTATGCAAATAAAAAATAAATTGAAAAATATCGCTAAAGAAAAAAATATTGAATTTAACATTCTATTAAAATTTTATGCTTTTGATAGATTTATTTTAAGACTTTCAAAAAGTAAGTATGCAGATAATTTTATAATTAAGGGCGGATTCTTATTAAGTAAATTTTTTGGCTTAGAAAATAGAAGTACAATGGATATTGATTCTGCACTAAATAATTTTGATTTAACAAAAGAAAATACTATAAAAATAATTACTGAAATTATAAATATTGATTTAAATGATAATGTAATATTTGAATTTAATGATATTACTAATATAAGAGAAGAAGATGAATATGGTGGCTTTAGAGTTCATTTAACATTTAAACTTGATAATATAAAAGAGTTACTAAAATTTGATATAGCTACTGGTGATCCGATTACTCCTAGTGCAGTAACAGTTAATTATAATTCATTATTAGATGAGGAAAAAATTAAAATTTGGGCTTATAATATTGAAACAATTATATCGGAAAAATTAGAATCAATATTTAGTAAATTAGAAACTAGTAGCAGAATGAAAGATTATTATGACCTATATTTAATTTATACATTATATTGGAATAAAATAAATAAAAACAATTTACTAAATGCTATTAAAAATACTTTTAATTATCGTAATTTTAATATAGATTTTGTAAAAGGATTAGCAGTAATTAAAAATAGTTTAATTTTAAAAACAAGATGGAAGTCGTACTCTAGAAAGCATAATTATGCTAAAGATATTACTTTTGAAGACACTACAAAATCCATTAATGATATTATAAATGACTTGTTACTATAGGCTAATTTATTTTCAAAGTGCAAAGTGCAAATTTCAAAGTGCAATTTTTGCACTTTGAAATATACACGAAATGGAGGGAATACTTATGAATAACAAATATATATTTGAAACTGATGATTTAAATGAAATGAATTTAGTAGTAAATAAATATAAATTACTAAGTGCTTTAGAAGAACTAAAATCTTTGAGAAGAGATTTATATAAAGGATATGATAATGATATCAAATATTTAGCTAATGGTAATTTATATAGTCACCAAGAATTATTAGAAGATAAAAATATTCCTAGAAATGAACAATGGTATAATAAAAGATTGTAAAGATATATATTTCGTAGATAATATTATAGATTGCATAGATGAAATATTATATAATGTTAATAATTTTTTAGATTGATAAACTCAAATAAAAAAGTTCTGTTCCAGTGTCTAATACAAAATTCCTAGACTAACGCCCTAAGCGAACTGGAGTACGAACTTTATATAAAAATACCATAACTCATATAAATTATCAATATCAAATTGACAAATCTAATGAAAAAAAATAAATATCATTAGTTTTGTCAATCATACTGAATAGTATTGAATTTTCAGTATAGTTGTCAAGAAAAATTTTTAATCAACTTACCAAAAGTGTGTGAACACACAATTTTAGTAAATGAAAAAGGTAGATGATTGTGAGTTATCTACCTTTTAAAGTGATAAATTTTCTTTAATTCCTCTAGTATTTCATATACAACAGGGCAAATACTAGCATTACCAATAATGCCATATAAACTAAATAATCTCTCACTTTTATTTGTATAAGGATAATCCCTACAAGATTCTGGCAAGCAACTATCTACTAAACAATTATTATCATCATCTAAAAACTTACATCTATTACATTTAAATGAGTACTTACCACTAGTATTTATTTCTAATTCATTACTTATCAATTCTTCTTTATCTAAATTCAATTTATTACATATAGTATCTAATTCTTCCTCAGTCATAGATGTATTTAATTTCTTACAACAATTCCTACAATCTTTACAGTTATATATCTTAAAATATTTTTCATGTAGTTCTCTAAATTGTTTATCTAATTCTTTATCATCAGCATGCATCTTTAAATAACTTCTAAATCTAAGATTTTCTTCTTCTTTTCTATTAGCTATAACAGCAAGTTCATCAATATTTATCATAAAGCCTCCGATTGATTAATCATATAATAATACTATTTATGTATTTAATCAATTATTTTTTTCTTTATCTTCTTCTTTTTCCTCAGCATTATCTAATGCATATCTACATGCTTGTAATACAAATCCTGAAAAAGTTACATCTTTCTTTTCAATAAATTTTTCTATTTCTTCAATTAATGGAATAAGGAATCTAATACTTTTATTTTCTGTTTCTTGTCTATCTTCTCTTAAAATAAATGCCATAATCTAATGCCTCCATTAATATGATAATATAAGTTGTATGCAAAATATGTAATTCAAATGTAGCACAAATGTTGCACAAAACATAAAAATATGTTATCTTAATAATGGTGATAATAAATGAGTGTAATTAAATCATTAAAAAAATCTAATGTTATTTTAATAGCAATAATATTAATTTTATTAGTAATTATAGCAATGTTACTTATAAATAATAATATTGATAATGTAGTTAAAAGTAATGAGAGTAATTTTAAAGAGAATATTGTTAATTCTAATGCATTAACCATGATGTATGAAACAGAAGCGGGGAGTGGAGAATATCAAGTATCAAGTGATACAACCTGGCCACAGGAAGGATATATATTTAATGAAATATTGTCTAGTTGTGAAAATGGCAGTACTTTAGTTTGGGATGATGAAAATAAAAAAGTAGTGATGCAAGCTAATACTAGTGATAAATGTTATGTTTATTTTGATAAGGAACCTGATGTTGTTTATTTAGCAGACTATGTAATCAGTCAATATACAAACGATGGCGATAATGGGCTTTATTATCATGATGGAATGGGAAGTTATACAAATGCAGATCAAGAAGCGGGAGATAATTCATATAGATATGCAGGAGCTAATCCAAATAATTATGTCTGTTTTGGGTCAGATGAAGAAAGTTGCCCAGCAGATAACCTATATAGAATTATAGGGTTATTTAATTATTCTAGAGAATATCGAGTAAAATTGATAAAAGCCACAATTTACGGAAGTTATTTATGGGATGACAATGCAAAAACATGGAATGAAACAACAAAACCGAATATATATACAACATTAAACGAAACATATTATAATACATTAGAAAATGAATGGCAAAATCTAATAGCAGAAACAACATGGCAAGTTGGAGGAATGGATCGAAATGATTCCTACACAGCAAAACAATATTATAATGTAGAAGTGGGGAGTGGCCAAACAGGGTATGAAGAAACAATGAAAATAGGATTAATGTACGTAAGTGATTATGGTTACGCAGCAGCGCCGAGTAATTGGACAACGGAGTTATATAATTATTCAGCAACAAATGCAAATTGGGCATATTTGGGCGCTACTGAATGGTCTATTTCCCGCTGTTGGCAGAATGACTATGGTGTGTTCCTTGTGGGTAGCAATGTAAGCTCTAGCATAGACATCAACATGGGACGTAGTCGTAACACTCGTCCAACATTCTACCTAAATTCAGATGTTCAATACATCTCCGGCACAGGAACCCAATCTGACCCTTTTAGAATTGCCTAATTTATGCTATAATACTTCCGTTGAAAGGAAGTATTTTTATTATGGAAGATACAATTTGTGCAATATCAACATCGATTGGTATCGGTGCTATTTCGATAGTTCGTGTTAGTGGACCTGATGCCATAAAAATAGTAGATAGCATATTTGATGGTAACTTAACAGATAAAGAAACTCATACAATTCATTATGGCCATATTAAATATAATAATGAAGTAATTGATGAGGTTTTAGTAATGCTAATGCGTGGACCTAAGACTTATACAACTGAAGATACTGTTGAAATTAATTGCCATGGTGGTAAATCTACTACGGAAAAAGTATTAGAAATATTACTATCTTGTGGATGTAGATTAGCAGAACCTGGTGAATTTACCAAAAGAGCCTTTCTAAATGGTCGTATTAATCTTTTAGAAGCGGAATCCGTTAATGATTTAATTGTTGCAAAAACTGATGCTGCCAGAACTTTAGCTATTAATAATGTTGATGGAATTTTAACTAAAAAAATCAGAAATATCCGTGAAAAAATAGTAAAAATACTTGCAAATATTGAAGTAAATATTGATTATCCAGAATATCAAGATGAAGTACAGGTAACTCACAATTTAATGAATGAATACTTAACAGATATAACTAAAGAATTAAAAAGTTTAGTTGATGGTGCCAAAAATGGTCGCATTATTAAAGAAGGAATAAATATTGCGATAATTGGAAGACCTAATGTCGGAAAAAGTAGTATTTTAAATCATTTGCTTGATGAAGAAAAAGCAATTGTTACTGATATTCCTGGCACAACACGCGACATTGTTGAAGGATCAATTACTCTAAATGGGGTTGCTATAAACTTTATTGATACCGCTGGAATTAGAGAAACAGATGATGTTGTTGAAAAAATTGGGGTGGATCGTAGTAAACGTTCTGCAGATTCGGCAGATATTGTATTATTCGTTGCAAATAATAATGAAAAATTGACCGAAGAAGACCTGGAATTACTGGAAAAATATGATTCTGAAAATTTAATATTTTTTGTAAATAAATCAGATTTAGAACAAAAAATAGAAATTCCGGGAAATATTTCCCGGGAAATAATTTTGGGAAATACGGTCGATGTAAATGGACTAGAATCTTTAAAAAATGCTATCAAAAACAAACTAAATTTAGATAGTATTGTTAATAAAGATATGAGTTATTTATCAAATATTCGCCAAATAGACTTAGTAAATAAGGCAAATTCGACAATTGAAAATGCTTACAATGCCCTAAAAAATGATATGCCAATCGATATGATTGAGATAGATTTAAAGTCTGCTTGGGAATACTTAGGAGAAATAATCGGCGACTCTTATCAAGATGAACTAGTTGATAATATATTTAGTAACTTTTGTTTAGGAAAGTAGGTGAGATTATGTATGACGTAATAGTTGTTGGTGGTGGACATGCTGGAATAGAAGCAAGCCACATTGCTGCTAAAATGGGTAAGAAAACACTTTTAGTAACTGGTAATATTAAAAATATTGGTGATATGCCATGTAATCCATCAATCGGTGGAACTGCTAAAGGGATAATTGTCCGCGAAGTAGACGCGCTTGGTGGTTTAATGGGACATATCGCTGATATATCTCAAATTCAAATAAAAATGCTTAATAATTCTAAAGGTCCAGCAGTTCGTTCTTTGCGTGCTCAAGCTGATAAAATAACTTATCCTAAAA